>JBGQGS010000018.1:0-23594 GCA_041497555.1 Candidatus Dormibacteraceae bacterium | reverse complement strand
GTTAGCGCGGGGCAAAGCAGGCGAGCTACGCCGGCAGAAGTGACTCAAGGACGAAGACCGCTGCGACGGCAACGCCTGCGCAGAGCAGCGTGCTTCCAAGGCATCCGCCACTGTCAGCAATCGAGTCGGCTAGCAGTGGCCAGTCTCTGCCGGCCTCCGCTGAATCGGCGATCGACTCGGGCGCCGCAGGCTGTCGCGCTGGCAGCGGCTTTCCAGAGCGACCAGCGAGCCGCGCCCTCATCTCGTCTGCCAGATCGTCCAGTCGCACAGGGTCGACAAAGAGAAGCGTCATCTTTGCGACCTGGTCGATGGCCAGCTGGATGCCGGCGTCGGACTGATCGGCCGCTGCAGGAACGTTTTTGATCCCCTGAGCGCGGTTGCCGAGCGACGCCTCAGCCAGTGCTTCCAATTCGGCTACGAACGCCGCCCAGTCGATTGGCGGCGGAAGGGGACCCGATGCATCACTCATAGGTGCGCCACCCCCTGTCAAGTCGTCGCCAGCTCAACGTTCCTTGTTAGAGCGCCGTTAGCGAACTAATGCTACCGCCGTCAGCCCGAGCGGCTGAGCAGCTCACCCACGATCTCGGCCTCGTGCGTCAATGAGGCGAGGTGGCCTTCGTGGTGCCAGACCCGCAGGTCCACCTGGCGCAATCGCGCAGCCGCCCGCCGCGCCGCCGAAAGCGGCACGTTCTTGTCATTGTCGCCATGCCACCAGGTGACCGTTGCTTGAACGGTTTCCAGGTCGAAGTCCCAGTCCTGGTGCAGGGCCATGATTTCGTCGGTCCAGCCCTCGGCGCCCTGCCGCAGCGCCTCCGCGTTGTTGGCGCGGGCGATTCGCTGCCAGGCCGGGTCCAGCATGATGGCGCGGTCCTCAGGGGGCGCGTCCGAGAGCACGCCGGCCAGGCCCTCCTCACCAAGGACCCGCTCGCGAACCTTCACCGTCAGCCGGTGGAGGGACTCCCATCCGAGCTCGGCAGCCGCGTAGCCTGCGGCGTTCACCCCTACGAGCGCGCCAACCTCGTCAGGCTCCAGGCGCGAACCGCCCACGATCACGGAAACGGCCGTGATCCGTTCCGGGCGCCTGGCGGCGACGGCAAGGGCGTGGGGTCCGCCGCCGCTGCCGCCCATCACCGGCACCCGGTCGAGCCGGTGATGATCGAGTAATGCCGCCAAGTCGTCCCCGATCACGGCCACCCCGCGGCCGGGGAGGCGAGTCGAGCCGCCGTAGCCGGGCCGGTCGGCCATCAGGTAGCGCACGCCCAGACCGCGCTGGATGGCCGGATCGGGGTGCCGGGAGAGCCTGGATCCGGGCGTCCCCTGCAGCCGCAGGATCGGGGTCCCGCCCGGTTCGCCCCACCAGCGCCAAGCCAGGATGCGGCCATCGGGGAGCTGGAGCTGTCCGTCTTCGTAAGTGACGCCGTCTTCGGTCGCTGGCACGCCAAGAGATTAAGTCCCTACACGATCGCCCGCTGAACCTCGGTACGATTCGACCATGATCGCGGCGCGCTCGAAGCTCGCCGGCACCGAGCTCGAGTTCTACCCTCTGAGCGCGCTGCCGAAAGCAGGGTTGCACGATCCGTCCGGCCTGCCGATGACCGTCAAGGTGCTGCTCGAAGGCGTCGTGCGCCTGGCCGAGGCCGGCACCACAAAAGAGGAGAACGTCAGGTCGCTAGCCGCGTGGCCGGCGGCCCCACCCAAGGACTCCGAGCTTCCGTTCCTCCCAGCGCGCGTCCTGATGCAGGACTTCACGGGCGTGCCCGCCGTCGTCGACCTCGCGGCCATGCGCTCGGCCATGAAGCGTGCGGGCAAGGATCCCGGCAAGGTGGACCCGCTCGTCCCCGTCGACCTGATCATCGACCACTCGGTCCAGGTCGACTCCTTCGGATTCCGCGACTCTTACACCCGCAACATCCAGAGGGAGATAGAGCGGAATCACGAGCGATATGCGCTGCTCCGCTGGGCGCAGCAGGCGTTCAACAACTTCTCGCTGGTGCCGCCCGGGATGGGCATCTGCCACCAGGTCAACCTGGAGCACATCGCCAAGGTCGTCCAGGTGCGCGATGGCGGCGGCCGGCCGATCGCGATCCCGGACACGCTCATGGGCACGGACTCTCACACGACGATGGTCAACGGCCTCGGAGTGCTCGGGTGGGGCGTGGGCGGAATCGAGGCGGAGGCGGCCATGCTGGGCCAGCCTGCATACCTCGCGACGCCAATCGTCGTCGGGGTGCGCTTCCACGGCGCCCTCCCGGCCGGTTCGACCGCGACCGACCTTGTGCTGACACTGACCGAGATGCTGCGGAAGCACGGCGTGGTCGAAAAGTTCGTCGAATTTTGCGGGGACGGTCTCTCGAGCCTTTCGGTCCCGGATCGCGCCACCCTGAGCAACATGTGCCCCGAATACGGGGCGACCTCCGCGCTCTTCCCGGTCGATGGGCAGACGCTGCGTTACCTGGATGTCACCGGCCGAAGTCGCGAGCAGATCGATCTGGTCGAGAGATACACGAAGGAACAGGGGCTGTTCCGCAAAGACGGCGATCCGCTGCCCAGGTTCAGCGAGCTGCTGGAGCTGGACCTCGGCAAGGTCGAGCCGAGCCTTGCCGGACCGAAGCGCCCGCAGGACCGTGCTCCGCTGCCGCGCGTTTGGGAGAGCTTCACGTCTGCATTCGGCAACGGACCGAAGCCGAGCGCCGAGGCGCTCACGCGCCTGACGGGCGAGGGTGGCCCCATCGACGGCCGCGCGGCGACCGCGGTGGCGCCCAGGCCTGCCGCCAAGCTGGAGAACGGATGCGTCGTGATCGCGGCCATCACCAGCTGCACCAACACCTCGAACCCGTCGGTGATGGTGGCCGCCGGGCTGCTGGCCAAGAAAGCGGTCGAGCTGGGCCTCGAGGTGAATCCGGACGTGAAGACAAGCCTGGCCCCGGGCTCGCGCGTGGTCACCGACTACCTGGAGACGGCCGACCTCATGAAGCCGCTCGAGAAGCTGGGCTTCTTCCTGGTCGGTTACGGATGCACCACTTGCATCGGCAACTCGGGTCCGCTGGCGAGCCCCGAGGTCGAGGCGGCCGTGACCTCGGAGGACCTCAGCGTCGTCGCGGTCCTGTCGGGCAACCGCAACTTCGAGTCCCGCATCCACCCGCTGGTCAAGGCGAGCTACCTCGGCTCACCCCCGTTGGTGGTCGCCTACGCGCTCGCGGGCACCGTCAACATCGACCTGACGAAGGATCCGATCGGCCATTCGAAAGACGGAAAGCCCGTGATGCTGTCCGAGCTGTGGCCTTCACAAGAGGAGGTCAACGCGGTCGTCCAGAAATGCGTGCAGCAGGAGATGTTCAAGCGCGAGTACTCGCGCATCTTCGAGGGCGACGAGCACTGGAAGCAGATGGAGGCGCCGACCGGCCCCATCTTCGCCTGGGATCCCAACTCGACCTACGTCAAGGAGCCACCCTACTTCGAAGACTTCGGCCCAAAGCCCAGGCCCATCGCCGACGTCGAGGGAGCGCGCGTACTTGCGCTGCTCGGCGACTCGGTGACGACCGACCACATCTCGCCCGCCGGCGCGATCCCACCGGACAGCCCGGCCGGCAAATATCTGATTGCGCACGGCGTCGAGCGCCCGGAGTTCAACAGCTTCGGCGCCAGGCGCGGAAACCACGAAGTGATGGTCCGCGGCACCTTCGGCAACATCCGCCTGCGCAACAAGCTGGTCGAGCGGGAGGGCTACTGGACGCGTCACCTCCCCGATGGAGCGGAGCTCACGATCTTCGAAGCCTCAGAGCGCTACCGGTCCGAGGGCGTTCCGCTGATCGTCGTCGCCGGCAAGGAATATGGCTCGGGCTCCTCACGCGACTGGGCGGCCAAAGGCCCGCTGCTGCTGGGCGTGCGCGCCGTGATTGCGGAGAGTTTCGAGCGCATCCACCGCTCCAACCTGGTGGGGATGGGCATCCTACCCCTCGAGTTCGCCCGCGGCGAGAACCTGCAATCGCACGGGCTGACAGGTCGGGAGCGATTCACGATCAAGGGGATCGGCGCGATCAAGCCGGGCCAGCAGGTCGAGGTCGAATCGGTCGCGGACAACGGCAAGAAGACCACATTCAAGACGCACGCGCGCGTGGACAACGACACCGAGGTCGGCTACATGCACCACGGCGGCGTTCTACCGCTCGTGCTACGACAGCTGATCGGCTAGAGCACTTCGCCCACCAGGGGGAAGTCGGCGCTTTGCGCCGGATGGGGGACGCTCCCTCTTGCTCTTAGACCGCCTCGCCCGTGCGGATCGGCAGCCTTCGCTCGTGGCCGCACTCCGGACACTCGAACAATCCGACCACGACTTCAGGCCGGGAGGAGTCGGAGTGCATGGTGCGCAGCTCCATGGGCACTTTCGATTCGTGCCGCTCGCAAGCCGGGGCCTCTTCGTAGGTCATGACGTGAGATTAAGCAGTGCGTCGAAATCCGCCTAGTGATCGCGACACAAGCCTTAGCCGCGATTGCTTGTCCTTCAACCACACCCTAAGCTAGCCAGCAATGGCCACCAAAAAGGCCCCTGAAGCCGAGGTCCAGCCCCGCCCGACGGTGCGTGATGCGATGCGCTCGGTCCTGGCCGGCGCCAAGCTGGTGGCCGGCGCGGAAGGCCTCGACCACCCGATCGAGTGGGTGCGCCTGATGGAGACCCCTGAGGTGCAGCCCCGAGCCGGGGACCTCATGTTCACGACCGGCTTTCCGATCAAAGACGACCCCGAGGCCCAGATCCGCCTCATCAGCCGGATCGCCGACTCCGGCGGAGCCGGCCTCGTGGTCAGGCCGCTGCCCTACATGCGCAAGCTGCCGCCAGAGATGCTGAGCGAGGCCGACCGCCTGAACGTCCCCCTCTTCACGGTCGGGGCCGAAGTCCAGCTCATCGACCTGATGGCCCCGCTGCTCGAGCGGATCATCAACGCGGAGCACTGGCGCCTCAAGCGTTCGATCGAGATCCACCGCCGCTTCACCGAGCTCGTGCTCGACGGCAAGGGTGTCAACGAGATCTGCCGCACGTTGGCCGAGCTGCTCGAGAGCGCCGTCGTGATCGAAGACGCGAGCTTCCACCTCCTCGCCCACGCCGGCGGGAGCGGCGACCCCCACCGCAAGGAGACGATCCTCCGCCAGGGGACGCCGCAGCGCGTGCTGTTCGACCCTCAGATCCAGCGCATGCTCCGCGAGGTCGAGGCCAAGCGCGCGCCGGTCAAGGTGCCCCCGTTCCCGCACGTCGGGATGTCGCGGGAGCGCTTGATCGCCCCGATCCTGGCCGCCAACCAGGTGCTCGGCTACATTTCCGTCCTCGATCACCCGCCGCACAACGAGGAGCTCGCGTTCATGGCGATCGAGCAGGCGGCCCTGGTCCTGGCGCTCGCCGTCGCGAAGGAGCGGGAGCTGTCCGAGGTGGAAGGCCGGGTGCGAGGCGAGTTCCTCGAGGACCTGCTTCACGGGACGTACGGCGACGAGGCTGCGGCCCAGCGCCGCGCAAGACACCTCGGCTACCCGCTGCACGGCAGCCACATCGTGATGCTGGTCGACATCGACGACTTCCGCGGCTTCAATCGCGCCCGCCAGATCTCCGAGGACGCGATCCAGGCGCTGAAGCGAGACTTCCTGCGCCGGGTTACGGGCGTGGTGAGGACCAGCTATCCGCGCGCGCTCCTCCAGGGCCGCTCCGACCAGGTCGTATCGCTGCTGCCGCTGGGATCGGAGGGCGGCGATCACCAGGTTCGCGCCCATGCCCTGGGCATCCAGATCCAGCAGGCGATCGTGGAGTGGAAGCCTGGATTCACAGTCTCAGTCGGTTTCAGCGGCCCCGCGGAGGCACCCGCCGGCGTGGCCGGTTCCCTGCGCGAGGTCACGTCCGTGATGGAGTCGCTCGCCCGCTTCAAGCGCTGGAGCCAGGTGGTCGCGGTGCCCGAGCTGGGCCTCACCGGACTCCTCGCCGCAGTCACCGACGAGCGCCTGGTCGACTACAGCCACCGGCATCTGGGGCCGCTCATCGAGCACGACAGCGCGCGCAAGGGCAACCTGGTCGCGACGCTGCGAGCCTATCTCGAGACAGGCGAGCAGCAGCAGGCGGCCCAGCGGCTGCGCGTGCATCCGAACACGCTGCGCTACCGGCTCGACCGCATCCGCGAGATCAGCGGCGTCGATCTCGAGGACCCCGAGACCCGCCTCAACCTGGCCGTCGCGCTTCGGGTCCAAGCTCTGTTGGGTATGTAAAGATCTCACAAGGATCACCTGACTATTTTGGTGCTCGGTTACTAGCTCGACCCCTAGTCCGGCGATAGGCTTCGATCCAGTGCCCCCAGCGCTACGTCGTTCACGCCTTGCCTGGCCGGGGGCCCTACCCACGAGCCGGGCTGCCTGTGGCATGGGCTTTGTCGCCACCCCCGAGCCCGGCCACCAGGCCGTCGCCCTGGGCGTCCAGGCCCTCGCCCGGCTGTCCCACCGTGGCGGGCTCGACGCAGACGGCAAGAGCGGTGACGGCGCCGGTCTGCTGATCCAGGTCCCGCGCCGCCTCCTCGGCGGCGAGTTCGCGGTCGCCGCCCTGTTCGAGTGGGACGTTCGCGGCCGAGACCTCGTCGCCGAGTCCATGGCAGCGAGCGGGCTGCGACTGCACGACTGGCGCCAGGTGCCGGTCGACGTCGCGAGCCTGGGCGAGCGGGCTCGCGCAACGATGCCCGCGATCTGGCACGGCCTCATCGCCAGGCCTGACCTCGACCCTGATGAATGGGAGCACCGCCTGTACCTGGCGCGCCGCCGCGTAGAAAAGAAAGCTCAGGCGGACGGCGTGCGCATGTACCTGCCGTCGTGCTCCAGCCGCACCCTCGTCTACAAGGGATTGATGGCGGGGACGCGGCTGGCCGACTTCTACGTGGACCTGCAAGACCCCGCGTGCGAGAGCCGGCTCGCGGTGTTTCACCAGCGTTACTCGACCAACACGATGCCCGACTGGCGCCTGGCGCAGCCATTCCGCATGCTGGCGCACAACGGCGAGATCAACACGATCACGGGCAACCGGGCCTGGATGCGGGCGCGAGAAGCCGAGCTCGAGCCCGAGCTGCAGGGCGTGATCTGGTCCGAGGGATCCGACTCGGCATCGCTCGACAACGCGCTCGAGCTGCTGGTGCACCGCGGTTGGGAGGTATCGGAAGCGCTGATGAGCCTCGTCCCCGACGCGTGGGAAGGACGCGGCGACCTCGCCGCGGCGGTGCGCGACTTCTACCGCTACCAGTCGATCCGGTTCGAGCCGTGGGACGGCCCAGCCGCGCTTGCGTTCAGCGACGGCGAGGTCGTCGGGGCCGCGCTCGACCGCAACGGCCTGCGGCCGCTGCGCTGGCAGCGGACGAAGGATGGTCTCGTGGCCGCGGCGTCGGAAGCCGGCGTCGTCACCATGCCGCCGGAGTCGGTCGTCGAGCGCGGGCGGCTAGGCCCGGGCCAGATGCTGCTGGTCGACACACGCGACGGCTCCGTGCTTCGCGATGCGGATGCCAAGGAGCGCGCCGCCGCCCGGCACGACTACGGCCTGCTTGCGGACCGCGTGCTCGTCCCGGTCGGGCGTCACCAGATCGAGGTCGATCCGCTGGAAGACCTTGCCGCGCAGCATCGCCTGCACGGCTGGGGCGCCGAGGACGTGAAGTTCGTGGTCGAAGCGATGGCAGAGACCGGCGCCGAGCCCATCTACTCCATGGGCGACGACATCCCCATCGCATCGCTCGGCCGCACGCCGCGCCGCATCTATGGATACCTCCGCCAGCGTTTCGCCCAGGTGACGAACCCGGCGATCGATCCGCTGCGCGAGAAGGCCGTGATGTCACTCCGCGTGCTGCTCGGCGCCCGGCGCGGCACGCTGGAACCTGAAGGCGGCGTCGACCGCGAGCTGCGGCGCCAGCACCATCCCGCCGTACCGGCGAATGGCGGCCTGCTCGAGCTCGACTCGCCCGTGCTCGGGGCCGCCGAGCTGTCGCGCGTGCTCGAGGAGGCCACCGTCCTCGACGCGACATACGCTCCGCATGAATCGCTGCGCGACGCGCTGCACCGGTTGCGCCGCGAGGCAGCCGAAGCCGGCGGCGTCATCGCACTGAGCGACCGCAGGACCGGCCCCGAGCGTCTTCCGGTGCCGATGGTGCTGGCGGTGGGCGCCGTCCATGAGCACCTGCTGGCCGCCGGCGAACGGATGGCCAAGGACATCGTCGCCATCGCGGGCGACGCGGTCGACGTCCACGACGTCGCATGCCTGATCACCGTCGGCGCGACCGCGGTCCATCCATACCTCGCGCTGGCGACGGCCGGCCGTACATCAGACGGCGACAAGCGCTATCGCAAAGCTCTCGAGGCCGGTCTGCTCAAGGTGATGGCGAAGATGGGCATCTCGTGCGTCATGAGCTACCGCGGCGCCGAGGTGATCGAGGCGCTCGGACTTGGCGCCGAGGTGATGGAGCTCTGCTTCCCTGCTGTGCCATCGCGCATCGGAGGCGCGGACCTGGCCGACCTCGAGCGCCTGGCGCGCAACCGACCCGATGCATTACCCGACCACGGGCGCGTCCGGTTTCGTAAGACCGGCGAGCACCACGCGTACAACCCGCTGGCGGTGCGCGCGGCGCAGAAGGCCGCGCAGACCGCTGAACCGGAGGCCTACCGCGAGTGGCGCCGCCTGTCGAGGATGGACCAGCCCCAATCGCTGCGCGAGCTGATCCACATCAGGGAATCGAGCTCACCGACCCTCATCGGGGACGTGGAGCCAGCCGGCGAGATAGTCAAGCGCTTCGTGAGCACAGCGATGTCACTGGGCGCGCTGTCTCCCGAGGCGCATGAGGCGCTCGCGATCGCGATGAACCAGGTGGGCGCGCGTTCCAACTCGGGCGAGGGCGGCGAGGACCCCGACACCTACGACGACGGGGGCGGCGCTCGGCGCGACAATCGCGTGAAGCAGGTCGCCTCAGCGAGATTCGGCGTCACGCCTCGCTACCTGAAGCGCGCCGACGAGCTGGAGATCAAGATCGCCCAGGGATCCAAGCCGGGCGAAGGCGGACAGCTTCCCGGGATCAAGGTGACAAACCTCATCGCGCGTCTGCGCCACGCGCAGCCCGGCATGCAGCTGATCTCCCCACCGCCGCACCACGACATCTACTCGATCGAAGACCTTGCGCAGCTGATCCACGACTTGAAGACGGTCAATCCAGGTGCTCGCGTCGGGGTCAAGCTCGTTTCGGAGTCCGGCGTCGGGACCATCGCCGCGGGCGTGGCCAAGGCGAAAGCGGACTACATCCTGATCTCCGGGCACGACGGCGGCACCGGCGCCTCGCCGCTGTCCTCGATCAAGAACGCAGGCGTCCCGTGGGAGCTAGGGCTGGCCGAGACGCAGCACGTCCTGGTGGAAAACCGTTTGCGCGACCGGGTTAGCCTCCGCACCGACGGAGGTCTGCGCAACGGCCGCGACGTCGTCGTCGCCGCGCTGCTCGGCGCGGAGGAGTTCGGCTTCGGCACCGGTCTCCTCGTCGCGCTCGGCTGCGACATGGCCCGGCAGTGTCACCTCAACACCTGCCCCACCGGCATCGCTACGCAGCGAGAAGACCTGCGCGCGAAGTTCGCGGGGCGTCCGGAGCACGTGCTCAACTACCTGTTCCTGATCGCTGAAGAGGTGCGCGAGCACCTGTCTCGGTTGGGAGCCCGCTCGCTGGAAGACGTGGTCGGCCGAACCGAGCTGCTCGAGCCGGACTCAAGCGCCACCCTCGACCTGTCTTTCATCCTGTCGCCGACCGACGAGAACCTGCCGCGGCGACGGGTCTGGGCTCGCAACGGCGACCTGCCCGCACCACCACCGCCGAGCGGGGCTATCGACAACTCCAACCGGACGGTCGGTGCGGCGCTGCGAACGAACGAGTCGCGGCAATACACAGGCAGCGCCGGGCAGAGCTTCGGGGCGTTCCTCGACGAAGGGATCGAGCTCAGCCTGGAAGGCGAGGCGCAGGACTACGTCGGCAAGGGTATGGGCGGCGGTGTGATCGCGATCCGGCCGTTTGCCGGCGACGGTGCCGCCGACCCGGTGCTGGCCGGCAACACGATCTGCTACGGCGCGACCGGCGGGCGTCTTTTCGTGGCCGGCCGGGTCGGCGAGCGGTTCTGCGTGCGCAACTCAGGGGCGACCGCTGTCGTGGAAGGGGCGGGTGACCACTTCTGCGAATACATGACAGGCGGGATCGCCGTCGCGTTGGGCCCGATCGGCTGGAACGCCGGAGCAGGGATGACCGGCGGCGTGGCCTACGTCACCGCATGGAACCAGCTCAACGCCGACAGCGTGGTCGCGCGCGAGGTGCCGGCCGAGGACGCTCCCGAGCTGCGGGCTCTGGTCGAGGAGCACCACCGGCGGACATGCAGCGCCCGTGCGGCGGCGATGCTCCAGGACTGGGATCACGCCCTGGCCGGGTTCAGGCAGCTCGTCCCGATCTCGAGCGCCCAGGCGTCCATCTCATCTGCCCCCGCGCCTGCGCCATCACTGGAGACCGCACCGAAAACCACCGCTTAGCCGACTACCATGGGCCGATGGCAGACGTGCGCAAAGCGCTGGAAGCCGAGCGCGACATGGAGCGCGAGTTCGTCGCCGAGATCCGCAAGTCGGAGACGCAGCCCAAAGGTTGGCCGGCGGCGCTCCTCCTGTTCCACGTGTGCATGTGGCGGGAGCGCCTGCGCAACGCTCTGACGGACGTCAAAGAAGGCCGGTCACACACGCCGCCGCCAGGGGACGTGGACGAGGTCAACGACGCCGAGCTTGCGAGTGGGCTGGGGGTCTCCCTCGCTGACATCGCCGAACGATCGGACACGCTGCTCGCCTCGCTCATCGCCCTTTCCGACGACTTAGGCGATCGGCCGTTCGAGTGGGGTCTGGGGAGTACCACCTTTGAGGCTCTGCTTCGCAACAGCTATACGCACCCGCGCGTCCACATCCACGAGTACTGGCAAGAGAACGGCGATCCAGACCGGGCGCATCAATTGTTCGAAGAAGCCGTTGCCGACATGCGTGAGATTTTGGCGCCTCCGATCGTGATGGGGGCGGCGCTCTACAACCTCGCAGGCACTCGCGTCGCCCAGGACAGGCCCGACGAAGCACTCGACCTGCTGCTGCAAGCCTTCCCGATGCGACCCGACCTGAAAGAGGGTGCTCTAAGCGATCCGGATCTGGGCCCGCTGCACGAGAACCCCGGCTTTCAGGCGCTGGTCAAGCGCTAGCAGCCGCCTCTCGAATCCGGTCGAGGACCTTCATGTTCGCGACCGACTCGCTCGGCGGAATCGCGACCGGCCGGTCGTCGAGGATGCTGTCGGCAAACGACTCGACCATGAGCTGATACTGGTCAGCCTCGTCGGGCCAGTTGAAAGGGCGCTCGATGCGATGCACGCGCTCCCGCGCGACCACCGTCAGCTCCTGATCCTCCGGCGATTCGAAGCTCGCCCACACGGCGGCGGTCTGGCCGCCCGCGAACTGGAGCAGCGCGCTGGTCGTCATGTCCACGCCATCGACCAGCCTTGATCGCGCAAGCACCTGTGACGGCTCGCCGAGAATCCAGCGAGCAACGCTCACGACATAGAAGCCGACGTCGAGCAAGGCGCCACCGCCCAGGTCGGCCTGAAACCGATAGTTCGATGTGCCCTTGAGCGTGAATCCGAAACTGGACTGCACGTACATCGGGTCGCGAAGCGCCTCGACGAACGCCCGCGTTCGGGGATGGAACCGGTACATGGCCGCCTCCATCAGGTGCTTGCCGGCAGAATCCGCAGCCGAAGCCATCTCCTCGGCCTCCTGCGCGTTCATGGCAAGAGGCTTCTCGCACAGCACGTGCTTCCCCGCGGCCAGCGCGCGCAGCGTCCATTCCTTATGCACGCTGTTGACCAGGGGAATGTACACAGCATCGACGCGAGGATCGGCCAGCAGCGCGTCATATGAATCGGCGGCGTGCGCTCCCGGATATCCCTCGGCCAGGCTTCGCGCCCGCTGAGGATCACGACTCGCGATGGCGGCCACGCGCCCGTTCCTCGAAGCCCCGATCGCCGGCAGAACCGCGCCGCTGGCGATCCCGGCCGCGCCCAGCACCCCCCACCCGACACCTTGGTTGGCTATATGTCGACCTCGAGCTGGGCACCACCCTGCGCGATCGAGTGAGTGGCGGCCTCCATGACGGCCACCGTGCGCCGTGCCTCCTGCGGGGTCACGGCCAGCGGTTCGTCCCAGCCAAGGTGGTCGGCCAGGTTCCGGTAGAACCCGTGGTCATCGCGGGGCGCGAGCGCCAGCAGCTCCTCATGAGACCCCCCGTCAGCAGGTCGGAAAACTTTCACCAGCGCGGGGTAGTCCGCCGGCACCGCCTGCGCCTGCCACTCGCCCACGACCGCGCCCCGCGTGCCCAGCACGTACCACTTCGGCTTGCGGGCCGCAGCGATGTCCGACTGCAGGAAGCTCGCCTGGGCGCCGCTGGAGAAGGTGAGATCGACCCTGACCTGGTCGGAGTTGGTCACGTCGTGCCACACGCGCTTGTGCGCGTTCGCGGTGACGGTGCGGACTGAGTCGGGCATAAGCTGCAGGATCCAGTCGAAGTAATGCGACCCCCAGTCATAGATCGTCCCGCCCGAGATCGGCTCGTGGCTGTGCCAGAAATCGCACGGATGGTCGTGGCCGCCGATGAAAGACTCCATGTAGAACGGCTCGCCGATGCGCCCCGAGCGCACAACCTCGCGAAGCGCGAGGTAATCGGGGTCCCAGCGGCGGCTCTGGAACACGGTGAGGACTCGATCGCGTCCCGCCGCCGCATCGATCATGCGGTCGACCTCTTCGACCGTCAGCGCGAACGGCTTCTCGCACACGACGTGCTTGCCGGCCCGCAGTGCTGCCATCACCGAATCGGCATGGACGCTTGGTGGAGTGCCGACCACGACCAGGCCGACCTCCGGGTCGTCGAACATGTCCTCCGCGCGCGCGTGCGTCCGCACCGACCATTCGCGAGCGGCCATCTGCCGGCGCTCGTCGGAAACGTCGCAGACTCCCACCAGGCTCAGGCCGGTCGTGGCGGTGATCGATTCGGCGTGCGCGCGCGCGATGGCACCGTAACCGACGAGGCCGACGCCGACCGTGGGGGCCGACGCATGGCCGGCAGCGAACATCAGGGTCCGCTGCACCAGCTTCTGAAAACTCTCCAGCTCGTAGGTCGACGGGTCGTGGCCGAGTCCGAGGTGCACGAAACGTCCATCCCCGACGCGGCGCTCGTACGCGACGACCTGCTCGGTGAAGCGCCAGCTCGCTCGCAGCAGCACCGTCGCGTCGCCCGGCGGGCCTTCCGAAAAGTAGAGCTCGTCGCGCACCTTGAGCTCAGGCCCCAATCGCGACGTCAAGGCGTGCGAGGGATCCGGCCGGATGACGAGCTCGGTCAATGGCCCGGGCCCGCTCGGAGCCCAACGCGCCAGCTCCGCGAGCTCGGCTGCGTCAGCCCAGGCGGCGAGGGTGCCGTGAAGAAGGACGAGGCCGCCCCCACCACGGACGAAATCCATCAGTTCGGATGCCTGGCCCGGAGCCAGCGGGTGGTCGCTCGCCGCCAGCACCACCTTCGCGCGGTGAAGCCGCAGGTCCTTTGCGTCAGTGAGCACGTCGACAGTGAAGTGGTGCGTCGCCTCCAGCGCTCGCAACAGGGGGCGAGCCATGTGCAGGTAGTCGTGGCGGCTCCCCGCGAGCAGCGCGACGACCGAGATCCGCTCCTTCATCTACGCGACTTTACGATGAGCTCTGGTCGCGATCCGGTGCAGGATCTCCAGCGTCTGCTCGGCCGCGCGGTCCCAGGTGAAGTTCGCGGCACGGCGCTTGCCCTCCTCGCCGAGCTTCTTCCGCAGCTGCTCGTCCGAGAGCAGCCGCTCGAGCGCCCCGGCGATCGCATCGACGTCATCGGGCTTGACTGTGATCGCAGCCCCAAGAGCCAGCTCCGGCAGCGCCCCGGCAGCGCCGACCACGGCCGGGACGCCGCGGGACATGGCCTCGAGCAGCGGAAGCCCGAAGCCCTCGTACAGGCTCGGGAACGCCAGCACGGATGCCGATTCGTAGAGCGCGGTCAGCGTCCGCTCGTCGACGTGTCCCAGGTATCGGACACCCGGCTCCGCGGCGATGCGCTGCAGCGTGTCGCCATACGCCCAACCCGGACGGCCCGCGATCACCAGCTGCGGCACCCCCGGCCGGCCGTTGATGATGAATGGAAACGAACCGTGCCGGCTGTTCATCTGCCGGAATGCGGCAAGCAGACGTGGATAGTTCTTGCGTGGCTCTACGGTGCCCACGGCAAGAATGAACCCTGGCTGGATGCCGTCCGGAAGTGGACCCGCTGGAACCGCCTGCGGGACGCCCTCGGCGATCACCGTGATCTTGGATTCGAGGCCCGGGATCTTGTAAATGTCGAGCAGATCGCGCCGCGTGGACTCTGACGGCACCAGTACAGCGGCCGCGTGACGTAGGGACGGCCCGAGGGTGGTGCCCAGGTAGGCGCGCTGCTGCCAGGGGACTTCTTGCGGCCGGACGCGGAACGCCATGTCGTGGACGAAGATGGCCGCGGGCGGCGCGTCCTTCTGGCGAAACGGCGGGCTCGGCCAGTATGGGTAGAGGATCGCGTCGCAATCCAGCTGGGGTTCGACGCTGGGCAGCCAGCGCATTTTCAGGGCGAGCTCGTGCCGGTATGGCGACAGGACCGCCTCGCATCTGAGGTCGGCGAGGGCGGCCGGCCGCTCGCGGCTGCACAGGAGCGTGAAGTCGTCCTTTCCTTCGTGAGACGCAAGCGCTCTCGCAAGCTCGGTCGCGACGGTGAGCATGCCCACGCGGAGGGGCCGCCAACAAGCGGTGACGTCGATCGCAAAGCGTCCCACTGAATGGACTGTAACAAGCGTGGCATGTAGGCCTGGCTTTGCCAGGCCGTCTAACCCGCGTGCCTTAAGCCGCCTCGCGTCGCGTGGAGAACATCAGGTAGGTCCAATCCCGGGGTGGGGTGAGTGCCGGCCCTTCCGCGTCGGCATCGATGCTCTGGACCGCGATGAGGGCCGGGTGAGAGCGAATCCCAGTTGAGCGCCCCGATGCAATCAGTAGGTCCCATCCTGCCCGCGCCCCGCGCGCAAAGGGAACCGCCCGAGGTTCCCTTTCATAAAAAGAAGGTCCTCTACCTTGCGGTAGGGGACCTTCAGAAAGGAGGGAGGGCGACTTTATGCAGCGGATGTTAGACGGCATGGCGTAACAGTGGCCGTAACAAAAAAGGGCCGCCGGCAGGCCTGGTTGGCCCTCCCTGGCGCCTTGCGGAGAAGGCCTAGGTTTCGACCGAGCGGATGGCGAAAACGCAGTCGAAGGTCCCGGTCACCGAACCGCATTCGACCTCCTCTACGTACCAATCGTTGGCGAGGCCGGCCCAACGGAGGATCGTCTCGATGGTCGCGGTCCAGTAGTGGCACGACTTCACCGTCTTGATGCGCCCGAGGGCGAACATGTTCGAGAAGTTCACGAGCCAGAACTGGTGCTCATCCACCTGCAGCCACGCATGCGTGTGCTCGCCGCGCACGTTGTCCATCGCTTCGGTGAACGACTTGACGACTCCGGCCAGCTTGCGCTGGCGCCCCGGAACCAGCCGCCGCGGCCCACCCATGCCGTGTCGGCCCTCCGCGAGCCAGCGCTCGGTGGCCCGGCGTCCCCAGGTCCGGATCATGTCCTCGGCCTCCGGTCCGTAGATCGTGTCGAACGCCTCGTTCAACCGGCTCAGGGATTCGACCGGCGAGGACAGCTGATCGTCGTGCGGTGGGTCTTGCTCGACGTACTGCACGAGCCCGGCCGCATATGCGATCTCCGGCCACCGGTCGCCCGTCACGTCGCGCGCAACGTGGACCAGATTGCTCACGTACAAGTTCAGGATGAAGCGACCCCGCGCCCGCGACGCCCGGACGCCCATCATCTCGAGTGTCCTGATCGCCGACCCGCCGACGGCAGTCGGCGTCGGGATCGGCGAGCCGTGCAGAGGCAGGGGCGGCGGCGCCGCCGGCACCACGCGCATGTTGGCCGCTGTTGGCGGCTCGGCTGTGGTGCCCGGACGTGGAGGCGCCGTCACCACGCCGGCCTGGGCGGCGACAGCCGCGGCGCCGGGCTGGCGGCGCTGCGGCAGCCGAGCCATCTGTGCCAGGAGCTCGCGCACGGTCTGCGGTCGCTGAGCTGGATCCTTGGCGAGCACCTTGGCCAGCAGCTGATCGAGCTCGTCGGGCAGCGCCGCGTTCAGCTTGACCGCGGAAGGAATCGGCGCATTGACGGTCGAGTAAGCGACCTCCATCCGATTCGAGCCGATGAACGGCAGGCGTCCGGTCAGCATCTCGAACGTCAGCACCCCCATGGCGTAGATGTCGGCGCGCTTGTCCACGTCGTGGCCCATGACCTGCTCGGGCGCCATGTAGCCAGGCGTCCCGATGGCGAGACCGATCGTGGTCAGGTGCGTCGGTTGGCCGGCGCCGCGCGCGAGGCCGAAGTCAGCCAGCATCGCCCGACCGTCGGCGTGGATGAGGACGTTGGTCGGCTTGAGGTCGCGATGGACGATGCCGGCGTCGTGCGCATGCTGCAAGCCGTCGCCGATCTCGCGCAGGTAACGCCATGCCGTCAGCGTGTCGAGTGCCCCGTGGTTGAGGATGTCCCTCAACGTCCCGCCCCGGATGAGCGGCATCGTCAGGTACGCGACACCGTCGCTCAGCTCGAAGTCGTAGATCGGAAGGATGTTGGGATGGTCCAGCTTGGCGAGCGTCTTGGCCTCGGTCTCGAACCGCTTCACAAATCCGTCGTCCTGGAAGAGCTCCGAGGAGAGCGCCTTGAGCGCCACCTCGCGGCCAAGCGGCTGCTGGACCGCCCGGTAGACGACAGCCATCCCTCCGCCGCCGAGGCGCTCGACGATCTCGTACTGGCCGATCCTTGTGCCGGTGAGGTCTTTCACACGCGCTCCGCGGCCAGCTTCGCAACGATCGCGACCAGGTCCGCCAGCCGGAAAGGCTTGCTGAGCACGCTGTCGGCCCCGGCGGCGAGGAAACGCTCGCGGTCGCTCGCCATCGAGTGCGCGCTCGCGATGACGATCGGCATGGTTGGTGCCTCGGCCTTGATCCGCCGCATCGCCTCCAGGCCGTCTATCCCAGGCATCGCGACGTCCATGAGGATCATGGATGGGTGCTGGTTGAGAGCGACATCGACCGCCTGCAGGCCGTCCGCTGCGATCAGCACACCGTAGCCCGCCTTCTCGAGCACCCGTTTGCACAGGCGCTGGGCGACGTCGTTGTCATCCGCCACCAGCACCGTAAAAGGCCCTATCGCGCCCGTGCCCGCCTGCTCAGGCATGCCGGCGCTGAAGCGGCGTGACGTTTTCCGACACGAGAGGAACGGTGAAATGGAAAGCCGACCCGTGACCAACCGCGCTCTCGACCCAGATCTTGCCCCCATGCATCTCCACGATCTGCTTAACGATCGTGAGGCCCAGCCCAGTCCCGGGAATCGACTGCGCGGCGCCACTTCGCACCCTCCGAAAGCGCTCGAAGACATGCCCGATCTCGTCGGGCGGAATCCCCAGTCCCGTATCGGTCACGCTGACCAGCGCGTACCCTCCCTCGGCACGAGTGGACAGTGTCACGGTTCCGCCGTCGGGCGAATACTTGATCGCGTTGTTGACCAGGTTGCTGACCACCTGGATCAACCTGTCGCGGTCACCGACCACGATCGGCAGCCGCGGGTCGAGGTCGGCCTTGAACTCGACCGTGGTCGCCGCCGAGCCCGCCCTCGCCATGGCTTCGCTCAGGACCTCGTTGATGTCCACATCACCGGTGCGCATGCTCATGCGGCCCGACTCCATCCGGTCGAGGTCGAGCATGTCCCCGATCAGCCGGTTGATCCGGTCCGCATCATTGAATATGTAGCCGCCGTATGCCCGGACCTCGTCGGGCTCCAGGCCGCCGTCGCGGATGAGCTCGCTGAAGCCCTGGATGCCGGTCAGAGCCGTCCGGAACTCATGGCTCACGATCGAGAGGAACTCGGTCTTCGTGCGGTCGAGCTTCTCGAGGTTGGCATTCGCGCCGCGCTGCGATTCGAGGGCCTCGGCGAGCTGGTCGGATGTCTCACGCACGGTGGTCACGTCTTCGATCATCACCAGCAGGTGCTCAGGCCGTCCGCTCGAGTCCGGGATCGAGGTCGCGGTGAGCTGCATCCAGAGCCACTTTCCGCCGCCGGTCGCGGCGCGGACCTGCACGCTGCCGCCGGAGGCGATCCCGGCCAGAAGGGGCGCGAAACGCTGACGGGCGGCGGCCTGGTCATACGCTCGGAGCAGGTCGGGCCACGCGCTTTCGCGCATCGTCTCGAAGTCGTGCTCGAGCATCCCAAGGAGTGCGGGGTTGGCTTCGACCAGGTCGCCCTCGCTGCTGATACGGGCGATGCCGATCGGGGATCGCTCGAAGATGGCGCGGTGGTCGGCCTCGCTGCGCTGGAGCGCCTGCGCGGTGTCAGAGCGGCGGATGAACTGCCCGATCTCGACGCCCGCCGTCGAAAGCATCGTGACCTCGTCGTCCTGGACGATGCGCACGTGCCCAGCCAGCAGCTCGATGACCCCGATCACCACTCCGCCGTCGACGACAGGGAAAGCGAGGACCGACTTCAAGCCGGCCGCGCGCGCAACGTCAGAGCCCGCGTAATCGTTGGCGTGGGACAGGTCCTCCAGCGCCGCGACCACCCCTGACTGCCAAACCCGGCCGAGCAGCCCGAAGCCGATCGGGATGGCCGCCGCCCGGCTCTGCTCGCGAAAGGCCTCGAAGCCGGTCGCATCGCGATGCCAGTAGTGCCGCACGCGCAGAGCGTTCCGTTCAGGATCCGCCGCCCAGAACTGGGCCAGGTCGAAGTCGAGGTAAGCGCACAGGCTGCTGAGAAGCTGCGGCACCGCCTGCTCCCAAGCAGACCCGGCGACGATCACGTGGCGGACGGCGACCAGGCAGTCGCGCAGGCCATCGAGGCGTTTCCGAGCCGAGATGTCGCTCTCCTGCACGAGCAGCAGTGACTCGCCTGGGATCGTCCCCGGCGCCGTCCCGATCGCAATCGCGACCGGCACGCGCGTCCCATCGCCTCGCAGCTGGTGAAGCTCCGCTTCCCACCGGACGATGTCGCCGGCGCGCAACAGGGCGAGCGCCTCACCGAGCACGGGACGATCGTTCTCGGCCGTGACCTCTTCGAGGGGCAGGTGCATGAGCTCGTCGCGGCTGCGACCGAGGATCGTCCCAAGCCGGTCGTTGACCTGGATCCACCTGCCCTCGGCGTCGACCAGGGCCAGGCCGACCATCGCCGCCTCGAGCATCATGCGCAGCCGTTCTTCGCTGGCCGCGATGTCAGCCGCCTGGCGCTCAGCCTCGGCCGCCTTGTCGCGGACCTGGCGGACGACATAAGTGATCGCCACGGCGGCGACCATCAACACGATGGCAAGGAGCACTGCGGGGCTCGCGTCGCCAGGCTGGTCGCCCCCGAACAGAGTTGGCAAGAGGATCGCGATCGCCGAAAGCCCTGCTGTCACAAGCGACTCCGCCCGGCTGAGCTGGAGCGCCGTCAGGAGGATCACCGTCAGGTACAGCGGGAAGGCGAGCACAGGCCCCGCCCCGGCGGCGGCCTGGATGGCGAACACGGCGGCGACGGCGGCGACGGGCGTCGCTCGACGCACCAGGCCCCGGGTCCACGATCGCTTTGGCGCAGTCCGTGGACGGGCTCCTGGCAACACCTCTGTAACCTCGCCCCCCCTGGCGGGATGGAAGGTGCGCAGATCGCAAAGTGTAGCCGCGGTCCTTTGGTCCAGACCTTTTTTAACCCTCTGTCTTAAGCTGAGACTCCGGCTCCTGAATTTGAACGCCCTGACCACGCCGCTACAAGCCGACGGACTGAGCCGCCGCGTCTACCCGTTCCTCGGGCTTGCGATCGTCGGCCTGGTCAGCCTGCACGGCTACTCGGCCGTGATCGCCTCCCCAGTGCTCGCGGGCGCAGCTGCCGTCGGAATCCTGCTCGTGCTTGTGCCGCTGGCCCAGCTCGACATCGCGGCGCGCAGCAGGGTGCTCACCGCGGCGCCCGTGGTCGTCGGTTTCGGCATGGCTCTGTATCCGCTCTGGGGAGGGCAATCGCTGGTTGGCGTGGCCACCTCCCTGCTGCTGACCGCGCTCGCGAGTGCGTTGGTGCTGCTGCCCTGGGAGCGCATCCCGAGATACCTGCACGCCATCTCGCCGATCGGTGGCCTGGCGGTGGCATTCGCGCTGGAGGTCCAGTTCGGACTGAACATCGTGCGCGCGTTCCCGTTCGTGCTCCTTCCTCTGATCTTCCTCGCCCTCTACTACACGTCGGTCGAGTTCGCTGTGGGCGCTGCGCTCGCTGTCGCCGATCTCATCCTCGTGACGCTGGTCAACCCCGCCGCCGGCGACCCCGCGGCCGCCTTGCTCGAGGCGCTGCTGCTCATCGCGTTCGGGATCCTCGTCCGCCGCGTCGTCATCCAGCTCGAGGAGAACCGCTCCGCCGCGGCGGCCGCGGAAGCAGCCAAGTCGGAGCTGCTGGCGGACCTGTCGCAGCGCAACCAGGAGCTGCAGGAGCTGACGCGCCTCAAGTCCGAGTTCCTCGCGACGATGAGCCACGAGATCCGCACGCCGATGAACGGGGTCATCGGCATGACCGGGCTCCTGCAGGAGACGGAGCTGACGCCTGAGCAGCGCGAGTATGTGGAGACGGTTCGCAGCTCGGGTGACGCGTTGATGGAGATCATCAACGACATCCTCGACTTCTCGAAGATCGAGGCCGGCCGCGTGCGTCTGGAGACGATCGATTTCAGTCCCAAGATCGTGACCGAAGAAGCTGTCGAGCTTTTCGCCGAGGCCGCGGCCAACAAGGGCATCGAGCTCGTTCTCGACGTGGGACGGGACGTTCCCGATGTCGCCATCGGGGATCCTGGCCGGCTCCGGCAGGTGCTCATCAACCTGGTCGCAAACGCGATCAAGTTCACGGAATCTGGCGAGATCGTCGTGCGCGTGCGCCGTCACGAGAGCAGTGGTCCTGGAGTGGCGATCCACTTCGAGGTGTCCGACACGGGCATCGGCCTGACCAAGGAAGAGCAGGCTCGTGTCTTTTCGACCTACTCACAGGTCGACAGCTCGACGACGCGCAAGCACGGCGGTACCGGTCTCGGCCTTGCGATCGCACGCATGCTCACGCAGCTCATGGGCGGCGAGATCGGCGTCGAGAGTGAGAAGGGCGCGGGCAGCCGGTTCTGGTTCACTGCCCTGTTTCGCGGGGCCATCGGTGTGACCCGGGCCCCCCAACAGGCGGTGGTCAGCCTAGCCGGCACGTTCGTCGCGGTGGTCGACGACAACCGGACCAATCGCACGATCCTCGAGCGCTACCTGAGCTCGTGGGGGCTGCGCGAGCGCAGCTTCGAAAGCGGCCGCGAAGCGCTTCAGGAAATGCAGGTCGCTGCGCGCGGCGACGATGCCTTCGACGTGGCGATCGTCGACCTGATGATGCCGGGGATGGACGGCCGCGCGGTGGCGGGCGAGATCCGCGCCGACGAGCGATTGAAGGAGCTGGTTGTGATCCTTCTGACCTCAGCCGGCCAGTCGGAGGTACCGGTGCCCGGCGTCGATGCGGAGCTCGTCAAACCGGTGCGACCGTCGCAGCTCTTCGACGTGCTCCACACGTTGCTCGCCGAACGATCGGTTCGCACTGAGCGGCCGGCGGGTACGGAACTGGGCCCGCCGGATCCCTCAAGACAGTGGTCACGGGTGCTCATCGTCGAGGACAACGCGGCCAACCTGAAGGTCACCGTCAGGATGATCGAGCGCCTGGGTTACCGCGCGGAGGTTGCCTCCAACGGCGCGGAGGCTGTCAGCATGCTCGATCGCATGCAGTACGACGCCGTGCTGATGGATTGCCAGATGCCGGAGATCGACGGATACGAAGCGACGAGGTTGATCCGGGAACAGGAGCGGCCGGGGAAGCATGTCCCGATCATCGCGATGACCGCTGCCGCCCTGTCAGGTGATCGCGAGCGCTGCCTTGCCGCCGGCATGGACGACTACATCTCGAAGCCAGTCAAGCTTCACGTGGTCGCGGCCGTCCTGGAACGCTGGCTCGCCTCCCCTAAACCCGTCTGAAATATGAGAGGGAACCTCAGGCGGTTCCCTCTCATCGGCGCGCTCACCGGCCATTCGCCGTGAGCTTGCCTTCCGGACTTGATGCGGCCGGGATCTGCGCGCCTGCTCACCCTCCCCGGGAAGGGGACTTGATCAAGTAATCACTCCCTGCCACGCTGGGAGGCGCCTGGATAGTGGACGCGTTGGGGACGGCCGAAATAAATTCGGCCTTAGGCCCCACTTGGCATTAATTCAGTGATTAGAGCCGACGCAGCGCCAGCACCGTCACGTCATCGAAAAGCTCTCGGCTCTTCGAACCCTGGGCCAGGATGTCGACCAGCTCCTGAGCGCTCCCCGCCCGGCGTGCCTCGTAAGGAAGCGGGACGTCCTTGGTCGCGAGGTCGGGCCGCAAATCAAGCAGCCCGTCGGAGAAAACCACCAGCGTGTCCCCTGGGTTCAGGGTCACGGTCCCGACGGCCAGCTTGCTGTCGGGGAAAATGCCGATCGGCGCACTGCGCAAAGGCAAGGTCTCCTGTCCGGTCACACCGCGGAGCAGCCGCGCGTGCCCGTGCCCGGCGTCGACGTAATGCAGCTCGCCAGACGCCGGCTCGAAAGCAGCATGAAAAACCGTCACGTACGCGTGGTTCACCTCGAGTGCCGCCGCCATCACGTCGGACGCGCGCTTGACACCGACGTCGAGCGGCGCGATTCCGGCTGAGCCACGCAGCGCGGACCGCGCGGTCGCCATCATCAATGCAGCGGGCAGGCCCTTGCCCATGACGTCACCAAGCGTGAAGACCAGCTGGCCTGTGTCCTGACGGTACCAGTCGTAGAAATCGCCACTGATCTCCCGCGCAGCGGTGAAGTGAGCGGCGAGCTCGAAACCGTCTCCCTTCAACGGCGATTCCGGCAGCATGCCGACCTGAAGCTCGACGGCGCGGCGCATCTGCTCGGCCCGCTCGTCGACCATCGCTTCCAACCGCCGGAGGTTGACCCCATGGTCCATCTCCAGGCTGCGACGTCGCAGGTTGTTGACGACCGTCAGGTAGAGCTGGGTCGCACCGACCGGTTTCACCATGTATGCGTACGCGCCGTGCTCGAGCGCTGCTTTGCCGAGCTCGGGATCGTCGACGCCCGAGATCATCACGACCGCGGTCTCCGGCCGCCGGTTGCGCAGCTCCTCGAGCAGCCCATAGCCCGACTCGTCTGGTAGGCGCACGTCGAGCAGGGCCAGCGCGTAGTCGGTGGCTTCGAAACGCTGCCTGGCCTCTGCCGCGGTGAGCGCGATGTCGGATTCGAAGCCACGGCTGCGCAGCGTCCGCTCCATGAGCTTGGCCAGCTGCTCCTCGTCGTCGACGATCAGCAACCGCTGGCCCTCCACGCCCTGCAGTGTAGAGAGGCTCAACTGGAGACTCCGT
>JBGQGS010000017.1:0-24038 GCA_041497555.1 Candidatus Dormibacteraceae bacterium | reverse complement strand
GCCTCGGCGGCATCAGCGAAGCCCGGCCGCCGAGGCCCGATGGATTGGCGAGCGGTTTCCCGGGCTGGCCACTCCCTAGCGCTTCTTGGCCGGCGCGCCCAATGAGGCGAGCGGGATCGCAGGCTGGATTGGCTTCCACAGGGCCTCCAGCTGCTCTGGGGTGAGGCGGGTGCGTGAGGCGATCACCCTACCGCCGAACGCCGCGGTCTTCACGGCTGCCCACCCCAGGCTCCCGATCATGCGCATCGGTACTGTCACGACGGCGGCCAGCGCGGCGGCCTCCTCCGCAGGTCTCGCGCTTCCATCGACCGTTGCCTTGGACAGGGCGTCCGAAGCGCCTTCGTCGACCTGCCACTGCTTCGCCAGCACCGAGCACTGGTTCGCGCCGAGGTGACCCACAGCGGTGACGTATCGGGACACCATCGCGCCAAGAGCGCGGGGATTGGCGACCTGGATGGCGGCTCCGAATGGTGCGTAGGACGCGGCGAACTTGATCGGCGTCAGGTGATGCCGGCGAACCAGCGCCGATACCGCATGCCAGGCCGCCACCGCCTCGTCATCCGACCGGCCGCCGAAGAAGTCGATGAGCGCCGTACCCGCGTTGACCAGCGGAGCGACCGCCTCCTCGTTTGCCGCCGGTGCAGCTTCCGCGACCCTCTGCCAGTCGTGCTTGCTCAGCGAGGCGAGCTGGTGGGCGAAGCCGCCCCCGTTCACATAGGCGAGCGGTATCGACCGCGCGAAGGGCTCGTACATCTGCGCCACCTCTTCGCTGCTCATGCGACCATGCGACTCGACCGCGTAGCCGGCGCGCTCGACCGCGGCGAAAGCGCGGCAGCGGGTGAAGATGTCGAGCTCTCGGGTTCCTTCGATCGTGGTCATGATCGACCGCACGACGCCGGCCGGTTCATCGCTGCTGTCGCGCGTGACGCTAGCGACCAACTTGCGGCGATCCAGCACGCGCAGCCACTGGATCGGAGTGAGCTCTATGACGGCCTTGATGAAGCTGGCGACCTCGGCGCTGTTCGTCCCGTAGGGAGCCGCCGCCTTCGCCGGCGTCGCCGCCGGGATGCGGCTCCTGGGCCCTTTGATCGTCCGGATCGCGCTGCTCACCGCGGCCTTCACTCTTTCGGAGGCCGGCTGATGATCGTCTTCGGTCAACGAGGCAAAAGAGACCACAGCTTCAAGGGGCGCCCACAGCTCGGCGACCTCTTGCTGCGACAGGTCCGCCATGCATCCGAGCACGCGACCGCCGTGGACCGCCGTTCGGACCGCGGCCCAACCCGGGTCACCGGTGATCTGCGCCGGGATCACAGTCAGGGCGGCCATGGCGACCGATTCCTCGCTTTTGACCTCCGTGTGCTTGGCCACCGCTTTGAGCAGCGCCCGTGAGGCGGCCGGCTCGATGCGCCACCGGCGGGCGAGGCTTTCGCACTGGGCGGCGGAAAGGGCCTCCAGCGCCGCCAGGAAGCGCCTGGTCATCGGGTCGAGCACGTCCGACCCCGAGACAGGGATCAGCACAGAAAACGGCGCGTAGTGGGCGGCGAACTTCAGAGCCGGAAGCTGATGCCGCATGACCAGAGCCGACATCGCCTGCCAGGCGGCAACCTGCTTCTCGTCGCTTTTCTTCGCGAGCGAATCGAAGAGCACCTCACCCGCCTTTGCCATCGGCTCGGAGATGCGTCCGTCGCTGCTCCGAATCGCGGCCTGGATCGAGCGCGCCGATTCACTTCCTCGGCCCGCTCCCTCCTTGGTCACCGAGGCGACCAGGCGCCGCGCTGCCAGCACCTGCCTCCACTGCCAGGGCGTGAGCTCGGCGACGGCGTTGATGAAGCCCTCCACCTCTGCGGTGTTCGGCCCGAAGCGCCGCGACGCGTCGTCGTTGGCACGCTGAATCCGGCCGAGCAGTCCATGCGAAGCGGGCGCCACTATCGGCGGTCCACTGAAAGATGGTTCATTGGCCTGCCCTCAATTTTGGCTGGGCGAGGGGCCTTTAATGCGCGCTTAGACAGTCTCGACCTTGAGCAGGTTGGTCTGGCCGGCCAGGCCCACTGGGACGCCGGCCACCACCACCACGGTATCGCCCGGCCGAACCAGCCCGCTCAGCCGGGCGGCCTCGGTGGCGTTCGCCACCATCTGGTCGGTGTCCTTACCGGGGCTGACAAGAAGCGGGATGACACCCGAATACAGCGCCGTCTTGCGGAGGACCTCCACGTGCGGGCTCGCGGCGATCACGGGCACTCGGGGCCTCGCCTTGCTGCACCTCAGCGCGGTCGTCCCGGACTCGGTGAACGCGATGATGACCCGGGCACGAAGCTCGTCGGCCGTGTTCGCGGCGGCGTGGGCGATCGCGCTTCCGATCTGGCCTGGCTCGCGCCATGGCTGCCGAGCCCGCTCAAACGCCGGGTGCCGCTGCGCGGAGAGGCAGATCCGGGCCATCGCGCGCACCGCCTCGACCGGATGCGCGCCGACCGAGGTTTCCTGCGACAGCATGACCGCGTCGGTGCCGTCCCAGATGGCGTTCGCGACGTCTGACGCCTCGGCCCGCGTCGGGCGGTTGGAGGTGACCATCGACTCGAGCATCTCAGTTGCGGTGATGACGGGGACCCCCGCGCGGTTCGCCCGGTCGATCACCTCCTTCTGCACCGCCGGCAGGTCGCCGAGCTTCAGCTCAACGCCCAGGTCGCCACGAGCGACCATCACCCCGTCGGCGACCTCCAGGATCTTGCTGAGGTTGCGGATCGCCTCCAGCTTCTCGAGCTTGGCGATCACCGGCGCTCGGCAGCCCAGGTCGCTGAGATGCTGCTGGCACGTCAGGACGTCTTCCGGGTGCCGCACAAAGGACAGGGCGAGCCAGTCCACGCCAAGCTCGACCGCGAGCTTCAGGTCCTCGAGATCCTTTTCCGTCAGGGCGGGCATGGGCACCGCGCGGCCCGGAACGCTGACCCCTTTTCTTTCGCCCAGCAGGCCGCCTCGCACCACCGAGCACTCGGCTCGTCCGCCACCCACGCTGCGCACCACGAGCTCGATTCGGCCGTCGTCCAAAAGCACCCGGTCCCTGCGATGGAGCGCCTGGACGAGCTCGTGGTGGCTGACCTCGATCTCGCCTTCCGGCCTGAGGGCGCCCTGCGCGCGCCCGGCGGCGCGGCGGGGCTCGCTGGTCAAGATCACTTTGCGCCCGCGCACGAGGCGCTGAAACGCGGAGTCAAGCGGGCCGGTGCGGATCTTGGGCCCCTGCAGGTCGCCCAGCAACGCGATCGGCCGGCCGGTCGCCTCGGCGGCCTCGCGCACGTCGGCCGCCATCTGCCGATGCGTCGCGTGGTCGCCGTGCGAGAAGTTCAGGCGCGCCACGTCCATGCCGGCCTGGATCATTGTGCGCAGCACCGCGGGCGAGGAGCTCGCCGGCCCGATCGTGCAGACGATGCGCGTGCGGCGGATCTGACTCATTGGCTCACTGGTACCGCTGCACCCGGCGGCCGAGCTCGTCTTCGGCGTCGACGACGCGACGCTCGAGCTCTAGGGCGCTGATCACCGCCCCACCCATACCGCGCACGAGGTCACGCTGAAAGCGATCGGAGGTCGCGACGGTGATCACGTCGCCGGCTTGTGAGGCGCCGTAGGCGATGCGCTCGATGGCGTGATCGGCCGAATGACCTTTGCGCGTGAACAGGACGTGCACGCCCTCTACATCCTCCTGACTGTTGGTCCGCGCCGTGGAATGATGGGCGTCGAACACGACGGTCACGTCCGCTCCAGCCACCATCCCAAACACAGATAGGCGCTCGATCAACCTGTCGCGCGCGGCCTCTAGCGACGCGTCGCTGAGCAGTCGCTTGAGCTGGGGCCACGCGTGGATCACGTTGTAGCCATCGACGATCACGCGCTCCATCAGTGCTCCGCGCCCGAGGTCCGCAGGAAAATTCGTGACACTTAATGGAAGCGGAAGTTTGCCTGGCCGTAACCGATCAGGCGCGGGTCGATGCCAACGAGGCCTGTGATCTGCAGCACCGACTGGAAGAAGGCATGACTGACCGGCGCGACGAACCACAGCACCCCGAACACCGCGAGGATGCCGAGCTGTCCGTATTGATTCGCCAGGCCCTGGAAGGAGTAGGGCAGCCAGGGCCGGATGATGCCGAACCCGTCGAGGCCCGGCACCGGCAGCAGGTTCAAGACCAGCGCGATGACTTCGATGAACCCCAAGAAGGCAAGTGCCCCGAAGAAGCCGGCGTTCGTCTGGTTGAGCCACCCGGTGTTACCCGGGATCAGAGAAGGGCTCACGACGAGCAGGCCGCACACCAGGGTGCCCACCGGGCCGGCGACAGACACTGCCGAATCCCAGGCGCGGCTGCGCAGGGCGCCGCGGTCGATGTAAACCGCTCCCCCCGGCAGGCCGATGCCACCGAGCAGCAGGAAGAGCACCGGCATGACCAGGCTGAGCACCACGTTGGTGTAGCGCAGAGGGTTCAGGTCGAGATAACCCGAGGCTCGGACCCCGCGATCGCCGCCGAGGTACGCGACCAGGGCGTGCCCGAACTCGTGCACGCAAACCGAAGTGATCCAACCGGCGGTGACGAACAGGATCGTCAGCGCGCCGGCAAATTGGGAAAGGACCCCTGACCACAGGATCGCCCCCGAGACGGCCGTGGCAGCGACAAGACCGAGAAACACGGGGCTGACGTGGACCACCCCGCGCAGTGACGGCCACGGCTTCCGGCGTAGGGAGGAGTCCGGCCGTGACCTGCTGTCCGGACTCGACGTGCGCCCGGCGTGCGGCCGGCCGCGCGCCGGCTCCGACCGTTTGCGATCCGGCTGCGACCGATCCCCCTGCAGCCTGTCCGACTCGCCTGGCTGGAAGTCCGCCTTGGTTTCGGACTGAAGGTGGCGGCGCAGGTCGTACAGGGTCAGCCCCGCCTTCTGGAGCGGCGCCGACGTTTCCGGCGAGTCGCTGTACAGCATCGCGAGCAGGAGGTGGATCGAGTCGACCTGGTAGTGGCCGAGCACCTGGGCTTCGCGATTGGCGTTGACCAGGAGCTGACGTAACGGGATCGCCTTCGCGCCAGAGCTGTCGGCAGGAGGCACCTGCGACGTGACGGATGAAGGATCGATGCCAAGCGCGCGGATCGCCTCGTAGGCCAGCGTGCCGTGGCTCGACAGCGCCGCCTGGAGGACGTCGCTCGGGCCTGGGCTTGCCCCGCGCGTCGCAGCCATCGCAGCGGCGCGTTCGAGGATTTCGCGTGCCGATCGTGTCAGCGGAATGTCCGCGGCGGCGCGCTCGAGCTCTGCGGTGGCGTCAGGCATAGGGATTCAGTTTAGGAACTGGTCGCTCGCTGCCTGGTGACCTCGTACAGCAGCGCGGCCGCTGCAGCCGACGCGTTGAGGCTGGCGATATGGCCTTTCACCGGCAGGCGAACGCGCGCGTCGCATCTCTCCTTGACCAAGCGGTGCACGCCCTCGCCTTCGCTGCCGACCACCACGCAGACGCGCTGCGTGAAGTCGAATTCCCATGCCTGCATCTCCCCTCGGGGGTCAAGCGCCACGCACCAGATGCCCGACCGTTTGACCTCAGCCACCGCCGACGGCAAGCCCGAAACCGGCGAAATGCGAAGCAGCTCGCTCGCGCCAGAGCTGGCCTTGACCGCCGCCGGCGACAGCGGCGCGCTTCGATGCTCGGGAATGATCGCGCCGTCGCATCCCGCGACCTCGGCGCTGCGCAGGATGGCCCCCAGGTTCTGCGGATCCATGATCGAATCGAGTGCGATCAGAAGGGACGGATTGGTGGCGAGCAGCTCCTTCAGCGGCCAGTCGCGCCGAGGTTTCAGCTCCGCGGCCACGCCCTGGTGAACGCCTGGCGCGATGACGTTCAGCCGCTCCGGCGGCACAACCTCGATCTGGGCCAGGCGGGCCAGCTCGTCCAGCCGGGGATCGTGGCCGAGGCCGGACGCCTGGTAGACCCTGACGACCCGCCCGGCCCGCGCCGCTTCCAGGACAGCGTTGCGGCCGTGGATGAGGGCCATAACATCGCCCCGCGCAGCGTCCTTTCCGGGACGCGCGCCGCGAAGACTCGTTCGTGCGCCCTTTTGCCCCACGAACTCCGAGGCGTCGCCGTGAGCTCGAGGGGACCCCTGTATTTGCGCACGCCCAGCTGGGCGCTTCACCGGACGCGACGCCATCGCACGCCATCCTTCGAGTCCTCGAGCGCGATGCCTTTCTGGCGGAGCTCGTCTCTGATCTGATCGGATCGGGAGAAGTCACGGGCTTTGCGAGCGGCCCCACGCTCGGCGATCAGGCGCTCGACCTCTTCGGCAAGTCCAGGCTCCTCCGTGCGGACGACGTCGAGGTGGGCGTCAAAGTCGTCGATGAGGGCCAGCAAGGCATCCCGGCCACGTTCGCCGACTCGCCCCGCGTCGAGGGCCGCGTTGGCCTCGCGGACAAGCTCGAAGACCAGTCCGACGCCCTGGGGCAGATTGAGGTCGTCGTCCAATGCCTCTCGGTAGCCTGCGCGCACCTCACCAATCCGCCGCAGAAGATTCTCGTCGTCAACCTGCCCGGGCGCCGGTCGCCGGACCCGTTCGGCAAACTCACGCAGGCGCCTCACCTGCTCGGCCGAGGCATGTAGGGCCTCAGCACTCAAACGCAACCGAGTGCGGTAGTGCGCGCTGGCCATCAGAAAGAAGCGCACGGCGACCGGGTCGTGGCCGGCATCGACCAGGTCTCTCAGCGTGGTGAAGCCGCCCGCGCTTTTCGACATCTTCTCGCCCGTTGCGTCTGCGAGGTGCTCTGAGTGCAGCCAGACACGCGCGAACTGCTTGTGGTTTGCGGCCTCCGATTGCGCGATCTCGTTCTCGTGATGGGGGAACATCAGGTCCACGCCGCCGGCATGGATGTCGAGCGTCTCGCCCAGATAGCGCTTGCTCATCGCCGAGCACTCGATGTGCCAGCCCGGCCGGCCGCGGCCGAACGGCGAGCCCCAGGCCGCGCCCAGCTTCTCGTCGACCGGTTGCGCCTTCTTCCAGAGGGCGAAGTCGCTGACCGACTCCTTGTCATATTTGTCGGTCGCGACGCGCGCGCCCGCTTTGAGGCCGCTGCGGTCGAGATGCGAGAGAGCGCCGTACGAGGGAAAGCTCGCGATCCGGAAGTACACGTCGCCATCGGCGACGTAGGCGTACTGGTGCTCGATGAGCTCGGTGATCATCTCGACCATCTCGGGGATGTGCTCGGTCGCCCGCGGATAGTGCGCGGCCGGCTGCGCGCGGAGCGCGCTCATGTCCTCGAAGAACGCGGCGACGTAAGGTTTCACGTACTCGCCGATCGTGATCTCGGCGTGCATCGCCTGGTCGAGGATCCGGTCGTCGATGTCGGTGAGGTTCATCACGTGCGTCACGGCGTAGCCGCCGACCTGCAGATGCCGCCGCGCGAGGTCGTAGACGAGAAAGGCACGCAGGTTGCCGACATGGGCGTAGTTCCACACCGTCGGCCCGCAGGTGTACATGCCGACATGACCGGCCTTGATCGGCTCGAAAACGTCTTTCGTCCCGGTCAGCGTGTTGTGGAGCCTGAGCGTCACGTTTCCTCGATCAGGGCGATGGCCTGCGCCGCGATGCCAGCCTTCTTGCCCAGCGCGCCCAGCCCTTCGGGGGAAGTCGCCTTGACGCTGGTATCTCGCGGGTTGATCCTCATGCGCGCAGACAGGTTCTGCTTCATGTCCTGTAGGTGAGGCTGCAGGCGGGGCTCCTCGGCGATCACCGTGCTGTCGATGTTGACGATTCGGTAGCCGGCCGCCCTCACGGCATCGGCCGCCGTGGACAGCAGGTCTAGGCTCGATGCGCCTTTGAATTTCGGGTCGTCTGCGGGAAAGAGCTTCCCGACGTCGCCAAGATCGGCGGCTCCGAGCAGTGCGTCGATCACAGCGTGCGTTAGCACGTCGGCGTCCGAATGACCGTCCAGTCCCAAGGGGTGCGCAATGGTCACGCCGCCGAGGATCAGATCGCGACCGGCCTTCAGCGGGTGGACGTCATACCCGATCCCCACCCTCACCCGGCTGCGGATTCCTGCTCTTTGATCAGCGCCTCGACGACCCCGAGGTCCTCTGGGGTGGTGAGCTTGATGTTGGCCGGCTCACCCTGGACGACCGTGACCGCGTGACCGGTGGCGGCCACCAGCTGCGCGTCGTCGTCACCGACCAGGCCTGCGTCGGCAGCCTCGCGATGGGCGCGCGCGAGCAGCTCGTACGAGAAGGCCTGCGGTGTCTGCGCGAGGACGATTCGCGAGCGGTCCAGGCTCTCGACGAGGCGGTTCCCCTCCACGCGCTTCACCGCGTCGCGAGGAGAGATGGCCGGGAATGCGGCTCCGGATTCCATCGCCGCGGCAAGGACCCTGCGCACGAGCGTTGCGGTCGCCAGCGGCCGCGCGGCGTCGTGCACGAGCACGAAGTCACACTCTCCGAGCGCGGCCAGCCCGGCACGGACCGAAGCCTGCCGGCTCTCGCCGCCCGCCTTGACGATCACCGGCTTGCGGGGATGCACGGACTGCACCTCGCGTTCTGCGTTCTCGAGCCGGCCCGGCGGACCCACGACCACAATCCGGTCCACCTCGTCCAGGGCCAGGAAAAGCTCGAGCACCCGGGCCAGGGTGGTGCGGCCGTTGAGCTGGACCAGCGCCTTGCTGCCTCGGCCGAGCCGCGAGCCGGAGCCCGCGGCCGCGACGATCGCTCCTACCGTTGTCAACTAGGCGGACTCTTGGCGCTACCGCGACCGTTCGTGCGCCGCCCGTCCGAACCGGCGGGCTCGGCGAAGATCATCCGCCCTGCCGAAGTCTGGATCACAGACGTGACGACGGCCGTGATGGTCTGGTTGAGCAAGCGGCGCCCGTTCTGGATCACGACCATCGTTCCGTCGTCGAGGCTCCCCACGCCCTGGCCCGGTTCCTTGCCCTCGCGCGCGACCGTGACGATGATCTCCTCGCCGGGGATCGCGACCGGCCGCATCGCCTGCGCGAGCTCGTTGAGGTTGAGCACGGAGACGCCTTCCAGCCGCGCGATGCGATTGAGGTTGAAGTCGTTGGTCATGATGGCCCAGCCCTTGCGCTTGGCCGTGCGGACCAGGTGCGCATCGATCTCGTTGCCCGGGGGAGACTCGTCTTCTTTCACCTGCAGGTTGATGGATGGGTCTTTCTGCATCTCGGTGAGCACGTCGAGACCTCGACGTCCGCGCCGCCGGCGCGTGGCGTCCGCCGAATCGGCCACCATCTGCAGCTCGCGCAGGACGGAGCTGAGGATCACCAGCGGCATGTCAACGAAACCGGTCTTTGCGATGTCCTGGATGCGGCCGTCGATGATGACCGACGTGTCGAGCAGCACCGCGCTCAGCCGGTGATCATCTGCTTCTCGCGAGCCGCCGAAGAACAGCGAGCTCAGCTCGGCGCGGCGCGTGAGCCCGACGGAGGCGCCCTGCGCCGCCAGCAGGAGGGCGAGCACGGACGACAGCGCGTACCCGTAGGGAAGGTCGCGCACGAAGACTCCGATCAGAACGGCGATGATGAGGCCGACGACCATGCCGAGAAGGCCGCTCAACAGGTCGGGCAGCGGAGTGCTCGTCAGCCGGAAGTTGAACGTTCGCCAGCCACCCAGCACGTAAGGCGTGCCCAGGTAGGCGAAGATCAAGCCTTCCAGAGTGGTCAGCCCGATGATCACGTATCCGGGGTGCGGGTTCCCCACGCCGCGGACCATGAAATAACCGAGCGCAAAACCACCGACCACTCCGAGCCCCGCCCCCATCCACCGGGCGAGATACTCGGAACGCTTCACGGGTTACCTCCTCAGGAGACCGATACCCCGGCCCCTGTCATGAATGCGCCAGACCTCATAGGTGTAGAAAAAGCGGCGGAGGCGGCCTCCGCCAGGGTCCGGACCTCGATCACCTCGAGGCCGGAAGGCCGTCCGGCTTTGGCGCCGGCCGGAATCAACGCACGCGTGAGTCCATGCCGAGCCGCCTCCTGGAGGCGGCGCTCGAGCTGGCCCACGCGGCGCACCTCACCCGTCAAACCCAGCTCACCGATGACAACCAGGCCGTCTGGCAGTGGCCTGTTGTTCTGGTTGCTGACGATCGACAGGGCAAGACCGAGATCGGCGGCCGGCTCCGTCACCCGGATGCCGCCCGCGACGCTGACGAAGATGTCCGACTTTCCGAACTTGTAGTCGAGGCGCTTTTCCAGCACCGCCAGGATCATGTGGAGGCGGTTGATGTCGATTCCGTTCGCGATCCGCCGCACCATGCTGTTGTCCGTCCCGTTCACGAGGCTCTGGATCTCGACCAGCAGGGGTCGGGTTCCCTCGAGCGCGGCCACGATCGCGGTCCCTGGCGACGACATGGCGGCCGAGCCGAGCAGGGCGGCCGAGGGGTCCGGCACCTCTTCCATGCCGGCTTCGCCCATGGCGAAGACGCCGATCTCCTCGGCTGAGCCGAATCGGTTCTTCATGGAGCGCAGGATGCGCAGCTCCTGCCGCCGGTCGCCTTCCAGGTACAGCACGGTGTCAACGATATGCTCAAGGACCCTCGGTCCGGCGATCGAGCCGTCCTTGGTCACATGACCGACCAGGAAGATCGGAACTCCGATCTCCTTGGCCAGCCGCATCAAGCGGGCGGCGGACTCGCGGACCTGCGTCACGCTGCCGGCGCTGCCCTCGAAGCCGGCGTCCGTCACGGTCTGGATCGAGTCGATGATCGCGAGCACGGGCGGGTCGGCCGAGATTGCTTCGCAGATTACGTCGAGGTCGTTCTCGGCGAGGAGGAAGATGCTCGCCTCCAGGGCGTCGAGCCGCTGCGCCCGCATGCGGACCTGCTGAGCCGACTCCTCCCCCGAGACGTAGAGGACGCGGCCGCCGCGTTGGGCGACCTGCGCCGCCGCATGCATGAGCAGGGTCGACTTGCCCACTCCCGGCTCGCCGCCGACCAGGACCAGGCTTCCAGGCACGATCCCGCCGCCGAGCACCCGGTTCAGCTCGTCCCAGGCCAGCGCACGGCGGGGGGCGGCCTCGCTTGCGATGTCGCTCAACGCGATCGGTTTCGGGGCGCCGCCTGCCATGTTTTGAAGTGCGCCTTGCGCGCGCCCGGCTGGCCTCAGACCGCCTTTGGTGGCCGCCGCTTTCCGGACCTGGAACTCCTGCAGCGTGTTCCACGCGCGGCAATGTGGGCACTGGCCGGCCCAACGGAGGCTCTCGCCGCCGCAGTCCGTACACACGAAGGTGATGGTTGCCTTGGCCATGGGAGGGACTACTTTCCCACCCACGGTGGGGATTTACAAGTGGGCCCGTAGCCTTTTACACGCTCGGTCGTTTGATTTCTCGAGAGGAACCGAAATCGACCCCCGGCTCCTTGAAGCGTCAAGGCGCCGCCCTGACTACCCCCGGGGCGGCGTCCTGTTTCTACTGACGCTCTAGATCCGCGAGGCGGTCGAGCGCGGCGAGGGGACCGCTCTGTGCGAAGACGTCCGGGAGCGCGCTGCGAAGGCTTGCCTGGACCTGGCTCGCCAGCTGCGCCCTCACCTCCAGCGGAAGCTCGGGGCGCCTCCGCGCGTACGAGCTGACAAACCGGCGCAGCTCGGGATCGAGCCGCCGCAGCGTGAGCTCTGCGGCCGATGCCGCAGCGTACAGAGGCGGAGGCGGCAGCACCGCCCCCGGGGGTGGAGCGGGGGTCCTGGCTCCGGGCAGCTGCCACAGCCAGACGTGGTCCGAGTCCTTGACCACGACGGTCCCCGCCGCGAGGTCGCCAAGCCGTTTGCCCTTGCCGTTCGCGAACAGCACGATCAACCCGACGCCGTAACCGTAGGGCAGAAAATCGACGATCCGCACGATGTTGCGGATCCCGGCCTGCGCGAACGTGAGAGGCTCGCCTCGATCGCCGACCGCCCGAAGACGGAAAGCCTTCTTCCCGACCGTCTGGCCCGACCAGAGCGATTCGCTGACCCAGAAGTACCCGAAGATGACCACGAAACTGCCGATCACCGCGATCAGCGTGGCGGTGCTGGTGTCCACGATCGAAGCAGCGAGAGCGACGAAATACACCGCCGTCAGGATGCCGCCGACGATGAGGAGGTCCAGGACCTGCGCGATGGCGCGAGTGCCAAGACCTGCAACCTGGTAGTCAAACGAGACGCGCTCGGGCGTTGGGACGACGAGGTCGCTGTCCGGCAGCGGCTGCATGTCAGGTAATTTTGGCTGTGTGGTCTGCCTGGGGATCAGCTCGACAAGGCGCGGCATCGGCGAAGCCCGGCCGCCCAGGCCGATGCATTGGCGAGCGATTTCCCGGGCTGGCCACTAGATGCGGGCCGAGGATTTCGTGGTGCTCCGGCGCGACGACTGGAACAGGCTCGAGGACCTGCTGGCGCGATCTGGCGGTGGACGCCTCAACGGTCTTGCTCCGGCCCAGGTGCTGATGATGGCCGCGCTCTACCGGCGGGCCACCGCGGATCTCGCGCGGGCACAGCGCGACTGGCCCGGCGAGCCCGTCCATCGCTACCTCAACGGATTGGTCGCGCGGGGTCATGGGATCGTCTACCGGCGCGGCGGAGAGGTGTGGCGACGGGTTCGCGCTTTTTACACTGAGACGCTTCCGCGAACCTATCGCGACGCGGCGCCTTACCTGCTGGCTGCGGGGGCCCTCCTGTTCGTCCCCGCGATCGTGAGCTACTTCGTCGTGCTGGCCAACCCCGACGCGGCCTACGCCATCGCGCCACCCAGGCTGATCGACGCGGTGCATCACCACCAGCTGTGGACCAACATCCCGCCCGATGCCCGCGTCCAGGCAGCGGGGCTGATCATGACCAACAACATCTGGGTCTCGATGGTCGCCTTCGCCCTCGGCGTCGTCTTCGGTCTGCCGGTGATGTGGGTGATGATCTCCAATGGAATCAGCCTCGGCGGTCTGTTCGGGCTGACCCAGGCTTATGGGCTGAGTAGCGGCCTGTTCGATTTCGTGATCGGACACGGCGTGCTCGAGCTTTCGATCGTGATCGCTCAGGGTGCGGGTGGGCTGATGATGGGTTGGGCTCTCATCTCACCGGGCAATCGCAAGCGCTCCGATGCGCTCGCGATCGCAACCCGGCGGGCGTTCACCTTGCTGCTCGGTCTCGCGCCTTTGCTGGTGGTCGCCGGCACCATCGAGGGCAACATCTCGCCATCAGGTGCGCCATTCCTGGTCAAGCTGACGATCGGGCTGACGACCGGGCTGCTCTTCTACTCCTATCTGCTGCTCAGTGGGCGACCGAATCACAGTAGGGCTCGCTCCTTCAGTTCCAGGTAGCGCTCGACCAGCGCAGGGCTGAGACTGCCGGCCACGACGTCGAGACCGAGCACCCCGCCTCGCCTCAGCAGCTCGAAGCTCTCGCGGCGGCTTGCGACGAACTGCTCGGCGGCGGCCCATTCGTAAGCGCGCGCCGACGTGGCGATCGGAGCGTCGCGGGCGCTGAGGACGGCTGGATCGGACATCGCCACCACCAGCACCAGATGCTTCGCGGAAAGTCGAAGGCAGTGCGCAACCAGCTCCTTTGAGGCTTCTGGGTCCTGGACGTCGGTCAGGACCACGACCATCGAGCGGCGTCCGAGACGCAGGGCGAGGTGTGTCATGGCATGGCCGAAATCCGGTTCGACGGACTGGGACTTGATTGCGTAGAGTGCTTCGGTGAGCCGGCGAATCTGCGTGCTGCCGCGCTCGGGCTTGATGAAACCCGTGACGTGGTCGTCAAACGTCATCAGCCCGACGCGGTCTCCGTAAGCCTGGGCGACCCAGGCGAGCATCAGGGCGGCGTTGACCGCATGATCGAGCTTGTCCAGGTCTCCGGCCGGCGCGGTCATGAGGCGGCCGCAATCGATCGCGATCATCACGTGCTGCCCGCGCTCAGCTTCCACTTCCACAACGACCGGGCGGTCACGCCGGGCGGTCGCCGACCAGCTCACGCGCCGCATGTCATCGCCGCGCACGTAGTCGCGCAGTCCTGCGAACGCGGTAGACGCTCCTGGCGGGCGTGCGCGGCGCATACCCGCCATGGCGCGAAGCCCGCGTCGCAACGTGAGCTGGACGCGCTTGATGGCGACGATGTTGGGAAAGACCGCCACTTCGTCGGGATGGGCGAGCCGAACCTGCCGGCGCCACCAACCCTCGTCGCGCCAAACCTGGAGATCGACCGGGCCGAACCGATAGGCGCCACGCTTCGGTGACGCGGTTTGATAAGAGAGCTGCAGGCGACCGGCCTGGTCGAAGCGCCCCTCGACCTCGCGAGGCTGAGGCTTCAGCTCGGCCGGCGCGTGGTCGGCGACGCTGGCCCTCAGTCCCGCCGCGGCCGGGTTCTCGACCACGACCGTGACGTCTTCGCGCTCTCCAAGCGAGAAGGGATCGGGCATCGCGCGCCTGACGCTGTAGCCCGAGCGGCCCGGGAGAAGCGCGAGGTCACGCGTCGCGATGATGACCAGGCCGACGTGATAGATCACGGCGACGAAGCCGAGCACGGGCGAAACGATCGCCAGCGCGATCAGGGCCGCTCCGATGGCGACCGCCCAGAGCAGCCGAGGCTGTGGTGCGAGCCCACCCGTCATTGGATCAGCAGCTTGGGATCAGCGGGGAGGGACGACCCGGCTCGCCACCGCTTCCAGGACGCTGTCCGGGGTCTGGCCGCCAACCTCCGCCTCCGGGCGCAGGATCAATCGATGGCGGAACGCTGGCGCCAGCAGGGCCTTGACGTGGTCAGGCGTGACGAACTGCTGTCCTTCGAAGGCGGCATAAGCACGAGCGGCCAGCATCAGCAGGACCTCCGCTCGGGTGCTGGCGCCCAGGGCGATTTCGGGCGCCGTACGGGTGGCCGTCGCCAGCTCCACCACATAAGCGCGAATCTTCTCGTCGACGACGACTTTCGCAACCTCTGCCCTGCACGCATCGATGTCGTCTGACCCCAGCACTGGCTCGACACCCGCCTTGACGGGATCACGAAGCTCGATTCCCGATTCCCAGCGACGCAGGACCTCCATCTCATCCGCGGGCGACGGATAGTCGAGCCGGACCTTGAAGAGGAAGCGATCCTGCTGTGCTTCCGGGAGCGGGTAGGTGCCCTCGTACTCGACCGGGTTCTGAGTCGCGAGGACGAGGAAGGGCGCTGGAAGCGCAAGCTGCTGGCCTTCCAGCGTCACGCCTCGCTCCTCCATCGCCTCCAGAAGCGCGGACTGGACCTTGGCGGGGGCGCGATTGATCTCGTCTGCCAGCAGCACGTTGGTGAAGATCGGCCCGCGGCGCAGCGCAAAGGTGCGGTTCACGAGGTCGTAGACAGAGGTGCCCACGATGTCCGCCGGCATGAGATCAGGCGTGAACTGGACCCGGCCGTATTCGAGTGCCAGCGCACGAGCGATGGATTTTGCAAGCAGCGTCTTGCCCGTGCCCGGAACGCCCTCGAGGAGGACGTGGCCCTGTGCGACCAGCGCGATCGCGCAGAGGCGAATCGCTTCCTCCTGGCCGACCACGGCCTTGATGAGCTGCTCCCGAAGCCGGGCGTAGAAATCGGGCGCGGACACGGGGGCGGCTGCGGCCATCAGGCCACCCTACCCGACACCGGAGCGGGGCGACGCCGCTCCTCAGTGACGGGATGGGCGATGTGGTGAAGCCGCTGGGCCGCCTTCAACAGGTCCGGCTCGCTCGCCGCGGACGCGTACAGGGCGTTCTCCGCCTCGGCCAGGTCGGCGGCAAGTCCGGGCACGCGCACCCACAGAGCATTCCAGAAGCGTTCACGTGGCTGCAGCGGAATGCCCGTGCGAGCGGCCACCGCGCGCTCTGTTGCGGAGGCGAGGAGGCCGAGGGTGACGGAGCGGGCGCCCGAGCGGTGCAGCAGTTGACCGACCGCGACCGCCCATTCCACGTCGGCACGCGCCGCCTCGGCTGGCCGCGGGATGAGCGGGCCAAACGACCGGCCGCGCAGCATCAGCCCGGCAAACACCGCGACCAGCAGCCACAGCAGCGCAGCGCCCCAGGGGGTCGTGACCCAGGCCTGGGGCGTGAAGTCGCTCAGGATGACGCCATGGTGGTATTCGTCGAAGACGACGGCTGCGCTGGGCCCGGCGAGGCCCAACAGGTCAGCCAGGAGGCGCCCGTTGTCACGCTTGTCGAGGTAGCCGTTGCACAGCACCAACGGGTCGGCAAGCACGACGATGAAACCCGACTCGATTCGCTGCAGATAGCCCAACACGAAACCGCTCGGGGAGCGGAGAAACGGAACCTGGTCGGCGGCTGTATCCAGGGGCATCACAACGCGCGCGCCCGATACGTTCGTTACCCCAGGGACGATCGGATTGGCAATCTCGTGGTCGAGGTTTGTGTAGCCGCCGAGTCGCGTCACCGCAAACGCGCGGTCGAGCTCAACATCTCCCTGCTCTGAGGCGTAGATGAGGACGCCGCCTGATTGGACCCAGAGCCGAGTCCGCTCCGCCTCATCGGATGTGTATGGGCTGGTGGGGGTGAAGACGAACATCTCGCCGTGCGGGGGAGGCGTCGAAAACGTACCGCCGACCTGATCGGTCGGGTGACCCATCGCCTGCGCGAAAAGCCGCGCCGCCGAAGCGCCGTTGGCGGCATCGCTGTTCGAACTGTGGTCCGGGGAGTCCTGGTGCGGTTGGACGAGGTAAGCGGCAGCCGCGATCGCGACTGAGACCAGGCCGGCGATGACCCAGCCACGCGCTCCGTTCATGCAGCCACCGTTGCCGGCTGGCGGAATGGCGCCGCGACCAGTGCCGCGCGCTCATAGGTTGCGGCGTCGACGTCGCGACCGCCGTAGACCGCTGCCTCGAATGGCAGGAGAAGAGGACGCAGGCGCCCCGGATCAGGGGCACGCTGGAAGATCTCACGCACGGTGAGCGGGCTTCCCTCCCAAGTTCGCTCACCGGCCAGCGTCGCGGCCACCCCTGCGCAGAGCGCCCGAATCGCGCCGACGCGTTCACCCTTTGCGGCGAGGCGATCGGCCTCAGCGAAATAGTCGGCCGGCGCTCGCGGACCCGTGGCCTGATTCGCCGCGACGCCCTCCGTGAATCGCCCCCGAGCCGAGCGAAAAACAATCACCGCGACAGCGGCGAGAACGACGGCTGCGACCAGGTAGAAGAACCACCGCGCAGCCTGAGATCCCCCGCTTCCTCCGAACAGTAGGCTGAGCACCTGGTTGATCCGGTCGCCTACCCACTGCACGAACCTGTCCAGCAGCGAGGGAGGCCGGTGCAGCGCGTCGTAGCGGTGCATGGCCAGCACGTCATGCAGGCGCTGCTGCGCAGTTTGAGGGTCGGACGTGTTGGCCGGCTCGTCCAGCGCAGCGCGAAGCGCAAGCAAGCGAGCCTTTGCGTCGTCGTAATCAGGCGGCTGACGTTGAAGGTCAGCCACGATCTCTGGCTGCGTAAGCCCGGTGCCGGCTTCGAGCACGCTGACCGCCTCGTGTGCACTGACCGTGTCGTTGGGCGCCGCGCCCCGAACGAAGTTGTACGCATCCTCGACCGCTTGACGGTAGGTGGGAGGCGCCGGTGGATCAGCTGACGCGGGCAGCGCCGTCAGCCCAACGAACGCTAGCGACAGCGTCGTCAACGCGAGCGTCCGAAGGTAGATGCCGTACTTCAGCGGATTCTCACTGTGCCGGCAGCGGGGCGGCCACGTGCTGCGCCAGCTGGAAGAGGTCGAGCCCTTCACGTCGCACGCGCAGATCGAAGTAGATGAGGACGATGGCGATCTGGAGGACCGGGTGGACGAGCGAGGTGACGATCACGCTCGTCGCTCCTGCGATCCAGATGATCACGACCGACGAGACAACGAGCTCGAGCAGCGTCTGGCTCAACGTGATGAACGCGCTGAGCGCGATGCCGACCACGTAGTAGACGACGAACATGAGGAAAAGAATGAGGAATGTGCGCCACCAACGACCCTCGACCAGACGCCAGCTGCGGCTCATCGCCTGACCCAGGCTCGCGTTTTCCACAAACATCACGGGCATCACGACAACCCAACTGACCCAGATCCAGACCCAGAGCGGGATGAGACAGAACACGATGAGCATCAAGCCGATGAGGAGCCAGTAGCCGAGCAGCTGAAAGTAGCGGCGCATCACGCCCGTGAAGACGCTCGAGGCGGTAACGGGACGACCGAGCGCCGATTCGCAAGCGGCGTAGGTGACTGCTCCGTAGAAGAACGGCAACAGGGCGAGCGAGATCAGGAAGAAGACGCCATACGCGACCAAGGCGGATTCCAGGAAGCTGAGATTCGGTGGCTGATCCGGGCTCGTCTGCTGAAGAAGGCCACTGAACAACGCGTAGTAACTGAAGCCCGACAGGGCCGCCGACGGTATGGAAAGGATTATCGATAGCCCCGCGAAGAGGAAGAAGTGCCGCCGGTACATGCGAAAGGTTTCGTCGAGCAGATCGCCGATCTCGAGCGGGCGCAGCCGAAGTGGAGGCGTGGCGCTCATCTGCCTCAATTGTGGGGGCGGGAGTCGACCGTTGTTGCCTCCATCGCGTGCGCGCCCCGACTCCAGACACCCCGCGCGGGGTCCCTCCCTCTGCCAGGCTCCCCTCCCCCGAGCCCAACGCACCTTGCGCGGACGAATCTAGTCCGCGCGTGCGCCGTTGCCAACCCAGGTTGTTAAGAACGCAGCATCGGGCGCCGACCAGCCGGTTAGGGTTTGGCGGCCGCCCCCGTGCCCGCCGGCTCCTTGTGGCGGGGCTTGACCGGCGTGAACTTGAGGCCATCCTCGCCTTCGACGTCGATCTGAACCGTGTCGCCACGAGAGATCTTTCCACGCAACAGGTGCTCGGAAAGGTTGTCTTCGATCCGGTTTGTGATGACGCGCCGCAGCGGGCGAGCGCCATAAATCCGGTCGTAGCCTTCCTTCGCCAGCAGATCTTTCGCCGCGTCGGTGACCTCGATCGTTATCTGCTGCTCGAGCAGGTGCTTGCTGAGCTTGTTCAGCTGCAGATCGACGATCTGCCGGATCTGCCCTGTCGTCAGGCTCTTGAACACGACCACTGCGTCGACCCGGTTGAGAAACTCTGGGCGAAACATCCGCTTGAGCTCCACGTCGATCTTCTCTTTCGTGTTCTTGTGACGGCGCTCGACTTCCTCCGACTCATCCACGACCGCCGGCTGGAACCCGAGTGACGTGCCAGCCTGGTTGACGTCGCGAATACCGAGGTTCGAGGTCATGATGATCACGGTGTTCGCGAAGTTGACCACCTTGCCCTTGGCGTCGCTGAGGCGCCCATCCTCGAGGATCTGCAGCAACATGTTGAAGACCTCAGGGTGGGCCTTCTCGATCTCGTCGAAGAGGATGACGGAGTAAGGCCGGCGGCGGACCGCCTCAGTCAGCTGTCCTCCCTCGTCGTAACCGACGTAACCGGGAGGTGAGCCGACCAGCCTTGCAGTGGTGTGCCGCTCCATGAACTCGGACATGTCGAGCTTGATCAGATTGTCTTCTGAGTCGAACAGGTACTCGGCGAGGGCACGCGCCAGCTCGGTCTTCCCGATGCCTGTAGGCCCAAGGAAGATGAACGAGCCGATTGGGCGTCGAGGGTCTTTCAGGCCCGCGCGCGCGCGCCGCACGGCTTGCGATACGGTCTTGATGGCCTCGTCCTGGCCGACCATCCGCTTGTGGATCTCCTCCTCCATACGCAGCAGTCGGGAGGTTTCCTCTTCGACCAGACGCGACACCGGCACCCCAGTCCAGGCGGCCACGATTTGCGCGATGTCTTCCTCCCCGACTTCGGGGACCGTCTCACCGAGCTTGTCACGCCAAGCGGCTTCTTTGAGCGCGAGCTTGTCCTGCAGCTTCTTGACTTTGTCGCGAACGCTCGCGGCGGCCTCGAAGTCCTGCTTGTTGACCGACTCGTCCTGGTCCGACCGGTGCTTCTTGATCTCCTTCTGGAGTTCCTTGAGCTCGTCAGGAGTCGTCGTGAGCTTCATGCGCACGCGCGCGGACGCCTCATCGATCAGGTCGATCGCCTTGTCCGGCAGAGCGCGGTCGCTGACGTAGCGGTCGCTGAGCACTGCCGCTGAGTGCACAGCAGAGTCGGTGATGATAACCCGGTGATGCTTCTCGTACAGCGATTTCACGCCATTGAGAATGTCGATCGTCTCGGCGAGCGTCGGCTGGTCGACGTAAACCGGCTGGAACCTGCGCTCAAGTGCGGCGTCCTTCTCGATGTACTTGCGGTACTCGTTGAGCGTCGTGGCCCCGATGCACTGAATCTCTCCACGTGCCAAAGCCGGCTTGAGGATGTTGGCCGCGTCGATGGCACCTTCCGCCGCTCCGGCACCCACAAGGGTGTGAAGCTCGTCGATGAAGAGCACGACCTCGCGACTTGACCGGATCTCGTCGAGGATCTTCTTTAGCCGCTCTTCGAACTCTCCGCGGTATTTGGTCCCCGCCACCAGGGCGCCCATGTCGAGGGTCAGCACACGCTTGTGCTGAAGCGACTCCGGCACGTTGCTCATGTTGATTTGCTGAGCCAGGCCCTCGGCGATGGCCGTCTTGCCCACGCCGGGCTCGCCGATCAGAGCCGGGTTGTTCTTGGTTCGGCGGCTCAAGATCTGAATGACACGTTCGATCTCGGTTTCGCGCCCGATTACCGGGTCCAGCTGGTTCCGCCGAGCGAGCTCGGTGAGGTCGCGACCGAACTGGTCGAGCAGCGGCGTCTTCGATGGTTTCTTGGGGGCCGGTTCAGCCTCTGTCTCCGCGCTCGAGTCGTGGAGGAGGCGCTCGATCTCGGACCGCACCTTCTCCAGCGTGGCGCCCAGATCTTCGAGGACATGGGCCGCGATGCCCTCGCCCTCGATCAGCAGCCCAAGCAGGAGGTGCTCAGTACCGACATAGTTGTGGCCCATCCGGCGTGCTTCTTCGAAGGAGATCTCGATCACCTTCTTGACGCGCGACGTCGGGATGATCTGCTGGATGATGATCCGTTCGTTGCGGCCGAGCACGGACTCGATGGTCTGGCGGACCTTTCCGATTTCCACGCCGAGGTTGTTGAGAACCTTGGCGGCCAGGCCCTCACCCTCGCGGAGCAAGCCCAGGAGCAAGTGCTCGGTGCCGATATAGCTGTGGTGGGATCGTTCTGCTTCTTCTTGGGCGAGCGTCAGAACCTTCTTGGCTCGCTCAGTGAATCTTTCAAACGGATACAAGGTCTTCCTCCTGGATTCTGCGACTTAGGTGGGGCCAGCACCTCCTCGAACGTTGGTCTGGTACCCGGCGGTACCTCTGCACCTAATATAGCGTCCGACTCAGCCAACGGATTCCTTTACGCGGAGGCGCGATGAGACCGCTTCTCGGGCGCCTCGGTGGTTATCTCCCCGTGGCCGTCGCCCTGGCCCTCCCAACGCTCTTCTTCCCCACGGCCGAGGACTCCTTCATCCTGCCCCGGGCTTCGATCGTCATTGCCGCCGCGTGCCTTGGTACGGGACTGGCTCTGCTGGCGCCCGGGGGGCCTGGATTGGGAAGGCTACGGTGGCCGCTGATCGCGGCCGGCGGTGCCGCGGTCCTCGCCTTCGTTTTCTCCCTCTCCTGGCCCGAGAGCTTCGCCGGTTCATATACCCGATATGAGTCATTACCCATGCGGCTCGCCTATCTCGGCCTTTTCGCCGTGGCGGTATGGCTCTTGCGCGAGAGGCGGCCCCGCGACTGGGTGGTTACAGCTTTCGTCTTTGGTACGGCTGTGGCATGTCTCGAGGCATTGGTGCAATCGGCTGAGAACGTTCCATACCGGCCTGACGGGAACCTGGGCAACGCCAACCTCTTGGGTGCTTTGATCGCGATGGCCTTTCCCCTCGCCATCGTCCGGGGGTGGCGCGGCGGCCGTTTCATGGTCGCGTGGTGGTTGGGGGTAGCCGTGATGGCAGGCGGCCTCGTGGCCACGACCTCGCGCAGCGGCGGGCTCGGAGCGCTCGCAGGCTGTTTCGCGCTGGTTGTCTTCGCGCTCAAAGGAAGGATGGCCGCCGGCGCAGCGATAGCATCGGCGGCCGTCATCGTCGCCGCTCTGGTGCTGATCATGGTGTCGCCACTGCACTTCCTGAACGACGACCCCGGCCCGCTGAGGATTCATCTGTGGCAGGACGGAGTGCAAATGATCTCGGCGCGGCCGCTGACCGGGTGGGGCGAGGACGCTACTGGGCTCGCGTTCGGGCAGTTTCTGAGCGGGGATTGGTCGCCCGGAGTCACCTTCGATCGCATCCATTCCGGGCCCCTCGACATCGCCGCCACCCAGGGGTTGCTCGGTTTGGCAGCCATTGGCTGGATCCTGCTGATCTTGGTCCGCGGGGCGTGGCGATCGCGATTCGCCGGTGACGCCGGAGCTTTGACGGCAGCCTGCATCGGATACACCGTGTGGGTACTTTTCAACTTCGACTGGGTCCCTGCAACCGGGGCCTTTTGGCTCCTCGCTGGAACGGCGTGGTCGGCCGTTCGAGCTGTTGAGGCGGAACAAGTCGGGTCACCGGCCTTGGTCGCTCCGACAACGCACGGGCCGAACGTCTGGCGGTCAGGCCTGGCCATAGCATTGGCCCTCGTCGCTGTCACTCTCGGAGTTTTTCCGCTGCTGGCCGACACCTGGTACCTGCAGGGAAGGGCAGATTTGTCCGTGCTGGTCGATCCTCTCCAGGCCCGGTACCACTGGGCGCTCGGACAGAATCTCGTCGCCCAAGGATCTGTGGCTCGAGGGGTGGACGAGCTGCGGCGCGCTGCGGACCTCGGTGAAACTGAGCCGGCCCTATACGTAGAGCTCGGCGACCGTGAGGCACAACTCGGTCGGTTGGCTGATGCGCGCAGGGATTACGGGCGAGCCCTTCAGATCGATCCCTATTTCGCTCCGGCGCTCCAGCGCCTCGCGGCCGGAGGCTGACCGGCCGCGGGGCGCTCTTTGGCCGGGCCCTCCCTCTCCCGTTGGCTCCCCTCCCCCGAGCCAGACAACACCTGCCGCCATCAACTCAAACAGGCGAGCGAAAGGAAAGGCAACCTTGCTTGTTAAGACCCGACGGGGTGAGGGCTAGGAGTCGTCCTCGACGTCGTCGTACTCGTCCGCCCGGCGCTCCGGACGTACCGCGGCCAGGCTGGCGGGTGGGGCCGAGAGCTGCTTCAGGCTGAGCGAGATGCGCCGGCGGGCGGTGTCGATCCCGATCACTTTCACTTGCAGCGTCTCCCCGACCTTGAGCACATCTTCGGTTCGCTCGACGTGGTCCCACGACAGCTCTGAGATATGGAGCAGCCCTTCGATCCCGGCCATGATCTGCAGGAAGGCCCCGTACTTCTTGGTCTTCGTGACCTGCCCTTCGACGATCGAGCCGATGGGCATCGACTGCACGAGCCTTTCCCACGGGTCCTGCTGCAGCTGCCGAAGAGACAGTGAGATTCGAGTCTGCTCTGGGTCGAGCTTGATCACCTTCACTGTGACCTCGTCGCCGAGCTGCAGGACGTCGGTCACCTTGGAGACCCGATCCCATGACAGCTCGGAGATGTGAATCAATCCATCTGCGCCACCGATGTCCACGAACGCGCCGTAGCTCGTGATTCCCGACACGGTCCCCTTGACCGTGGCCCCAGTCTGGAGCCGGCTGAAGAGCTCTTCCCGCTTGCGGGCGCGATCCTCGTCCTCGGCAGCCTTCTGGCTGACGATCAGGCGGTTGCGCTTTCGGTTGACCTCGAGGATCTTCACGGGAATCCGCTGGCCGACCAGCGACTCCAGGCTGCCGGCGTAAGCCCGCGCCACCTGGCTGGAAGGCAAAAAGCCTCGCAGACCCAGGATGTTGACGATCAGACCGCCCTTGTTCTGCTCGCGGACGTCCGCTTCTATGACCGAGCCGTCGGTCTGCTTCTCCGCGGCAACGATCCACGTGGTCTCTGCCCGAGCCCGACGCAGGCTGAGGACGACGTTGCCTTCCTCATTCTCCGGCTGGAGGACATAGACCTTGATCTGGTCGCCGGGCTCAAGCCCGACCGAATCCAGGTCGCCGCGCATGCCGAGCTCTTTGCTCGAGATGACACCCTCTGCTTTG
>JBGQGS010000016.1:0-24302 GCA_041497555.1 Candidatus Dormibacteraceae bacterium | reverse complement strand
TGAGCTTGTCGTGCGCGTCGCTCGCAAAGAGGTGAAGCGCCGTGAAGAGGCGATCGACGTCTACCGAAAGGCAGGACGCACGGATTCGGCCCGCCGTGAGGAAGCGGAGATGGCATTGCTGAAGGCATACCTTCCGGCGGCAATGAGCGAGCCGGAGGTGGAGGCCGAGGTCGCGGCTGTCATCGCAGAGCTGAAGCCCGAGGGCCCCAAGGGGTTTGGAATAGTGATGAAGACGGCGACGGCGCGGCTCGCCGGTCGGGCCGAAGGCGGGCAGGTCGCCGCCGCGGCACGCAAGTTACTTGGCTAGGACCCCACGCAAGAATCGCACGAACTCAGAGGCCTTGCCGTGAGCTCGCGGGAGCCCCTCAAGGGGCGAGCGAAGGCCAAGAAGTCATGGATGTCGCCCCCTCCGCCGCGTGGGGCAAGGAGGCGAGCGCAAATGACCTACGAGCGTTTGCGCGACCTGTATCCGGCGGTCACCGAACTCGCGCACCAGGACCCCTTTCAGCTCCTGATCGCGACCATCCTCTCGGCACAGACGACGGACCGGTCTGTGAACCTGGTCACGCCGGAGCTGTTCAAGCGCTATCCGACCCCGGCTGACCTGGCCGCGGCCGATCCGGCCCAGGTCGAACACTTGATCAAACCGACCGGGTTCTTTCGGCTCAAGACGCGCAGGATCATCGCCGCCAGCCGGCGCATCGTCGAGCTTTTCGACGGCGTGGTGCCGGCCACGATCGAGGACCTGGTGATGCTGCCGGGTATCGGTCGCAAGACGGCGAACGTCATCCTCGGAGTCGGGTTTGGGGTGCCGGGATTTGCAGTCGACACCCATGTCACACGGCTGACCAACCGGCTCGGGTTGGCGGCGACCCGTGACCCGGTCAAGATCGAGCACCAGGTGTGCGCGATGGTCCCGAAGGAGGAGTGGACCGGGCTGTCGCTGCGCCTGATCCTTCATGGGCGCCGAATCTGCGTCGCCCGCCGGCCGCGATGCGAGGAATGCGTTCTCAACGACTTCTGCCCTTCCTCCTCCACCCGGCCCAAGCGCCGCCGCCGCGTCCAGGCGTCCTGATTCGAGGGCCCACCCTCCTCGGGCCGGTTCTCGCCTGGAGGCAGCACACCTGGGGCCAGGGAGCCACCAGAACCGGCGACCCCACCACCCAGCTTGGCAAGAGCGAACATTGGTTCTAGGATCTCGAGATGGAGCGATGCGCTCCAAGCCGCGCCACCCTTTTCCTTGGCTCGCCCCTCAATGCCCCGAATATCCTGCGGACCTCGGCAGCGGGACACTAGGATTTCGCAATGCGTGGCCCGATCGACGTGCTGGCCGGGAGGGTGGGCGGCTTCAAGAAGATGGAGGTCGCGCGCCGCACGGTGCCGTGCTACAAGCACGTGATCGAAAAAGACGGCGAGAAGCTCTCAGTCTGCTTGCTGGTCGATTCTGGGAAGCTCTACCGCTTCCCTTTCGAGAACGCAAAGGGCATCAAGGGCCTCGCGGTCAAAGCGCGTTACCTGCGCGGCGAGATGGAGCACCTGCGGCTGCGAGAGTTCCAGCCGGGTCTGTGTCGTTATGTCGAAAGAGCCGACAAAGCCGTCTGAATCGCTGGTTCAGCAACTGCTCTCGGAGCGCCGCGAGCTGAAGGTCACGGTCGAACGCCTGCGGCTGGAGCTGGCTGAGGTCCAGGTCACCGCCGGCGGGCCCGATCCACGGGTACGCGAGCTTCAGGGGGAGATCGAGCGTCTCAGGTATCAGCTTGCATCCGTAAGGGCGGAAGCTGGGCTGATGCGGGAGGAACGCGACGAGCTGCGGCTTGGAGTCGAGCGGGCCCTCGAGCAGCTGGCCAATCCCGGTCCCGATTAGACAAAGGCCCCGCCCTGCAGGGGCCCTTTCGCGGGGACTGCTAAGCGGGGCCTTTCACGAAGGTCGGATTACTTGACTGAGTTCGCCAGCTGGTCGACGTACTGGTTGATGAAGCCACTGATCCCCGGCGCGGGGATGCGCTGGCCCGTGCCCTGCAGGGCCTGGACCAGGAAGATGACCCAGTACACGAAGCCCACAAGCCAGAGCACAAAGACCAGGAAGTTCACCACTGGAATGAAGCTCAGGATGATGATCAGAACCGACAGGCCTCCAAATACGACCAGCGAGTTGGCGGCGTTCCACTTGACGTCTGGATCGTCCTTGCCGACGAAGAGGAAGATGAGGCCGCCGATCCAGCCCAGGACGTAGGCCAGAATCGTGTAGGTCTTCTTATTGCTGCCCGCTGCGCTCGGCGACCCTCCCATGGGAGCTGGCTGCGAGGGCGGCGGCGGTGGCATCTGCGACATGGGCTATCTCTCCTCCTGTTGGCTGGCGTGGTGCGCGCCCGATTATCGGTCGAATGCCGCGAAAACGCCATAGCTTGAGCATGGTTCGTCCGAACTTGATCTGAGTCGAACGCACTCTGCTAGGCTCCCGACGAGATGACCGATTCCGGTCAGCCGCCGGGGACGCCGCCCAACTCGCAAGGCGCAGACATCCCTTCATGGGCTCCGACGACGCAGGAATCCGCCTCTGAAGACACGCCTCGCCCTGCGGCGAACCCGCCCGCACCGGGGCCCGAGAGCCATGCGCCGGCCCCATCCTCGCCCATGCCATTGACCTCGGACGTCGCGGCGACCATGCGCCTGATCCCTGTTCCGCCACCATCGACTCCTCCACCCCCGATCCCGGTGATGGCCGCGACTCCGCCGCCGACAAACGAGCGGTACATCGGCAAATACCGGGTCAAAGGCGAGCTGGGCCGCGGTGGCATGGGCGCTGTCTACCTCGCTGAGCAGCCAGGACTCGGGCGTGAGGTCGCCATCAAGGAGCTGATCCCGTCGGCGGCCACCGACCCGGTCGCGTTGAAGCGCTTCCTGCAGGAGGCCCAGGTCATGGCGCGGACCAGCCATCCCAACCTCGTCCAGGTGCACGACCTCGAGCTGACAGGTGATGCCAACTACATCGTCCTGGAATTCGTTCGCGGCAAGTCGCTGCGGGACTGGCTCACCAGTGGCCCGATCCCTCAGCCCCAGGTCTTCGCCATCATGCACGGCGTGCTGCAGGCCCTCGACTACGCGCACAAGCACGCGATCGTCCACCGGGACATGAAGCCTGAAAACGTCCTGCTCTCAGATGAGGGCATGGTCAAGGTGGCAGACTTCGGGATCGCCCGGCTGACCGACGACACCGGCGTCGGTGGCACCGCGACCAAGACCGGCACCACGGTCGGAACCCCGCAGTACATGTCGCCAGAGCAGGTCTCCTCGAGCAAGGTCGACGGGCGCAGCGACCTCTACTCGGCCGGCATCATGTTCTACGAGCTGGTCGTAGGCCAGCCGCCCTTCACGGCAAGCGAGTCTGACGGTCCGTTCACGCTCATGGCCAAGCACGTCCAGGCGCCGCCGAAACCTCCGTCGGTGCATCGACCCGGGCTAGACATGGGCCTGGAGGAGGTGATCCTCAAGTCAATCTCCAAACGGCCAGAGGATCGCTTCCAGACAGGCCAGGAATTCGACGACGCGATCTCGAGAATCGCCGACCGTCTTTTCCCCGGCTGGCAGCGCAGCCTCGACCCTGGCGCCGACCTCTCGAAGATGGTTCCAGGCGCCGTGATTCCTGCCACACCGAGCGGCACGGCCATCCAACAACCGGCGACGGCTGTCCCCCCGCAGGCGGTCTACAACCCGACCCCGCCGGTCAAGCCGGTAGTCAAGCAATCGGCGGGGTGCTTGGGCGTCCTCGCCGGCACGATGTCCCTGGCCTCCGTGCTCGCCCTTCTAGCTGCGACCTACCTGCACTAGCTGGGGGATGGGCCCTGCCCGGCGAGGGCCTGCTCTGCCGCTTCGCCGACCAGGATGTCAGTCGATCCCGATTCGCCCGCGGCGATGACGGTCTGCTGCGTGTACTGCGACGTGAACGTGTGGTGGGCCTGGGCGGCCATCTCGGTGGGGAACTGGACCCAGGGCGCCGCCGGAGTTTCCCGAATCGCGGTCACCTGGTAGATGCGGAAGGTCTCCGCCGATTTACCTTTCAGCTGCACGCCAGGGACCAGGTCGACGGCGATGTAGTCCTTGCACATCTCGTAGGTCTGCTGGCCGATCAGCACATGGAAGGCCGGCGCGTGCGCGCAGAAGCGGGCGGCCGTGTTGACCGTGTCGCCCAGCGCGGTGTACTGGAGTCGGCTGCGCGACCCCATGTTGCCGACGACTGCCGGCCCGGTGTTGATCCCGATACCCCAGCGGATCGGCGGCAGGCCTTTGGCGAGCAGATGCTGCTGCAGCTCGGGTGCGCGATTGACCAGGTCGTAGGCGCAGCGCACAGCGAGCAGGGCGTGGTTTTCCTGAAGGCGAGGCGCGTTCCAGAACGCAACGATCTCATCGCCGACGTACTTGTCGACCGTCCCGTCCCAGGTGAAGATGATCCCGCTCAGGTGGTCGAGGTACATCTGGACCACGTCTGTCACGTCGTTCGCCTCCATCGACTCCGACATCGACGTGAAGCCGCGTATGTCGACGAAAAGCAGCGTCATGTCGCGCCGCTCGCCGCCTCGCAAGATGTCGTCGGCGCCGCCGCGGGTCCTGGCCAGCTGAGCGACAATCTCTGGCTTGAGATAGTGCCCGAACAGGCGAGTGACCTTGCGCTTCTCGCGGTCCTCGTACAGGAACCGGTAGGCGGTCACCCCCGAATAAGACAGCGCGATTGCGAGCCACGGATGGAAGAGGTCGGGCACGATGCCCGCGTTGTCCGCGAGGATCGCCATCCCGAACGTGAAGGCCACCAGCGCCACGACCGTGGCGAGCAGGCCCAACAGGACCGAGAGACGGGCGACCGCCAGCGCCATGAGCAGCCCGAGCGCCAGGATGACAAAGAACACGACCAGCGGTGGCTCGGGTGCGAGGAACTTCGGGTACGAGCCGAGGTTGGGTGTAAACATCTGCGCGACGTTGGCGTGCATCTCGACCCCAGCCATCGGTGCGCCTGTGCCGGCTCCTGCTCCGGCGCTGGTCGTCGCCAGGACGCTGTCATTGAAGCTCGTCAGGTAGTAGGCGCCGACGAAGACGATGTTGCCTTTGATCTTGTCGGGCGACACCTTGCCGCTGTAGAGATCACCGATGGAAACGTACTGGCCGCCGGTCTGGTAGTTGCGTGGAGGGCCGAAGTAGTTGATCAGGGCTGAGCCCGTGCTGTCGACGTGGAGCGGCGCTTTCCAGGCGGTGCCGAAGGTCGCCTCGTGGTCGGACTCCTGCAGCTGGGGCCCGGTCACGCCCTGGATCAGCCACGCGCGATATGCGGCGAAGCCAAGCGTGTTGATGATCGAGTCAGAGCACCCGCCACTGGCCAGGCAGGCGGGCTGAACGAACATCGGGATCCTTCGCGCGACCCCGTCAGCGTCGGGCTTGACGTCGGTCGAGGCGAGGATGACGTTGGGGTAGGGCTGCTGGCAGGGCGCGTTGGGGTCGGAGCTGGCGTCCGCACAACGGAAGATTCGAATTGGGATCTCATCCACGCCTCCCCGGCATGCAGAAGGTTGACCGCCGAAGCACTGGACCACCTTTCCGTCACCCGGGACGACGTTGTCACCGGCGTAGCCGAGCACGACCGGCACCGTGCTGTTGGCCAGGGCCTTGGCGAAGACTCCGTCGGTCACCGGGTCGCGCTGGTCAGGAAACCCGATGTCAAAAGCGACGACGGAGGCGCCGTCCTCTTCGAGGATCTGCAGGGCCTTGGCGTAGACGTCGCGGGGAACCGGGTAGTGGCCGATGTCCTTCAAGCTCTGATCGTCGATGCCGACGATGACGACGTTGGGGTCGGGATTTGTCCCAGGGACGAACCGGTCCTCCGGGTGAACCGAAATGTTGGCGAGGCAGATGCCGACGTGGTTGTCGCATGCCACCTGCTGCGTATAGAGCCAGTAGATGGCGCCGCTGAGGACGACGGCGATGACGACCGCCACCGCGGTGCGGTACGTGTACCAGTAGCGGATGTAGCGGCCCACGGGCGGGTCGGATCATAGCGCTGACTCCAACGGGTTGTGACAGGATCGAATCCGTGACGGTACGGGTTGGGATCGCCGGCTGGATCGACAAGTCCCTGATCGACTCCAAGCTCTTCTACCCGCTCAACGTCAAGACCTCCGAGGAGCGGTTGAACTTCTACGCCAGCCAGTTCTCGCTGGTCGAGGTCGACTCCACCTACTACGGCATGCCGAAGCCCGAGAACTCCGAGCTGTGGGTCGCGCGCACGCCCGAAGGGTTCACCTTCGACGTCAAGTCCTTCTCGCTCTTCACCAACCACCCGACCAAGCCGATGGCCCTGCCCAAAGACATCCGGGACCAGCTGCCCGAGAAGCTCCACGACAAGAACCTCTACCTCGAGCAGGTGCCCGATGAGCTGATGGACGAGTCCTGGGAGCGCTTTCGTGCCGCCCTCGAGCCTCTGCGCGCCGCCGGCAAGCTGGGCGCCGTCTTCTTTCAGTTCCCGCCCTGGTTCCTGCCGTCGTCACGCTCGCTGTCATACATCGAGCAGTGCCAGGAGCGCATGTTTGGCTTCCAGATCGCCGTCGAGTTTCGAAAGCCCGAATGGATGGATGCGCGCCACCGGGACGGGACGCTGGCTTTCCTGCGCACGCGCGACATCCCGTTCGTGGCCGTCGATACTCCGCAGGGTCACAAGACGAGCATGCCCCCGGTTTTCGAGGTGACGTCGACCAAGCTGGCTGTCATCCGCTTTCACGGCCGCAACCACGAGACCTGGGACATCAAAGGGGCACCGCCGAACCTCCGCTTCCGCCACGACTACAAGGACGAGGAGCTGGTGGAATGGGTGCCTCGCATCAAAGAGATGGAGCGCTCGGCCAAGCAGGTGCACGCGCTGATGAACAACAACTACTCGAACTATTCCGTCAAGAACGCGCAGCTGCTGGAGAAGCTGTTAGCGGCGTGGCAGAAATAGCGTATGAGAGGGAACCTGCGGTTCCCTCTCATCGGGGCGCTCAACGGCCGCTAATCTCTTGATTGACTTCCATGATCATCACGGCCGGATTCGCGCCCCTGCTCTCCCTCCGCGGGATGGGATTTCCGGAATAGTTACTCCAGGCGACGCTCAGCGGCATAAAGGGGGTTCGGGACGGCCGGAATGAATCCGGCCTGCTTGCGACCCGGTTTGCGTCAGATGCACACGACTAGCGCTTAGGGAGGCCGGTCCCGATGAGGTGCGGCGACGCTAGCCGCCGGGCCTCGCCCAGGGCGTGGTCCATCAGGCCGCCGAACACCGGCTCGGCCAGGTGGGCCATGCGAATGGGCAGCACCATCGCGTCGCGGCGGGGAAACCGCGCAGTGCGAACGATCACGTTGGCGACCCACGAAGCCGGGTACTGCGGGCCGACGGGACGCTCCGTCCCATCGAAGAACTCGGTGCCGGCGGTCACGCCGGGATAAACGAGGCAGACCTTCACGCCGGTGCCCGAGAGCTCCCCGCGCAAGGCGTGTGACAGGCCGGCGATCGCGTGCTTGGTCGCCGAGTAGACCGCCGAGTAGGGAGACGCGCGAAATCCGACCACCGACGCCACGTTGATGATCACGCCCCGCCGGCGCTCGAGCATCCAGGGGAGGGCGGCCTGGGTCGTTGCGATCACACCCTTCAAGTTGGTCGCGATGAGCTCCTCGATCTTCTCCTCCGGCATCTGGTGCAGCCGGCCCATCCAGCCCACGCCCGCATTGTTGACGAGCACGTCAAGGCGTTCGTGCGTGCGCAAGGTGGCCGCGATGAAGGCACGTGCCTCGCCACGCTGGCCGACGTCGACGCGGCGGACGTTGACCTCAGGTGATCCTGTCTGACGGCACTTCTCTGCGACCGCGCTGAGGCGGTCGGTCCGCCGAGCGCCGAGCTCGAGCCGCGCTCCGCGCCTGGCGAACGCGACGGCCGTGGCTGCTCCAATCCCGCTCGAGGCGCCGGTGATCATCACCACCGCTCCCTTCAGCCGCACGTCCAAAGCCTAGTGTTCGAAGGCGCCTAGAATCGCAGCCATGAAGGCGGCGACCTTTCAGGGCGTGGGAGAGGTCAAGGTCATCGACGTGCCGAAGCCGTCGATCAAGGGCCCTGACGAGGTCCTCCTGAAAGTAACTCTCGGGGCCATCTGTGGATCCGACTTGCACGCCTACCACGGACGCATTCCGATGAGTGCGGGCGAACTGCTCGGCCACGAGTTCGTCGGGGTGGTCGAAGAGGTCGGATCCACTGTCAAGCGGTTCAAGCCCGGAGATCGGGTGGTCGTCAGCTTCTACACGTCATGCGGCCATTGCGCTCTCTGCCGCAAGGGGTGGTTCAACGAGTGCTTGAACATGGCGACATTCGGATTCGGCGAGGTCCTTGGCGGTCTTGGCGGAGGACAGTCCGAATACGTGGTCGTGCCTCTGGCCGACCACTCGATGGAGCTCATCCCGCAGGGCATGACCGACGAGCAGGCGATCTTCGTCGGCGACATCCTGGCCACCGGCTTCTTCGCCGCCGAGCGGGCGGAGATCAAACCCGGCGACGCGGTCGCCGTGATCGGTGCCGGACCAGTTGGTTTGATGGCCACCATGTGCGCTCAGCTGTTCGGACCAGCTCGGGTGTTCGTCGTCGACATGGTCGACGCGCGCCTGGAGTTAGCGCAGGAACTTGGCGGCATTCCAATCAATGCCTCTCACGCCCATCCTGTCCAGGCGATCGCGAGTCTGACCGGCGGCATCGGTGCGGATTCCAGCATTGAAGCTGTCGGTGCCGCGGCATCGGTTGACACCGCGATCCAGTGCGTGCGCGGGGGTGGCACCATTTCGATGGTTGGTGTGCCCAGCGAATTCACCGGCGACTTTCCCTACTACCACATGTGGGAGAAGTCGCTGACGTTTCGCTCGGGCCGGTGCAACGTGCAGAAGTACATGCGGCCGCTGCTGGACCTGATCGCCGCTGGACGGCTGAAGCCGGACGCGATCATCAGTCACCGGATGAAGCTCGACCAGGCCGAAGAGGCGTACCGCATGTTCGACGCGCGCGAAGCCACAAAAATCGTTCTCACGCCTTAAATAGATACTTCTAGTGGAGCCTTAGGCCGGATTCAATCCGGCCGTCACTTATGCCCATTCCAAGCGCCTCCGGACAACGCGTCACGCGGAGGGGGCACCACGGGGGAGGCCTGCCTCCCCCGTGCTATCTAGCGCCTTAAATAGATACCTCTAGTGGAGGCCTGCCTCTCCCGTGCTATCTAGCGCCATCAGGTAGCCCCGCGCCCGTTCGCTCAGCGGGTAGCGGTTCTCCAACTCGTGAAACGCCGGCCCGTGATCGCTGTGCTCGAGGTGGGCGAGCTCATGGACGAGGAGGTAGTCGAGCACCCAGTCCGGCAGCACCGCCGCGCGCTTGGCGATTCGGATTGCGCCGGTCGTGAAGGTGCAGCTTCCCCACCTGTGAGCCATGTCCGCGAAGCCGATCGAGGTCCAGCGCAGGCGGCCGCCGAAATGGCGGTCGTTAAGCGTCCGCGCGCGCTCCATTAGCCGCTGGTCGGAAGGACGCGACCGCTCCATTCGCCGAGCGAGGCGCTTGCGCATCGTCTCAGCCCACTGCTGCCGCTCGGCCTGGGGCATCCATGAAGGGACGAGGAGCTCGAGAACTCCGGAACGGAGGCGAGCAGCGACAGTCCGCCGCCGTTTCCTCGAGGCGACTATGCGTACGGGTGGGCTGAACTGATTCGGGTCCTGTTCCAAGACGTGTGCTCCGTTGTTGCTGGATCGGTTGCGGCGATTGTAGGCATGCCCGAGGCGGACGGACACCCAGGTTGTTAAAGGCGGGTTCTCCGGTTCTTAAAGGTAGGATTGGCCGCGCAGAGACGTGCCTAGAAGCCTCGTGATCGGAAATGGCAACGTGCTCGTGGGCTTCGACGCGAACTATTCAGTTCGCGACATCTACTTTCCGCGTGTCGGCGATGCCAACCAGACCATGGGCAACGTGTGCCGCACGGGCTTTTTTATCGATGGGAGGTTCGCGTGGCTCGACGACCCGGCGTGGGAACGCCACCTGGGTTACGCCGAGGACTCGCTGGTCAGCGATGTCACCCTCAAGCACCTGGGACTTGGGATCACGGTCAAGTTCGCGGACTATGTCGACCTCGCCCGCAACTGGTTCATTCGCAACGTCGAAGTCCAGTCCGCGGCCGGCTTCACCACCGGTCGCGTCTTTTTCCACTATGACTGGTTCATCGAGGGCTCCGACATCGGCAACACGGTGGCTTTCGATCCGCGGCACCGCGGGGTCATCGCCTACAAGGCCAACCGCTACTTCCTGATCGGCGGCGACTGCGGACCGGACTTCGGGATCAGCACCTGGGCCAACGGCAAGAAGGGCAATGGCGCCGCCGGCACATGGGTCGACGCTGAGGATGGCACGCTGGGCAGAAACCCGATCGAGCAGGGATCGGTGGACTGCACCGTTGGGTTCGACTTTGGCCCAGGCAAGCCACTGGAGTCCCGCACCGTGACTCACTGGGTGTGCATGGGAACCCGGTTGAGCGAGGTCACCACGTACGGGCAGGACCTGATCGTGGGTCGCGGGCCGGACACTTACCACGGCCGGACCATCACCTACTGGCAGGTCTGGTCGGAAAAGGACCACCGCCACATCGACGAGGAGCTCGGCTCCGATGTGACGCAGCTTTATCGCCGCAGCATCCTGACCGCGCGCACGCATGCCGACAACCACGGCGCCATCATCGCGGCCACCGACTTCGACATCACCAAGTTCGCCCGTGACACGTACGCGTACGCCTGGCCGCGCGACGGCGCGCTCGTCGCCAACGCACTCGATCGCGCCGGACACGAGGACATCACGCGCCAGTTCTTCCAGTTCTGCCAGCAAGCCCTGGTGGAGGAGGGATTCTTCCTCCACAAGTACACGCCGTACGGCCTGCCGGGCAGTTCGTGGTTGCCCTGGGTCGACTCGCACGGAGTGCGTACGCTTCCGATCCAGGAAGACGAGACCGGCCTGGTGCTGTGGGCGCTCTGGCAGCACTACCGGATTCATGGAAATCTCGACTTCGTGGTCGGGCTGTATACGACGCTGGTGGTGCCCGCCGCCGAATGGATGGTCTCGTATGTGGACGAGAGGAACGGCCTCCTGATGCCGTCCTGGGACCTGTGGGAGGAGCGCTGGGGCGTCCATGCCTTCACCGTGGGCGCCGTGTGGGGCGGCCTGGACGCGGCCCGGAACTTCGCCGACCTGTTCGGCGACGTAGCCGCCTACGTTCGGTACCGCGATGCGGCGGACCGGCTTCGAAAAGCGGCGGACACTCACCTGTACAGCTCCGAGCTGGGTCGCTTCGCTCGGCGCATCGCAGTGGAGGACGACGGCACGCAGACCGTGGACATGGTCCTCGACAGCGCCATCTACGGACTGTGGCGCTTCGGCATGTATCCGCCGGGCGATCAGCGGATCACCGAGACAATGAACGCGATTCGCGACCAGCTTTCGAACAAGGCCGCTTGCGGCGGCATTGCCAGATACCAGGACGACTACTACTTCAAGGTCGAATCGGACACGAGGAAAGTTCCAGGCAACCCGTGGTTCATGTGCACCTTGTGGCTAGCACAGTGGTACATCGCGACCGCCAAGGACACCCACGACCTCAAACCCGCGCGGGACATCATCAACTGGGTGGTGGCGCACCAGATCGCGGGCGGCCTGCTGTCGGAGCAGCTGGATCCCAACACCGGCGGACCGCTGTCTGTGTCGCCGCTCATCTGGTCTCACGCCGAGCTGATCGTCACCGTGGACGAGTTCTGCAGCAGGTCCGAGCGCCTGCGCCGCTCGCCGCTCACTACGGTCGCACCAAAACCCGGTAACCCTTCCTAGTCCCGCTTGGCCCATAGGCCGGATTTACTCCGGCCGTCCCCGACGTACCCTTTCCCGCCAGCGTCGCGAGGAGTAACTACTAAATAAATCCCATCCCGGGGAAAGTGAGCAGGCCCGCGAATCCGGCCGAGTCGGCGACGGAGGTCAGATCACTGACGAGCGGCCGCTGAGCGGGCCGATGAGCGAAAACCGCCGAGGTTTTCGCTCATAAGGGTATGTTGCCGTGCTTGCGAGGCGGTCGCTCGACTGTCTTGCGTAGGCAGAGCTGCAGGCCCCGCACGAGCTCGCGCCGGGTCTGGCTCGGTTCGATCACGTCGTCGATATAGCCCCTCTCGGCCGCGACGTAAGGGTTGGCGAACCGCGCCGTGTACTCGCCGACGAGCTCCTTGCGCCGGCCTGCTGGATCCTTCGCTTCCGCAAGGTCACGCTTGTAGATGATGTTCACCGCAGCCTCCGGCCCCATGACCGCGATCTCGGCGGTCGGCCACGCCAGGTTCAGGTCAGCCCCCATCTGCTTGGGGGACATGACGCAGTAGGCGCCGCCGTAGTCCTTCCGCGTGATCACCGTCAGCTTCGGCACCGTTGCCTCCGCGTAGGCGTAGAGAAGCTTGGCGCCGTGCCGGATGATCCCGCCGTGCTCCTGATCGCGCCCCGGTAGGTACCCCGGGACGTCCACGAACGAGATGATCGGGATGCCGAACGCGTCGCAGAATCGGATGAATCTCGCTGCTTTGACCGAGGCGTTGATGTCGATCGCACCAGCCAGCACCTTGGGCTGGTTGCCGACGATTCCGACGACGTGCCCGCCAAGCCGCCCGAGGCCGACGATGATGTTGGGCGCGAAGAACGGCTGCACCTCGAAGAACTCGCGACCGTCGAGCACACGCGAGACAAGCACGCGCATGTCATAAGGCTTGTTCGATGATGCCGGAACAATGGTCTGCAGCTCTGGATCGGCTCGCTCGAGGTCGTCGGCGGTAGGGACGAACGGGGGACGCTCGCCGTTCGACGAGGGCAGATAGGACAAGAGCTTGCGGACGCCCTCGGCGCACGCCTGCTCCGTCTGCGGCAGGAAGTGCGCCACGCCCGACGTCGCGTTGTGGACGTCTCCGCCGCCCAGCTCGTCAAACGTCACCGTCTCGCCGGTGACGACCCGGATCACCTCGGGACCGGTGATGAACATGTATCCCTGTCCCGCGACGATGAAGATGAAATCGGTGATGGCGGGTGAGTAAACCGCACCACCGGTGCAGGGTCCGGCGATGACGCTGATCTGCGGTATGACCCCAGAAGAACGCACGTTGCGCAGGAAGATGTCGGCGTAGCCCGCGAGCGCGACCACGCCTTCCTGTATGCGCGCGCCGCCGGAATCGTTGATGCCGATGATCGGCACACGGTTGCGCAGCGCGAGCTCCTGGACCTTGACGATCTTCTCCGCGGTGACCTCGCCCAAGGACCCGCCGAAAACCGTCGCGTCGTAGGCGTAAACGGCGACGGGGCGCCGGTCGATCTCGCCGAAACCCGCCACGACACCGTCGCCCGAGATCCGGCGCTCCTCCATGCCAAACCCGTGCGCGCGATGTGCGGCGAAGACGTCGAGCTCCACGAACGATCCATCGTCGAGGAGCATCTCGATGCGGTCTCGCGCAGTCGCTTTGCCCGCGGCGCGACGCCTGTTAGCGGCTGCGGTTTCGGCATGCAAGGCCTGGTAGCGGCGCTTGCGGTACTGGTTGATCTTCTGTTCCGAGACCGTGGTCTGAGGTCGGTGGGGCGCCTCGACGCCTTCGAGCGTGGCAGTGGTCCGGCGGACCGGCGTGAGCGATCTTGGTCTCCTGGCAGCCATACCGCATATCGTAGGCGCCGTGCCCGAATACGGCCCTGCGCTGGACATCGACCGGTCCGTGACGCTGCGTCAACTGCGAACATTCAAAGCGGTCGCCGACCTGAAGAGCTTCAGCCTCGCCGCACAGCAGTTGCGCCTCAGCCAACCGTCGGTCTCCTACCAGGTCAAGGAGCTCGAGAAGGCACTGGGCCTTCCGCTCCTGGATCGTCTTGGCAAGCGCGTGCAATTGACCGAGGCGGGTTCGGTCCTCTACTCGTACGCGAGGCGAACCCTGGACGTGCTCGACGAGGCTGCGCTTGCGTTCGAGGAGATGCGCGGCATCAAGCGCGGAAACTTGCGCGTCGGCGCCAGCACGACCGTCGGGATCTATTTGCTGCCGGCGGCCCTCGGCGCGTTCAAGAAGCTTCATCCGGGACTCGTCATCTCTCTCGAGATCGGCACTCGGGCGCTGGTCCAGGAGCAGGTCCTGCGCAACGAGCTCGACCTCGCGGTGGTGGGGCCGGCACTCAAGGATCCGGACCTCGCCATCCTTCCCTTCGTCAGCGATGAGCTGGTGGTGGTCGCGCCCGCCGGTCACAAGCTCGCCGGTCGGCGAGGGCTGAAGCTCAAGGACCTGGAAGACCAGCCCTTCGTGATGCGCGAGCCGGCCTCGGGCAGCCGGTGGTCGCTGGAGAAGGCGGCCCGAAAGGCAGGCGCGAAGCTGAACGTCGCCATGGAGCTCGGCTCCAACGGCGCGATCAAGCACGCCGTCGAATCAGGCCTTGGGCTTGCGGTGATCTCGCGCTACGCGTGCGCGCTCGAGCTGTCCAGCAATCGATTGGTGGAGCTGGATGTGCATGGATTCCCGATCCGGCGCGACTGGCACATCGTTCACCTTCGCCGGCGCCGCCTCCCTGCCTCCGTGCTCGCCTTCCTCGAATTCTTGAAGGACACGAGCTGGCTCTCGCCTAACGGGGCGCCGGGCCGCCTCAGACCGCCCACCGATTGATCACGGGGTTAAGGCGTGCGGCCGCCGACGTGCTGTCGCGGCCGGCCCTGTACTGGGCGATCGCGGCCGCCTTCTGGCTTCGGGTAGCAATCTTCACTGTCCTGACGCCGCGGCGCCTGGACGCGGAAGGCATGTGGGAAGGCGCCCATGCCTACCTGACCGAGCCCTCTCGCTTGTACGACACGGCCGCCGCCTACATCGCACGCCTCCACATCATCGCGCCGCCTGGCGGGCTCGATGCCTTCGTGAGCCCTCCGACCGTGGCGGCGCTGGCCATCCCGGTTGCCCTGCTGCCGAAAGGCGTCGGCGTCCAGGTCTGGACGTGCGTCGATGCGGCCGCGATCCTGATCGCGCTCGTCTTGCTGTACCGGCTGCTTGCCATCCGGCATCCGCTTGCGCGGCCGGCCTTCTGGTTGGTGGCCGCTTACTTTCCACCACTGTTCGCGGATGTCCTCGCCGGGCAGCGCGGCGGCGTCCTACTCCTGGGCGCCATGGCCTCTGTCTGGCTGGAGGCGAGGCGCCCAGCCCTGGCGGGCGCGGCAGCCGGCCTGGCCGCATCGCTCAAGTACTACCCGGCCGCGATGGTGATCGGCGCGCGACCCGAACATCGCATTCGATACGCGGTCAGCCTCGCGACCGTGTTGGTGCTGGTCACCGTAGTGAGCTTCGCGCCACTCGGAGCCGGCGGCGCCGCCTTCTACTTCCAGCATGTCCTGCTGCCATCGCTCGCCTCGCACAACCCCGACTGTGCGTACGACTCCGTCCGCACGCTGTTCATGCGCACCATCGGCGGAGAGCAATACGCGCAGCCGTCGGGCTCGGGCTACGTGCTGGTCACCTTGCCGGTGCACCTGCCTGCGGTCGCGCTCGCACTTTCCTACCTGAGCGCTCTGGCTTTTGCCGCCGCCGCGGCGTGGGCCGCGTGGCGCAGCGGATGGAATCCGGCGTACGGCATGTCGCTCGGCTTCTCACTCGGCGCGCTCATCCCCAACGAGGTCTGGCCGTATCAGTGGCTCCCGCTCCTACCGCTCGTCCTCCTGCTGGTCGTGCGTGGAGTCGAGCGGCGCAGGGTCGGGTTGCTCCTGGTCCTCGGCGTTCTTCTGCTTGGGTTCTACCGGCCGCCGTGCGATCTCATCTTCCCCAACCTCTGGACGCTCGCCGCGATCGGAATCTTCGTGCTGGGCGTGTGGGAAAATCGCCTTTTCCGGTCCGAAACGTCATCGAAGGAGGGAGCGCATGGCCCTGAACGCTGAGGTCAGCTTCACCTGGGTCGGGCACGGAACCTGGAAGGTCCGCAGCGCCAAGGGTAAAGAGGTTTACATCGACCCCTGGGTCATGAACAACCCGGTGGCGCCCGAGGCACTCAAGAGGGTCGAGCGCTGCGACCTGATGCTGATCACGCACGGCCATTTCGACCACGTTTACGACGCACTCGAGATTGCGAAGGCGACCAAGCCCAAGATCGTGACCAACTTCGAGATCAGCGCCTGGCTCACCTCGAAAGGGATCGACGGGGAGAGCATCATCGGCGGCAACCAGGGCGGGACGATCGATGTCGACGGAATCAAGGTCACGCTCGTGCACGCCGAGCACTCCTGCGGCATCTCGGATGGCAACCAGATCGTCTACGGCGGGAATGCCTGCGGCATGGTGATCGAGTTTGAAAACGGCTTCACCGTCTACTTCGCCGGCGACACGGACGTGTTCGGTGACATGGCGATCATCGCGGAGCTGAGCGAGTTCGACGTCGCCTTCCTGCCCATCGGTGACTTCTACACGATGGGTCCGCATCGCGCCGCGAAGGCGGTCTCTCTGCTCGGGGTCAGGACGGTCGTGCCGATGCACTTCGGCACGTTTCCTGCGCTGATCGGGCGGCCGAAAGCCCTCCAGGAGCTGGTCGGGCCGGGCGTGAAAGTGCTGGACATCAAACCCGGGGACGCCGTCTGAGCGTTAACGACGCGAGATGAGAGACATCATCGGGGCGCCGGCCGGCTGGCTGGCCCGCGCGATCCGGACGAAAAAAGTCTCCTCTTTGGAGGTGGTCCGGGCACACCTCGAGCACATCCACACCGTCAACCCACGGCTCAATGCGGTGGTCTTTGCAACCGCCGAGAGCGCGTTGAAGCAGGCGCGTGCAGCGGATCGCCGCAACACGCGGAAGAACGTGCTCGGTCCTCTGCACGGCGTTCCCTTCACGGCCAAGGACATCTTCGACACCAAGGGCCTTCCAACCACCGCTGGGCTTCGCATGCTCAGGACAAACATCCCCGACCGCGACGCCACGGTCATCGCCCGCATGCGGGAAGCGGGGGCGATCCTGATCGGCAAGACCAACTGCCCGCCGGGCGGCGTTGGCGGAGACAGTTGGAACCCGCTGCACGGCGGGACAAGAAACCCCTATGACATCGCCCGTTCGCCCGGGGCGAGCAGCAGCGGCGAGGCTTCGATCATCGCCGCCGGCGGATCGCCGCTAGGCATAGGCAGCGACTCGGGCGGCAGCATCCGCCTACCCGCGCACTACTGCGGCATCGCCGCGCTGAAGCCGACCGCAGGGCTCGTCCCCAGCACCGGCGCCTACGCGCTCCCCGGTGGGCTCACCGACCCGCGCAGCCAGGTCGGGCCGATGGCTCGCTTTGTGTCCGACCTCGCCCTGACCCTGCCCCTGCTGGTCGGGCCCGACGGGTTCGACTCAGCCGTCGTCCCGGTGCCGCTGGCCAAGCGTACCCCCAAGCTGAGCGGCCTCAAGGTGGCGTGGTACGCCGACGACGGCATGGCCAAGCCGACCCACGCGATCGCGACCGTCGTTCGATCAGCGGTGCGCGCTCTCTCCGACGCCGGCTGCGAGGTGACTGAGGCGCGGCCGCCGGCTCTCCACGAGGCACACCAGGTCACGCTCGGCTACTGGGGGGACAAGCGGATGAGCCACGATCGGCTGATCAAGCGGTGGGATGCGTTTCGCACCGCCATGCTCGGCTTCATGGCCGGTTTCGATCTCATCGTGTGCCCTGTCGCGCCCGACATCGCGCCACTCTACCGGGCCAAGTACGTCCCAACCCACCTGTTCAGCTACACGATCCCGTACAGCCTTACGGGCAACCCCTGCGTGGTGGTCCGGGCAGGCACGTCCCCCGAGGGCCTGCCCATCGGCGTGCAGGTCGTGGCCCGGAACTGGCATGACGATGTAGCTCTCCGCGCCGCCCACTCGATTGAGCGGGCGCTGGGCGGCTGGCGGCCTGCTAGCGTGGTCGGGTGAAGTTCCGGTACTCAAGGTGGGACGGCACCCAGAAGCTGGACGACCTCGATGCGGCCGACGTCCTCGATGCGCTCTCCGACGACCTGATGAACTACGGCGATCTGAACGCCGCGCTGCAGCGGCTGCTGCGCTGGGGCACACCCAACATGCCCGGTCTCGAGCAGCTGCTCAAGCAGCTTCGCGAGGCGCGTGAGCGCGAGCTAGGCCGCTACAACCTCGATTCCACGGTCGAGCAGCTGCGCGAGCAGGTGCAGGACGTGATCGACACGGAGAAGACCGGCATCGATCGCAGGCTGAACGAGGCGGTGACGCCGGAGGCCAAGAAGCTGATGGATCGGATCGCGCGGCAGCGCATCGAGCAGCTGGACCGGTTGCCTGACGACCTCGGCGGGCGTGTCAAGGGCCTTCGCGATTACGAGTTCGTCGATGACGAGGCGCGGCAGAAATTCGAAGAGTTGATGCAGCAGCTGCAGAAGCAGATGGTCGACCAGATGTTCCAAGGGATCAAGGGTTCGATCCAGCAGATGCAGGGGCAGGACCTTTCACGCGTGCGGGACATGGTCCGAGAGCTGAACAAGATGCTGGAGCAGCGCATGGAGGGCCGGGCGCCGGATTTCAACGGCTTCATGGAGCGCTTCGGCGACATGTTCCCGCCGGGGATCAACAGCCTCGACGAGCTGCTTGAACACCTGCAGCGCCAGATGGCTCAGATGCAGTCGCTCCTCCAGAGCATGAGCCCAGAAGCGCGCGAGGAGCTGCGCCAGATGATGGACGCGCTCCTACAGGACGACTCGCTTCGGCTGGAGCTCGCCCGGCTGTCGGGCTTCATGCAGGCGATGATGCCGCCGTCGGAGCTGAGCGAACGCTACCCGTTCTTCGGCGAGGACCCGCTGAGCATGGGCGAGGCCATGGGGCTGATGGAGCGCCTGCAGCAGATGGATAGGCTCGAATCGCAGCTCGAACGCGGCAGCTTCCGACCCGACGACGTCGACCGGTCGCTGGCCGAGCAGCTGCTCGGCAACGAGGCGCGGCAAGCGCTCGACCAGCTGCGCAAGCTGACCGATGTACTGGAAAAGGCCGGTTACGTGGAGCGAAAGGGCCGGCGCATGGAACTCACGCCCCGAGGAATGAGGCGCATCGGCCAGTCGGCGCTGCGCGACATCTTCGATCAGCTGAAGAAGACGCGCATGGGCCAGCACCAGCTGTGGCGTGGTGGAATCGGGAACGACGCGTCGGACGAGCTGAAGGCTTACGAGTACGGAGACCCCTTCTTGCTCGACCTGAAAGAAACCCTCTTCAACTCGCTTGTCCGAGAAGGCCCAAAGGTACCAGTCAAGATGGCGCCGGCCGATTTCATCGTGCATCGCACGGAGCACGTGACCCAAGCGTCGACGGTGCTGATGATCGACATGAGCCGCTCGATGTTCCTGCGCGGATGTTTTCTTGCCGCAAAGAAGGTGGCGATCGCGCTCGACTCCCTCATCCGCAGCCAGTATCCGCGCGATTCACTCTACGTCGTGGGCTTTTCCAACTACGCGGTGGAGCTCAAGCCGCAGACGCTCCCCCAGCTGGCGCTGAACGACTATGTCTACGGGACCAACATGCAGCACGGTTTTCAGCTCGCGCGCTCGCTACTCGCGAAGCACCGCGGAAATCGCCAGATCATCATGATCACGGACGGCGAGCCTACCGCTCACATTGCCGACAATGGCAAGGCTTACTTTGCCTATCCACCGACCTTCCAGACCATCCAGCAGACGCTGCGGGAGGTCAAGCGGTGCACGCGCGATCGCATCGTCATCAACACTTTCATGCTCGAGCGCGGCCCATATCTGACCGAGTTCATCAACCAGATGACGCGGATCAACAAGGGACGCGCGTTCTTCGTTTCGCCCGACCGTTTGGGCGAGTACGTCCTGGTCGACTACGTGAGCGGCAGGCAGCGCCGGCGGGCGAGCACGCGCCGCGCCCGAATCGCGTAGCTAATCCCTTTCCTTATGATCCAGCCCAGTGACCCGTCCCCGAAGTTCCTTGCTTCTTCGCGTCCTAGGCGGCCGGGCGCCAACCCAACCCACGAAATCCGCGATTTCGCGGGGACCCCGGGCGGCGCAGAAGCCTGCGTCGCCTCCTGTGCGCGCTCGGTCACGCATCTACGCGATGCGCTCCCTCACGTGCTCGTCGTCTCCTTGGCTCCGGCCGCCGATGCCGCGAAATAAGCTACGGACCTCGGGGCCGGGTCACTAAGTGCCCGCCTGGCTTAGACCCGCGCCCGAACGCCGCAACCTGAGCCCTGCGGCGCTTTACGAGCATGCCATCCGTCGCGGCGAGGCTGCGATCGTGTCCACCGGCGCATTGACCGCCGAGACCGGCAAGCACACGGGCCGTTCGCCGAAGGACAAGTTCTTCGCCAAGGAACCGACCAGCCAGGACGCCATCTGGTGGCACCCTGGCAACCAGCCGATCTCGACCGCAAGGTTCGATGCCCTGTTGCAGCGGATGCAAGAGTTCTGCGCCACCAACGAGGTGTTCACCCAGGACGTCTTCGCATGCGCAGACCATAGGCACCGCTTGCGCGTGAGAATCGTCACCGAGCTGGCCTGGCACAGCCTCTTTGCGCGCAACCTGTTCATCAGGCCGAATGCCGATGAGCTGATGAACTTCGAGCCCGATTTCACGGTCATCTCGCTGCCTTCCGTGAAGGCCGACCCGAAGCGCGACGGCACCCGCAGCGAGACCTTCATCCTGGTCAACCTTGGCCGGCGGATCGTGATCATCGGCGGCACCGAGTATGCCGGCGAGATCAAGAAGTCGATCTTCACCGCGCTGAACTATCTCTTGCCGGCGAATGGCGTTTTCCCGATGCACTGCTCCGCGAACGTGGGCAGTGGAGGTTCCGACGTGGCGCTGTTCTTCGGGCTTAGCGGCACCGGCAAGACCACACTCTCAGCCGACCCATCGCGGCGGTTGATCGGCGACGACGAGCACGGCTGGAGCGACACGGGCATATTCAATTTCGAAGGCGGCTGCTACGCGAAGACGATCCGCATTCACAAGGAGTCGGAGCCCGAGATCTACGCCGCGACGGAGAGCTTCGGCACGATCCTGGAAAACGTCGTCTACGATCCGCGCACGCGAATCCCGGATTACGACTCGGAGAAGAAGACCGAGAACACGCGTGCCGCCTACCCGGTCGACCTGATCCCGAACGCGGTGCTGTCAGGAACTGGCAGGCATCCGAACAACGTGATCTTCCTGTCGGCGGATGCCTACGGAGTGCTCCCGCCGGTCGCCCGGCTCGACCAGGATCAGATCCGCCACTACTTCCTGTCGGGGTACACGGCCAAGGTGGCCGGGACGGAGCGTGGGGTGACCGAGCCCGAGCCCATCTTCAGCACCTGCTTCGCTTCGCCGTTCCTGGTGCTGCCGCCCGATCGGTACGCGGACATGCTGATCGAGCGCGTCAACCGGCATCAGGCTGACGTCTGGATGCTCAACACGGGCTGGGTCGGGGGCCCGTATGGGGTCGGACAGCGTATGTCCATCGCCCACACCCGGGCGATCGTGCGGGCAGTGGTCCAGGGCAAGCTGCACGGCGTGGCGACCCATCCCGACCCCGTGTTCGGGCTGCAGATCCCAGACCAGGTGCCTGATGTGCCCTCCGAGGTCCTGGATCCGCGCGCGACCTGGGCCGATCCAGGCGCGTACGACCGGCAGGCCACGAAGCTGCGCTCGATGTTCGACGAGAACATCCACACGATCGGCAAGAGCGCCTCCACTGGGGGTTAGACCGGGCCATTGATGCGGGTCGCCATCGTGGGGAGCCGGCGCTTCTCCGAACCTTCTCGCGTCAGTGAGTACGTCAACTCGCTGCCGCCGCGGGCGTCCATCATCACCGGCAGCGCGAGCGGGGTTGACGCCGCCGCCACGAAGGCCGCGCGCGCGAAGGGGATTCCCGTCCAGGTGATGCCGGCGAGCTTCGAGGAAGCGGCCGATGCGAGCCGGTCGGCCGCGCGCAACCAGCGGCTGGTCGACGCGTGCGACGTGCTCGTCGCCTTCTGGGATGGAACCTCCAGGGGCACGCGCGCGACCGTTGAGCGAGCGCTCGACTCTGGCAAAGAGGTGCACGTCTTTGTTAGCGGGGGAGGCGGGCCTCCCCCGCTGGCCCCCTCCGAGTAGCCGATCTGATCAAGCACCCAACGGCGCGGCGTCTGGGTGCCAAGAGCGGACGCGATGGGACGGCCGAGGTGAACTCGGCCTGGGCGCCGGGCTCGTGTCTAGGATGATGAAATGGCCGTAGCGATCGCCGTGCGCGCCCGACTCTTTGCGAGGCTGCGCGAGCAGGCCGGGACGGAAACCGAGATCCTGGAGCTTCCCGCGACCTCCACCCTGGCCGATGTTTACGAGGCCCTGCGGCTAAGGCATCCAGCACTCGCGTCAGACCGCAGCGCGGTACGCGCCGCGCTCAACCAGGAGTTCAAGGATTGGAGCGCGACGGTCGCTGACGGCGACGAGGTGGCATTCATCCCGCCTGTAAGCGGCGGAGCTCACGGCGTCGGCGTCCTGTTCGAGCTCACGGAGGATCCACTCGATGCGCGGCGCTTGGAGGCGGCGGTGACGCATAAGGGCGCCGGGGCCATCTGCACCTTTACCGGCGTGGTGCGCGACAACTCGCGCGGCCGCTCCGTGACGCACCTCGACTACGAGGCATATGCCGAGATGGCCACCGCGCAGATGCGCAAGATCGCCGACGAGATCTCCGAGCGGTGGCCGGAGGCGCGGGTCGCCATGGCCCACCGCACGGGCCGGCTCGAGATCGGAGAGGCTTCGGTCGTCGTGACCGTCTCGTGCCCCCATCGCGCGGAGGCGATCGCGGCGTGCAAATGGGGGATCGACCGGCTCAAGGAGTCGGTGCCCATCTGGAAGAAGGAGCACGGCGCCGACGGCACGTACTGGATCGAAGGCGACGAGGCCAAGCCAACCGCAGGTAGCGTGTAGGCTACTGTTCTTAGCTTATTAGTAGTCTATAGGCTACGATTTTATGCAATTATGTAGCCTATAGGTTACACTCAGGTGATGTCTACCTTAGGTCCGCAGCAAGAACTTCAGCGTCGCCAGCTAGACCGCGCATTCAAGTCGATGCCCCGCGACCTCCTGCTGCACCGCCCGTCGCGCGGTTGGATTCGCGAAATCCGCAACGCGTTGGGAATGAGCGCCGCCGAGCTGGCCCAGAGACTTGGCGTCAGCCGTGCGACCGTCGCCCAGATGGAGCGCGATGAGACAACCGGGGCCATGACGCTGAAGCGGCTCGAACGCGCAGCGGAAGCTCTCGAGTGCTCGCTGGGCTACGTCTTGATCCCAAAGCGACCCCTGGGCGAGATCGTGCGTAGCAGGGCTCACGAGGTCGCCGCGCGACTAATCGGCCAGGTGGATCAGACCATGGCCTTAGAGGCCCAAGCCACCAGTGAGGAGGAGCGAGCGAGAGCAATGGATGACCTTGCGGCGGATTTGGTGCGACGGGGCCACAAGCTTTGGCGCGATCAGCCTTGACGGAATACGGGGATGTCGATAACACCCCGATCAATCCCGATGAGGCCAAAGGTCTCATTCCAGATCTCATAACGCAAGCACAGCTGAACGAATACGAACAGCTCAACATTGGCGCGGCGTGGATTTGGGCCCAGACGAGTCGGTTCTTGAAACGTCAGTTAGTGAGCCGCGACGGTCTGCAGAGGCTCCATCTGCGAATGTTCGATAGGACGTGGAAGTGGGCTGGGCAATTTCGCCAATCGGACAAGAACATTGGGATCCCATGGACAGAAATACCCGTGGCGGTTCAGACGCTGTGCGACGACACCAACTATCAGCTTGCTCAGCTTTCCTTTCCATTGGAAGAGATCGCGGTGCGCTTTCACTATCGCCTTGTCACGATCCATCCGTTTCCAAACGGCAATGGCCGCCACGCGCGGATGTCGGCCGATCTCCTTTGTGTCCAGCGAGGTGGTCAGGCGTTCCATTGGGGAGCATCGAATTTGGCCACGAAAAGCAGTGGGCGTTCGGCATATCTCGACGCTTTGAAACGTGCTGACAAGGGCGATTTCCTCCCGTTGATGCAATTTGCGGAATCCACTGACCCCAATTAGCTTCACACTTCCGCTCCTTCCCTCAAGGAGGAGACTGGAACCGCGCTTCAGTCCTTGACCCGGGCGACGGAGAGTCCGTCGCGGATCGGGATCACGACGCTGTCCAGGCGCGGGTGCTGCGCCACCCACTCGTTATAAGCGGCAACATTCCGCGCCTGTTGGTTCTTCGGTTT
>JBGQGS010000015.1:0-24488 GCA_041497555.1 Candidatus Dormibacteraceae bacterium | reverse complement strand
TGAACCTGCCGGCGCACCGCTTCGGCTTCGCATATGCCGTCTGCTCCACCTCGAGCGTCGCGTTGAAACCACCGGGAAGATCGAGGTGATACCGGTAGCGCGTGCCCTTACCGGAAGGTCCGCCCCCCAGCTGCTCGACCTTGGCGAGGTTCGACGACCACCTCGGTGCGTGGACGGCATCTTCCTGCACGACCGCCCACACACGTGTGGCGGGTGCCTTGATGTCCACCGTCTCGCGAATCTTGCTCACCCTGCGATGATCCCAAATGTGGACTGTAACGGTCGGATGGGGACCAGGCCGAAGGCACGAAGTCCCTCGTCCCGGCCGCATGGGGCGGCGGATGGTACTCATGCGGCCGGTGCGGTCCACTAAGTGCCGGAAGTCGTACCTCGTCGAATGCTTGGCGCGCTGCGATACAGGAACTACCGGCTCTTCCTGACCGGGCAGATCATCTCTACTGTCGGGACCTGGATGCAGAGCGTCGCCATGCCGTGGCTCGCGCTGCAGCTGACCCACAACGGTCTCCTCGTCGGCCTGGTGCTGGCGGCCCAATTTACGCCGGTACTGATCGGCGGTCCCCTGGGCGGCGTGGTCGCCGACCGCCTTCGCAAGCGAAGCGTCCTGCTGGCCACGCAGTCGCTCTTCATGGTCCCATCGTTCGTGCTGTTCGCCGTCAGCGTGACAGGGCACGCTCAGTACTGGATGATCATCGTCGCCGCTTTCGCGACTGGTACGGTCAACCTCTTCGACGTTCCAGCGCGCCAGGCCTTCGTCATCGAGATGGTCGGCCGGCAGGACCTGATGAACGCGATCGCCCTCAATTCATCAGTCTTCAATGGCGCGGCTGTGATCGGCCCCGCGGTCGCGGGCCTGGTCATCGCGGTGGTTGGCGTCCCGATCTGCTTTCTCGCCAACTCGGTCAGCTACCTTGCGGCCATCGCTGCGCTGCTGCTGATGCGCGGCCTGCCCGATGTCGTGCCTCAGCATGAAGATCTACCGTTCATCAGACGGCTTGCCGAAGGCGCGTCTTATGCGCGACACGAAAAGGTGGTCGGGATGCTGCTGATCTCAGTGGCGGTGTTCTCGCTGTTTGCGATGAACCGGCTGACGCTCATCCCTCTGTTCGCCGACCAGGTCCTTCACGTCGGCGCGCACGGCTTCGGCTTCTTGTTGGCCTCCATGGGGTTGGGCGCTCTGGTCGGCGCGCTGACGCTCGCGTTCTTTCCCAACCTCGGCGCGGACCCGCGACGCCAGCTGTGGATGGCCATGATCTGGGTCGCCGCACTGCTCGAGTTCTCGGTCTCGCGGGTCTTCGTGCTTTCGATGGCCGCGCTGTTCGTCGCCGGCTACTGCCAGATCTCATTCGTCGCGACAGCCAACAACCGCATCCAGACCATCACGCCCGACCACCTTCGCGGCCGCGTCATGTCGCTCTATGGGCAGGCGCTGCTCGGGGTCGGTCCCCTGGGGAGCACGCAGGCGGGCGCGCTCGCGACCCTGTTCGGGGCGCCCTGGGCGATGGCGATCGGCGCGGTCATCGCCGGTGGGGTCATGATCGCGATCCGGATCTTCACCCCCGAAGTCTTTTCGCTAACCGGTCAACCGAGCCAGACTTCGAGCGCCGCCGCGACCGCCAGGCCCGGCACGAGCCATCGCAACGCGCGAACGTAATCGGCCAGCGCCAGCAGGACCCGCACGCTCCATCCACCGCGGGGCTCCATATGGATGGCGGCGGCGCCGATCTGGATCGCCAGGCCACCGGCGATGATCGCGACGGGGACCTCGACCAGCCCGTTCGGCACGATCCCAGTCAGCGCGATGCCCCACGAGGTAAGCGCGGCCGCGAAGCCGACCAGGAACCCGGGTGCGAAGGTCAGAGCGAAGCCGCTGAGGCCGGCCGTTGCGATCGCCAGCAGGCCGACCAGCACGAAGGCGAGGAGGTTGTGGCTGAAGATGGCGGCGAACTCCTCGAGCCGGCCGCCTCCACCAGACGCCCTGACCAGGCTTGAAAGCGCCGGCCTGACCACCCCGGCCGGGATCGCGCTGGTCGACCCGGCCAGGTAGCCGGCGCCAATGCCGATGGGGAATCCCGCCGCGGCCACCAGCATCGGGACGCGTCGCCGCCAGATGAGGCGCAGGAGGCCGGGACGGTTGGTGAAACTCCACCGCACGGCAGCCGCCGCACGATGCAGGGGACGCCGCAGCCCGACCTCGCGCGCCAGGAGCGCCTCGCGCGAGAAGCCGTTGAATCCCATGCGCAGCAGCATCACCGCGATGGCGATCATGAGCAGCGCAAAGCCCCACAGATACTCAGGCCGGCCCACGAGAATGAGGGCCGCCTCGACCTGGAGGACGACCGACATCGGCAGGATGATGAAAGAAGCCATGACGTTGGCCGCGCGCATGGTTCGCGCGTTGAGGCTGATGATCACCGCGCCGGCGATCATCGCCGCGACCTGGCAGATTGTCGACAGCGCAAGGGCGACTAGGATGCCCAGCGGGAAGTAGCCCAGTCCCGGGAAGACGACAAGGCAGTAGACGAGGAGACCCCCGTAGCACAGGGTCAGGGACACCGTGAGCACCGCGGCGACCTTTCCGGCGTAGATCTCCGCCTCCCTGAGCGGCGTGGAAAGCAGGACCTCCAGGGTCGTGCGCTCTCGCTCGCCCACAAACGCCTCCAGCGCCAGCACGAGCGAGAAACTCGCCGGAATGAAGACGACGAAGAACGCTCCCACCAGGGACAGGCGGTTGACCACCGCCGTCCCGCCGCCGAAGTACGCGAGCCCGCGTATGCCGATGGCCGATCCGATCGGTATCGCGAGCGTCAGCGCGACCATGGCCGCTATCAGCCTCAGCTCGCTGATGGCATCGCGCAGGTCGCGCCTCGCTACAAGCGCAGCCTTACGCCGATCGAGGCTCGGCCAGCTCATCGTGGTTCCCGACGATGGCGAGGTAGATGTCCTGCAGCGTCGGCAGCTCGCGCATCTCCATGCGCGTCTTCAATCCGGAGCGCCGCCGCAGCTCCGCGACGTCGCCGACGGCAAGGGCTCGCCCGCCGGACATGATCCCGATCTGCCCGGAAAGGCTCTCCGCCTCCTCCATGCTGTGCGTGCAGATGACGAGGGCGCAGCCGTCCTTCTGCAGTTCTTTGAGATAGACCCACGCGCGCCGAGCGCTGTCCGGGTCGAGCGCGGAGGTCGGCTCGTCAGCGAGCACCAACCGCGGACGGTGAAGCGTTGCGCGGATGAGGGCGACCTTCTGGCGCATGCCTTTCGAGAACGTCCCCAGCCAGCGGTCGCCCGCGTCTACGAGCTCGAAGAGCTCCAGCAGTTTCTCGATCCGGTCGCGGCGAAGCGCCGGCTGGAGGTCGTAGATGGCTCCGAAGTAGTCGAGGTACGAGCGCGCCGACATGCGCTCGTACAGGCCCGGAACCTCTGGCATCAGGCCGACCCGGCCACGGACGCCCGCCGGGTCCTCGGCGGCGTCGACGCCGTCGACCTTGACCGTGCCGGCCGTCGGCGTCAACACGCCAGCCATGCATCGAAGTGCCGTCGTCTTCCCGGCACCGTTGCGTCCGAGCAAAACGAGGCACTGGCCCTCCTCGACGCGGACGGTCAGGTCCCTCAGCGCAAGCACCTCGCCATAGCGTTTGGCGAGGCCTTCGACCTCCAGCACGCTACGGATCTTGATCTCTAGTCTCTCGGCAGGTAGCGCGGCAGGTCGGCCAGCGAGCTGAAGCCCTTGGTTTGAAGGAACGCGGCGATGCCGTCGTGCACCTCGGCGATGGCGCGTGGGTTGATGAACGTGGCGGTGCCGACCTGGACCGCGGCGCAGCCGGCGACCAGAAACTCGAGCGCGTCCTCCGCCCGCATGATCCCCCCGATGCCGATCACCGGGATCCTCACCGCCCGCGCCGCCTGGTGAGCCAGGTGCACGGCGAGAGGACGGATGGCCGGACCGGAAAGTCCTCCGGTCCTGAAGCTCAGCCTTGGTTTGTATGTGTTGAGGTCGATGGACATTCCGACGAACGTGTTGATCGCGCACAGTGCGTCGGCGCCGGCGGCCTCGACCGCGCGCGCGATGACGCCGATATCGCTGACCATCGGTGTGAGCTTCACCCAAACCGGAAGGCTGGTCCGCCTGCGCACGGCTTCAGTCACGGCGGCTGCCGCGTGCGGGTCGTTGCCGAAGTACAGGCCGCCCTGCTCGACGTTGGGGCACGAGATGTTGATCTCGAACCCGGCGACTCCGGGCACACCATCCAGCCGCGCGGTCAGCTCGCCGTACTCGGCCGCCGACTCGCCGTTGATGTTGACGAGAACCGGGAAATCCCACTCCGCCCATTTCGGTGCGTAGTCGCGGATGAGCGCCTCGACTCCCGGCCCCTGCAGCCCGATGGCGTTGAGCATGCCGCCGGGCGTTTCGGCGATGCGCGGCGGAGGGGTGCCCTGTCGCGGCCGCAGGAAGATGCCTTTCGAAACCATGCCTCCGAGCGCCCTCCGCTCGAGCAGCGGCACCTCAGTGCCGTATCCGAATGTGCCGGACGCCGCGAGAACGGGGCCGCGCAGCCTCAGCGAGCCGATGTTTACGGAGGTATCGGGGCTCATGCGGTTACGGAATATGGGAGGTGTGAAGGCAGGGACGCCCAGTCGATGTCGGCGGCCCGGTACACCGGCCCCTCCTTGCACGCGCGGTCATAGCCTCCGGCCTTGAGCGGCACGGCGCAGCCCAGGCACACGCCAGTGCCGCAGCCCATGTAGGTCTCGACCGCAACCCGCGCTTCCGGCCAGCGATCCGCGACCGCCGCGAGCATCCTGTTGGGCCCGCATGCCAGCACGAGGTCGGCGTCCGGAGCGGCAGCCACCGCGGTGCCGGCGAATCCCCTCGAGCCGTCATCGGTCGCCCAGATGCGCACGTCGCCGTCGGATTCGGAGCACAGGTCTTCGCTGGTATGGGCGCCGTGGACCCACGTCACGCGTATGCCGAGCGAAGTGGCTTGCCTCGCTGCGAGCGTCATTGGCGCGACTCCCAACCCACCGCTGATCAGGACGGCCATTCGCGGACCCGCGCCAATCTCGAATCCATGCCCGAGCGGACCGAGGCAGCTGACGCGGTCGCCCTGACTCATGGAGAGCAGTTGTATTGTCCCCGCCCCCACCGCCTTCAAGACGATCTCGATACGCTCGCCGTCCACGCGATACACGGAGAACGGGCGCCTAAGCAGTGGACCCGGTGACCAACCCAGGTTGACGAACTGACCAGGCAGCACCGATGAGGCGATCTCCGGGGCATGCATCGTGATGACATACATGTCGCGGGCGACGGAGCGCTTGCCCGTTATGCGAGCGTCGACGAGAAACACTAGGACTCCTGTGTCCCCGCCCCGGCGTCCCGACCGGCGCTTCCCCTCCGCCTGGCTTCGCCGGGCACCTCCCCGGCGAGCGGGGAGGTGACACCTTGTCTCCATTCCTCGATCGTGCGCACCTCCATCTCACGCGACGCTGAGACAGCGGACTCGAGAAGCGCTGTAGCGGTGTCGAGCGAGGTCAGGCATGGGATGCGGCGCTCCACAGCTGCGCGCCGGATCTCGAAACCGTCCTTGAAGACCGGGCCGCCCACCTCGCCTGGCTCGGCGTAGACGTTCGACATCGTGTTGATGACGAGGTCGACCTGGCCTTGCGTGATGATGTCGACCACGGTCGGTCCTTGCTCGCCGATCTTCGCCACCACGCGGGGTGAAAAGCCCGCCTGGCGGAGAGCGCGTGCGGTACCCTCCGTCGCCACCAACGACCACCCCATCTGGACCAGCCGGGAGACAATCGGAAAGAGTTCGGGCTTGTCGGCATCAGCGATGGTGAGCAGCGCGGAGCCGCCTCGCTCGATCTGCATGCCGGAGGCGGCGAAGGCTTTGCGGAGCGCCTCGTTCAACGTGTTCGCAATGCCGATCGCCTCGCCGGTGGACTTCATCTCGGGTCCCAGGTACGTGTCGACCGCCGGCAGCTTGTTCATCGAGAACACGGGGGCCTTGACTGCAACGAGGTCCAGCGCCGGGATGAGCCCGGTCGACCAACCCGCGTCCGCAAGCTTCTCGCCGAGCATCACGCGCGTGGCGAGCTTGACCATGGGCACCCCCGTGACCTTGGAGAGGAAGGGGACCGTGCGCGACGCGCGCGGGTTCACCTCTAGGACGTACACGTGGCCCCGGTGCACGACGTACTGCACGTTGACGAGGCCGCGCAGGCGGAGATGGCGCGCGATCCTCACGGTGTAATCGATCACGTGGTCGAGCTCGGTTGCCTCCAGGCTCTGGGCGGGGTACACCGCATACGAATCGCCTGAGTGGACGCCCGCGCGTTCAACGTGCTGCATGACCCCCGGGATCACGACCGTCTCGCCATCGGTGATGGCGTCCACCTCGACCTCGATGCCCTGAAGGTACTTGTCGACCAGCACCGTGCCCCGCGGCATGGCGCCGATCGCCCAGAACATGTAGCGGCGCAGCTCCTCGCGATTGCGCACGATCTCCATCGCCCGGCCGCCCAGCACGTACGAGGGCCGGACGAGAACGGGGTACCCGGCGCGCTCGGCGATTGCGACGGCGTCTTCGACCGTCGTGGTGGTGCCGCCAACCGGCTGCGGAATGCCGATCGCGTCGAGTGCATTGGCGAAGGCGCGCCGGTCTTCGGCCAGGTCGATCGCCTCGACGCTGGAGCCCATGATCGCCACCCCATGCTGGTTGAGCGCCTCCGCGAGGTTGATCGCGGTCTGGCCGCCGAACTGCACCAGGGCGCCGTCCACGTGTTCGGCCTCCGCGACGTGCAGCGCGCCATCGAGGTCGAGCGGGTCGAAGTACAGGCGGTCCGAGGTGTCGAAGTCCGTCGACACGGTCTCCGGGTTCGAGTTGACCAGCACCGCCCGGACACCGGCTTCCCGCAGCGACCACGCTGCGTGAACGGAGCAGTAGTCGAACTCGATTCCCTGGCCGATGCGGATCGGGCCCGAGCCGATGACGAGAGCGCTTCGCCTATCGACGGGCGTGCTCTCGCTCTCGTCCTCCCAGCAGGAGTAGTAGTAGGGAGTCGCGGCCTCGAACTCCGCTGCGCAGGTGTCGACCAGCTTGTAGGTGGGGGTGGCGCTCTCCACCTTGTCGCCGCGCAGCGCGCCAATCATGGCGTCAGAGAAGCCGGCACGCCGCAGCTCGCGAACGTTCCCCTCAGCCTCGAGCCGAGTGATGTTAGCCATTCGATCGATGAACCACCGATCGATTCCGCTGCGCTCCGCAAGCGACTCCGGACTGGCTCCATTCCTCAAAGCGTTCAGCAAAGCGAACAGTCTCCGGTCGTTGGGCTGGTCGATCGTGTCCGCGCCCAACTCCCAGGTGGCCGGTGGTTTCTGCTCAAGCGAGCGCATCGCCTTCATCAGCGCTGCCTCGAATGTCCGCTCGATCGCCATCACCTCACCTGTCGAGGCCATCTGCGTACCGAGGCGCCGATCGCCAGCGGGGAACTTGTCGTACGGCCAGCGTGGGATCTTGACGACGCAGTAGTCGAGCGCGGGCTCGAAGGCGGCGAATGTGCGCCCGGTGACCTCGTTGCGGATCTCCTCGAGCCGTCTCCCCACCGCGACCTTCGCCGCAACGCGGGCGATCGGGTAGCCGGTCGCTTTGGAAGCCAGGGCGGATGACCGGCTGACGCGCGGATTGACCTCGATCACGTAGTAGGTCGAGCTCTTGGGATCCAGCGCGAACTGCACGTTGCAACCGCCCTCGATCCCGAGGGCGCGGATGATGCGGATCGCCGATGAGCGCAGCATCTGGTGATCGCGGTCCGACAGGGTCTGGGCCGGCGCGACCACGATGGAGTCACCCGTGTGCACTCCCATCGGGTCCAGGTTCTCCATGTTGCAGACGGTGATGCAGGTGTCCTCCGAGTCCCGCATCACCTCGTACTCGATCTCCTTCCACCCCCACAGCGAGCGCTCGATGAGGACCTGGTGGATCGGTGAAGCGTTCAGCCCGCCGTTCGCGATCCTCTCCAGGTCCGCCTCGCTGGTCACAAAGCCACCGCCCGTTCCACCAAGCGTGTACGCGGGCCGGATGACCAGCGGCAGGCCGACCTCCGCTGCGAACTCGCGGACCTCCTCCAGCGACTCGCAAACGCGAGAGATCGGGACCGGCTCACCGATCTCCTGGAGCATCTCCTTGAAGGCCTGGCGGTCCTCCGCCTTGCGAATGGTTTCGATACCGGCGCCGAGCAACCGGACCTGGTACCGGTCGAGGACACCCGCGGCGGCCAGCTCGGTCGCGAGATTCAAGCCGGTCTGGCCTCCGAGGGTCGGCAGGAGTGCGTCCGGGCGTTCTCGGGCGATCACGCGCTCCACCGCGTCGACCGTCAGCGGCTCGAGGTACACGCGGTCCGCGACGTTCTCGTCGGTCATGATCGTCGCGGGGTTGGAGTTCACGAGCACGGTCGTGATTCCCTCTTCGCGCAGCGCCTTGCATGCCTGCGTTCCTGCGTAGTCGAACTCGGCGGCCTGGCCGATCACGATCGGCCCCGAACCCAGGATCAAGACCTTCTGTGGCTTCGGAGCCTGTGTCGCCCCTCCCACCGCCCGGAGCACCGGCCGCCGTTCCCGGACCATCTCGACGAACCGGTCGTACAGGTGCTGGTTGTCTTGTGGTCCAGGGCAGCCCTCGGGGTGGTACTGGACGCTGAAGACCGGCAGGCTCCTATGGCCCAGCCCTTCCACCGATCCGTCGTTCAGGTTGCGCTGAGAGACGAAGAAGTCGCCCGCCGGGATCGAGGCCGCATCCACCTGGAACTCGTGGTTCTGGCTCGTGATGTGCACCCGGCCGGTCTCGAGGTCCTTCACCGGGTGGTTGGCGCCGTGGTGCCCGAATGGGAGCCGAGAGGTGCTTGCGCCGGCGGCTCGACCCAGGATCTGGTGACCCAGGCAGATGCCGAACGTGGGCATGCGGCCGACCGCCCTGCGGGCCAGCTCGACGGGCCCGTCGAGCACGGCGGGGTCGCCAGGCCCGTTCGAGAGAACAAGGCCGTCCGCGCCGGCGGCTTCGACGTCCGCCCATGCCGCGGTGTGTGGCAGCACGACGACTCGACAACCGCGCTCGCGAAGCGAGCGGAGGATGTTGGTCTTGACCCCGTAGTCCACGACGGCGATTGAAAGCCCGGCACCGTCGGCGTGCTGACCAGGCCGCAGCTCTGGCGGCAGGCCCTCAAGCCATTCCTCGTGCGAGGTTCGCGAAGTTTCAGCCACGAGGTTCTGCTCTGAAAGAGGTAGCACGCGGCGCGCGGCGGCGGCCAATTCGGCTAGGCGCTCATGGCCCGGCGCTCTTGCGTCGTGAGTCAGGACAGCGCGCAGCGCTCCATGCGTGCGCAGGTGACGCGTCAGCGCGCGCGTGTCAATCTCGGTGATGGCCGGCACCTTCCATCGCACCAGGTATTCATCGAGCGAAGCCTCGCTCGAATGGTGGCTCGGGACCGGGCAGGCCCAGCGCACGATGAGTGCTCGCACCCACGGCCGCGACGACTCGGCGTCCGCCTCGCGAACTCCATAGTTGCCTTGCAGCGGGTAGGTCATGCATACCATCTGCCCGGCGTACGAGGGGTCGGTAAGCACCTCCTGGTAGCCGGTCATCGCGGTGTTGAAGACGACCTCTCCCTCACCGACGACCTCAGCACCCAATGCGATCCCGACGAATGCACGACCGTCCTCGAGCACGAGCGCCGCGTAACGCTTCCTCACTTGATCACCACCACGCGATCGAGGTCCTCGAATTCTTTGAGGCAGACGTAGATCATTTCGTCGGCTGACGTCGCTACGTTTTTCCCCACGTAGTCCGGGCGGATGGGCAGCTCGCGGTGTCCACGATCGACAAGGACGGCCAGCTGGATTGCTCGCGGCCTGCCCAGTTCGATCAATGCGTCCATGGCCGCGCGAATGGTTCGACCATGCCAGATCACGTCATCCACGAGAACGACGATCCGGTCATTGATCTCGGGCAATTCGCCGTGGTCGCTGCCATCAGCAACCGGCCGAATGTGGAGGTCATCGCGATGGCGTGCCGGGTTTATCCGGCCGACGGGCACGGTCGCGCCCTCCAGCTCTGAGATAACGCCCGCAAGCCGCTGAGCCAGAGTGTCACCTTTCCGAACCACGCCTACGAGCACCAGGTCCTGAACGCCTTTGTTCCGCTCCACGATCTCGTGAGCGATTCGCGTCAGCGACCGGCGAATCGCATCCTCATCCATGACCGTGCCTTTGACGCTGCCGACGGTCGCCGTCCATTTCATGCCAGGAGGCGGTCCAGCAGCGCCATCCGGACGTGCAGCCCATTGCGCGCCTGGCGGAAATAGGCGGCCCGCGGGTCGGTGTCGACCTCGGCCGAAATCTCGTCGACTCGGGGCAGTGGGTGCATGACGATCGCGTACTTGCGCATGAGGTCGAGCGAACGCTTGTCGATCCGGTAGACGCCCTTCACCGCGTCGTACGCCGCAGGGTCGGTGAACCTTTCCTTCTGGATGCGTGTCATGTAAACCACGTCGACCTCTGGCAGCACCGACTCCAGGTCCTCGGTTTCGACCCACGGAACGTGGTGCTCGTCGAGGTGGGCTTTCAGGTCATCTCGCATCGCGACGAGGGGCGGCGCGACGAACCAGAGATTGATTTCCTTGAACTTGCTCAGCAGGTACGTGAGAGACCGGACGGTCCGGCCGTTCGCCAGGTCCCCGACCATGGCCACCTTGATGCCGTCGATCCGATTGAGCTCGTCCTTGATCGTGTAGAGGTCGAGCAGCGCCTGAGTCGGGTGCTGTCCGGGACCGTCCCCCGCGTTGATGATGGGCACCGAGCTCACGGCGGCCGCCCTTTTGGCCGCGCCCTCCTCGTTGTGTCGCACCACGATCACGTCGGCATAGCCGCTGACGATGCGGATCGTGTCTTCGAGCGTCTCGCCCTTGGACGCGGAGGAGAACTCGCGGGCGTTGTCCGTGCCCATCGTCTGCCCGCCGAGCCGCATCATCGCCGCCTCGAATGAGAGGCGGGTTCGGGTCGAGGGCTCGTAGAAGAGGGCGGCCATGACCTGACCGTTGAGCCGCCCCATGAAGCGATGGGGTTCGCGCTTGATTTCGTCCGACCGGGCGAAGAGGTCTTCGAGCAGTGACCGGGAGAACTGCTGGCTTTCGATCACGTGCCTGAGGCGGCTGCCGACGGCCATCAAAAACCTCCTTCCCGGCATCTCTGTGCCGGACTTAAAGGAACCCGAGGCTCGCGAAAGTTTACCTTAATCAGTACATGAACAAGAGACCCGGGCACGTCAAGGTCACGACCGAAGTCGGCTACTGCTCCTTCTGCGCCAGGTCGCGCAACCTGCGGCGCGAGGAACACCAGCTGGGGACCTTCGTCCGCACGATCGTAACGTGCGAAACCTGCCATCGGACGCTCTCCAGCACCATGGGCGTGGCGAGCGTCGATACGCCGGAGAGCGAGACAGCGCCGGCGGTCGAGTCGACAGAGCCCGTCGCGGCTGAATCCTCGCCCGCCCCCAAGCCCCGGCCGGCCAAGACCGCGGCGGCGATGAAGACGAAGCCTCCCTCGCCCAAACCGAAAGCCACGAAGGCTCGAACGACCAGGACCAAGTGAACCCGGCGGCGGTCACAGTCGATCGCCTGGAGAAGACGCTCGGTACGAACAAGGTGCTTCGCGGCATCTCGCTGGAAGCCAATTCCGGTGAGATCTTCGGGCTCCTGGGGCCCAATGGCGCCGGCAAGACGACCACGCTCAGGGTCATCTGCACGCTCCTGGCGCCCGACGCCGGCTCGGTCGAAGTGCTCGGTTTCGACACGCGGACGGCGCCCGAAGAGGTGCGCCGCAGGGTCGGAGTCGTCACCGCCGACATCGGCGTCTACCCGCGACTGACCGCGCGCGAGAACATCGCGTACTTCGCAGAGCTCAGCGGCGTGCTCGACGGAGAGTTGAGCCGCAAGGTCGGCGCCGTGATCGATCGACTCGACATGGCTTCGTTCGCCAAGCAGCGGGCCGAGAGCCTTTCCTCCGGCCAGAAGCAAAAGGTCGCCATCGCGCGGGCGATCGTCCACGACCCCGAGGTGCTGATGTTCGACGAGCCCACCTCCAACCTGGACGTGCTCGCGTCCAGGGAGATCCGCGAGTTCATGATCGAATCGCGCGGACGGGGCAAGTGCGTGATCTTCTCGACGCACGTCCTGCACGACGCCGAGCGACTGTGCGACCGAGTCACCATCCTCCACGAAGGCAGGATCGTCGCCACCGGTCCCACCGCTGAGGTGAGGGGTGCGCATCGGGACCTGGAAGATGCATTCCTGGAGCTGGTCGAGTGAACCCCCTGGCGATCGTCTTCAGAAAAGAGATGCGCGAGATCCTGCGCGACCGCCGCACCTTGATAGCGATCGGTTTAGCCGCGCTGGCCACGCCGACTGTTCTGATCGTCATCTCGCAGGTGTCGACCAAGACCGCCACGCAGACGTACACGGTTGGCTACAGCGGCGAGATCCCCGCCGGCCTCGACATCCTGCTCAGCGCGACGAGCCTCAAGCTCGAGCGGGTCTCCGACCCGGCCGCCGCGGCCAAGCAGCAGGTTGATCTGGGGGCAGTCTTTCAGCCTGCGCAGATCGACGAGTACTACGACCCGACCCGGCAGAGTGCACAGATCGCCGACACCCGCCTGCAGACCGTGCTCGGCCAGTACAACGCCGCCAAGGCGGCGGCGGCGCTACAGCAGAAGGGAATCGACCCAGGTGTGCTGAACCCCCTGCCGGTGAAGCTCCACCCCCTGACCTCGCCCGTGCAGGCGGCTGGAAACGCGTTCCTCAGCTTCTTCTTGCCTTACATCCTGATCACGATGGTGCTCACGGGCGGGCTTTCCGCCGCGCTCGACACCTCAGCCGGCGAACGGGAGAGGAAGACCCTGGAGAGCCTGCTTCTGACGCCGGCACCCCGGAGCCGGATCCTGCTCGGAAAGATCCTGGCGGTCAGCCTGATCAGCCTGGTCGCGGCTTTCGCCGCCATAGGGTCGATGCTCTTGGCCATCACCCAGATACCGCTCCTGGGCACGCACGTGAGCCTGAGTCCGCTGGCCGCGCTCGTGATGGTGTGGCTGGCGATCCTCCTGGCCGTCTCGTTCAGCTCCCTCACCCTGGCCCTGGGAACGCTGGCGAAGAACTTCCGGCAGGGCCAGGCCTACGCCACCCCGCTGTACTTCATCACGATCTTCCCGGCCTCGATCATCCTGTTCATCCCCGACTTCAACCCAAATCTTGCTTACTACCTGATTCCGATCTTCAATGCCGTGCTCGTCCTGCGGGACGCGATCGTCCACAACTCCGTCGCCTGGCCGTCGCTTGCGGTGACGACGGTCAGCCTGGTCGCGACCGGGCTGATCTGCTGGTTCGCGGCGCTGCGGCTCTTCACCCGGGAGGCGCTCCTGGTCAGGTCGTGATCTCCGGTCCGGCGGTGGCAAACTTAGGCACTTGGAAATGGCTCGATACATCGCGCGGGAGAGCGACCTCCGAAGCCTGGATCGACGCAGCATGTACGCGATCTTTGCTCCGCTCGACGCGGACGAGCGACTACCGCGCGAGCTGATCCTGGAGGGCAGCCGCTATGCAGCCTTCGGTCGTCGCGAGCTGGCGGGAGCGCTCTGGCTGCCGGCACTGTTCTTGACCCTTGTCTTGGTCGGCTGGGCAACATCGCGATAGCTGCGCCCGGAAGCGACGATAATTTCAGCCATGACTGATGCAGTGATCGTCGCGTTGGGTCGTTCTCCAATCGGTCGGGCGCGCAAGGGATCCCTCGTCGACGTCCGGCCCGACGACCTGGCCGCCCACGTGGTGACCAAGGTGCTCGACAAGGTTCCAGAGCTCGATCGCGCTGACATCGAGGACCTCATCTGCGGCTGCGGCCTGCCCGGCGGCGAGCAGGGCCACAACATCGGCCGGGTCATTTCGATCCTGGCCCGCCTCGACGTCCCGGGCGTCACGGTGAACCGCTATTGCTCGTCATCTCTCATGACCACGCGCATAGCGACACACGCGATCGAGGCCGGTGAAGGCGATGTGTTCCTCTCGGTCGGGGTCGAATGCGTGTCGCGCTACGGAAGCGGCTACCCCGACGCGCCCGACACTTACAACCCGAGGCTCGTGCCCGGGAACGCGGACGAATATCCCGATGTGTATATGGCGATGGGCCAGACGGCGGAGAACGTCGCCCGCCGCGAGAAGATCAGCCGCGAGGAGCAGGACCGCTACGCGGTGAAGAGCCAGAACGCCGCCGTCAAGGCGCGCGACAACGGCTTCTTCGACCGCGAGATCATCCCGGTTCGGCTGCCCAATGGCGAGATGTTCACGAAGGACGATGGCCCGCGCCCCGGCACGACCGTCGAGGTTCTAGCGGCGCTCAAGCCGGTTTTCCGGGAGGACGGTACGGTGACGGCCGGCAACGCCTGCCCGCTCAACGACGGGGCCGCCGCGGTGGTCGTGATGTCCGACCGGAAGGCGAAGGAGCTCGGCCTCAAGCCGATCGCCCGAATCATCTCGACCGGCCTCTCGGCGCTCGAGCCGGAATTCATGGGCCTGGGGCCGATCGACGCGTCCAGGCAGGCGCTGAAGCGCGCCAAGATGACGATCGACGACATCGACATCGTCGAGATCAACGAGGCCTTCGCCGCGCAGGTCATCCCGTCGGCTCGCGGGATCGGGGTCGACCCGTTCAGCGACAAGCTCAACCCTCACGGCGGGGCGATCGCGCTTGGCCACCCCTTCGGCATGACCGGGGCACGCATCCTGTGCACGCTGCTCAACGGGCTCCGCGAGAAGGACAAGACCTTCGGGCTCGAGACGATGTGCGTGGGCGGCGGGCAGGGGATGGCGATGATCGTGGAGCGCCTGAACTAGCACTGCCGAGGAATCGCCGGATGAGCTCCGGGGGATTGTCGGCGGATCGGCTTGGCCGCATGCAGGACTTGATGGCCGGCTACGTCGAGCGGGGCGAGGTGCCAGGACTCGTCGGCTTGGTCAGCCGGCGGGGCGAGGTGCACGTTGAAGCAATCGGGGCGAAGTCGATCGGTGGGGACGCGATACGGCGGGACTCCATCTTCCGCATCGCCTCGATGACCAAGCCGGTCACCGCCGCTGCGACGATGATCCTGATCGAGGAGGGCCGGCTCCGCCTCGACGAGCCGGTAGATCGGCTGCTGCCAGAGCTTGCCGACCGCCGGGTGTTGAAGCAGATCGACGGCCCGGTCGATGCGACGGTTCCGGCGCACCGTCCGATCAGCGTTCGGGACCTGCTCACGTTCAGGATGGGCTTCGGCTATCTCTTCACGCCGCGGCCATACCCGATCCATGAGGCGGTGGCCGCACAAGGCTTCGCACCTGGGCCACCACGCCCCTCGACGCAGCCTCCCCCGGATGAATACATGCGCCGCCTCGGCACGTTGCCGCTCATGTACCAGCCGGGCGAGAGGTGGATGTACAACGCCGGATCGGAGGTGTTGGGCGTGCTCATCGCTCGCGCGTCCGGCCAGGCGTTCGACGCGTTCTTGCAGGAGCGGCTTTTCGAGCCGCTCGGCATGAAGGACACCGGCTTCACCGTGCCGGCCGCCAAGCTCGACCGGCTGACCACCAGCTACCTGCTCAACCCGAAGACCGGCGAACTCGATGTCTTTGACCCGGCGGAAGGCAGCGATTGGAGCCGGCCGCCGGCGTTTCCGAACGGTGCGGCGGGGCTCGTCTCCACGGTCGACGATTACCTGTCATTCAGCCAGATGCTGCTCACCAAAGGCACGCACGGGACGCTGCGCATCCTGTCGCGACCTTCGGTTGAGCTCATGACGATGGATCAGCTCACCGCGGAGCAGAGGGCGGTGTCGGGACTCGGACCCGGCTTCTTTGACGACCATGGCTGGGGCTTTTGCCTGTACATCGTCATCAGGCGCAACCAGATGGCCTCCGTTGGTAGCTATGGCTGGAGTGGCGGCCTGGGTTCCAGGTGGGAATCGGACCCGCGCGAGGAGATGGTCACCATCCTCATGACCTCGAAATTGTGGGAGTCATCAAGCCCGCCGGCGGTGTTCCTCGACTTCTGGGCATCCGCCTACGCGGCGATCGACGACTAAGGCTTCTTCTTGTAGAAACGGCACGGCGGTGATTCCGCCGTCGTGTGGAAGTTCCAGTGGCGGCACCACGCGGTGCCGTCGAACATCCGGCAGGTGCCGCAGGTCACGCGAGGGTTCTCGACGCGCGCCTTCTTCATGTGATGCTCAGGCCGCTCCCCGGCGAAACCTTCGTTCACAACTGAGAGCGATATCCCACCAACGGTTAGTGCCTGAAGTGGCGCTGGCCGGTCACGACCATCGCGATCCCGGCGGCGTCCGCCGCGGCGATGACGTCGGCGTCCTTAAGGGACCCGCCTGGCTGGATGGCCGCCGTCACGCCCGCCCTGATCCCTTCCTCGAGCCCGTCCGGGAAGGGGAAGAACGCGTCGGACGCCATCACCGAACCGATCGCCCGTTGGCCGGCGCGGCGGACCGCGATCTGCACCGCCTCGACGCGCGACATCTGTCCGGCCCCAACGCCCACGGCGGCGCCGTCCTTGAAAAGCACGATGGCGTTGGACTTCACGTGCTTGACCGCGGTCCAGGCGAATCCCAGCTGCTCCCACTCGACCTCGGTTGGCGCGCGCCGGGTCACGACAGCGCAAGCCGACCGGTCAAAGCCCGTTCTATCCCACTCCTGCACGAGAAAGCCCCCCGGGACCGAACGCACATCGAAGTCGAAAAAGCCTAAGCGCGGCGGCTCCGCGGCGAGCACGATCATGCCCTTGCGGCGCGCCAGCGTCTCTTTGGCCTCGTCGAGCACATCTGGCGCAATGACCACGTGGGTGACGATCTGCACGATCTGCTCGGCCGTCGAGCGGTCGAGCGGCCGGTTGACCGACACGATTCCACCGAATGCCGAGACTGGGTCGCACTCGTAAGCGATCCGGTATGCCGCGGCGATGTCGTCCGCGACCGCGAGTCCGCACGGGTTCATGTGCTTCACGATCGCCGCCGCCGGCCGTTGGTAATCGCTCACAAGCTGGTAAGCGGCGGATGCGTCCTGGATGTTGTTGAAGCCGAGCTCTTTGCCCTGGAGCTGCACGGCGCCACCCAGGCCGCCCGGGTTGGGCCCGAACCGGTAGAACGCCGCCTTCTGGTGCTCGTTCTCGCCGTACTTCAGCTGCTGGGTGAGGAGGCCGGCGAAGGAGATCTCGTGCGGAAAACCGTCGGTTTCGGGTCCACGCATGTAAGCGGCGATCCACGAGTCATACGCGGACGTATGCGCGAAGGCCTCGGCCGCCAGGCGGCGGCGCATGGCCTGGTCGACACTACCTTCGTGGAGGGCACCGAGCACCTCTGAATAGCGTTCGGGCCGCACGACGACGAGCACCGACTCGTGGTTTTTGGCCGCAGCACGAATCATTGCGGGGCCGCCGATGTCGATCTGCTCGATCGCCTCCTCAAATGTCACCCCAGAGCGCGTGACCGTCTCGACGAACGGGTAGAGGTTGCAGCACACGAGGTCGATTTCCTGCAAGCCGTGCTGGTGCAGCGATTCCATGTGCTCCGGCCTGTCCCGTCTTGCGAGGATGCCCGCGTGCACGCCTGGATGGAGCGTTTTGATGCGCCCGTCCATCATCTCGGGAAAGCCGGTCAGCTCACTCACGGGATGCGCATCGACCGCAGCGTCCTGGACCGCCTTGAGCGTGCTGCCGGTGGCGAACAGCTCATAGCCGAGTCGCTGCAGACCACGCGCGAACCCGGAGAGGCCCGTCTTGTCACTAACCGACAGTAGGGCTCTTGGCAAGTCGCGCCTCCATCAGCCGGATCGCCTGCGGAAGGATCCGGTATTCGGCCTCGTGCACCCGCTGCCGCAGGGTTTCAACCGTATCGCCTTCGACGATGAGAACGGCCTCCTGGACCAACATTGGTCCCGCGTCCAGGTCCGCCGTCACGACGTGGACCGTCGCGCCAGTCGCCTTGACGCCGCTCTCGAGCGCTCGCTCTACGGCGTCCATGCCGCCTCCAAACTCTGGCAAGAGCGAGGGATGGATGTTGATGATCCGGTCCCGGAAGGCTTCGAGGAAAACGTGCGAATGGACGCGGTCGTAGCCCGCATCAACGACGAGCTCGACGCCGTGCTTCCGGAGGAAGTCACCCATCGCGGCGTCGCGCTCCTCGGCAGAGGCGAAAGCCTTTTGCGACAGCTCCCCGAGCGGGATGCTTCTCTCGCGGGCGAATGCAGCCCCTCCGCAGGACGGCCGGTTGGTCGCAACCGCAACCACGTTGAACCCACTCTCGACAAGGTTGCGCAGGTTCGACCCCTTGCCGGAGACGCAGACGCCCAGCTTGAGCGTCATTACGCGATCAGCTGATGACCACGCGATCGGGGCCGGAGTGGCGGACGACCTCGCCTACCACCGCCGTCCCCGAAGGCACCTCGCCGGGATCGACGACCAGGATCATCCCGAGACCCATGTTGAACGTGCCGTTCATCTCGTCGTCGGCGATCCGCCCCCGCTTGCGGACTAGCTCGAAGATCGGCGGGACGTCCCACGCCTTGCGATCGAGGCGCGCGCCGAGCCGATCGGGCAGGCAGCGGGGAAGGTTGCCTAGGATACCGCCGCCTGTGATATGAGCGGCACCCTTCCAGCGCATGCGACCCAGCTCGTCGAGGTAGGACCTGTGGGGTTCGAGGAGCACGTCGCCGAGCGGGCGGCCCAGCTCCGGATACACGCGGCTCAAGGGCACGTCCTCGAACACCTTGCGCACCAGCGAATAGCCGTTGGTGTGCAGGCCGCTCGACGGGAGGCCGACGAGCACATCACCGGCCTTGATGCCCGCCGGATCGGGGTTTCGGCCGGCGTCAACCAGGCCGACGATGAACCCGGCGAGGTCGTAATCTCCGAGCGCGTACACGCCCGGCATCTCCGCCGTCTCTCCGCCCAACAGAGCGCAGCCCGCGTCGCGGCATGCTCGCGTCATGCCTTCGATCAGCTGCGTGAAAACATCAGGGTCGAGCCGGCCGGTGGCGAAGTAGTCCAGAAAGAAGAGGGGTCGCGCACCGGCGGTGGCGATGTCGTTGACGCAGTGGTTGACGATGTCGACGCCGATCCCGCCATGCGATCCCGCCGCGATAGCGACCTTGATCTTGGTCCCAACGCCGTCCGCGCTGGCCGCAAGGTGGCCACCACCGGGCAGCGCGTAGAGGCCCGCGAACGGCCCTATGCCCACTGCCACGTCCTTGCCGTGCGTGGCGGCGATCAGCGGCTTGACCCGTTCCAGGGCACGCTCGTAAGCCTCGATATCGACGCCGGCCGCGGCGTACGAGAGGCCTTCGGCCCCCACTTAGCGGTGCACCCCTATCTCACCAGCTGTGGCGAGGGTGGTCCTGGAACGTGGTCGGACTTGAGCGGCACCTCGAACTGCATCTTGTCCATCTCGAGCTGCTGCGGCACGGGCACCGGGTACGAGCCATCGAAGCAGGCGCGGCAGAACTCCTGCGCCGTGCCGCGTCCGATGGCCCGCATCAGTCCAGGAATGGACAGGTACTGCAGGCTGTCGGCGCCGATACGCTCACGCACCTCGTCAACCGTTCTTCCGGACGCGATGAGCTCCTTGGTCGAACCGATGTCGACGCCCATAAAGCACGGGAAGCGCATGGGCGGGCTCGAGATCCGCATGTGGATCTCGCGGGCGCCTGCGGCCCGCAGGCGTTCGATGATCCGCCTCGACGTCGTGCCCCGGACGATCGAGTCGTCGACCGCGATGAGTCGTTTGCCTTTGATCGACCGCGGCAACGGATTGAGCTTCAGCATCACGCCCGCCTCGCGAAGCGATTGGTCCGGCTGGATGAACGTCCGGTTGATGTAGCGGCTCTTCATCAGCGCCTCGCGGAACGGGATGCAGGCGGCTTCCGCGTAGCCGATGGCGGCGGGAGTGCCGGAGTCGGGGAATGGGATCACCATGTCCGCCTCGACGGGCGCTTCCTTGGCCAGCTCGTGGCCCATCCGGATGCGGGCGTCCTCGAGCTCGCAATTCTTCAGGATGGAGTCCGGCCTCGCGAAGTAGATGAACTCGAACACGCACATGGCATGCTTGTTGGAAGTCTGGAAGTTGACGCTGTGAACGCCGTGCTCGTCCATGACCACCATCTCGCCGGGCTGGACCTCGCGCACGAAGCTGGCGTGGACCGTGTCGAGCGCGCATGTCTCCGAGGCGATGACGTGCGCGGGTTGCCCAGGAAGCGGGATGAACCCGATGCAGAGCGGACGGAAGCCGTACGGATCGCGCAGCGCGATGAGCTGTGTCGGCGTGATGATGCCGCACGAATAAGCGCCCACGACTCGCGCGAACGTCCGGCGGATCACGTCTTCCCACGTACGGCCGTGCGTGTGCTCGATCATGCGCGCCATCACCTCGGTGTCGAGCGCGGTGTCGAAGGTCGCGCCGTCCTCCTCGAGTTGGGCGCGCAGGGCTTCGGCGTTGAGTAGGTTTCCGTTGTGAGCGATCGCGCCGGGACCCAGCGTCGGGTGATGGAACGGCAGCGGATGCGCATTCTCGGCCCGGCTTGAGCCCGTCGTCGAGTAGCGCGTATGCCCGAGAGCCAGGATCGAACCCTCGCCCATGTCCTTGATCTGCGCCGCTGAGAACACCTGCGCCACCAGGCCCATTCCGCGATGCACGCGCACCGATGTCCCATCTGAGACGGCGATGCCCGCCGACTCCTGACCTCGATGCTGCAGCGAGAAGAGCCCGAAGTACGTGAGGTTGGCAACATCCACCCCTTGCTTCGCGCAGATCCCGAAGACTCCGCACATATCCCTAGACCACGCCCCCTTCCCAAGCTTGACGGATCTCCGCGAGCGGGAGCCGGAACTGGCCTTCGAACTCGATCGAGTCTCCGGCCGCGAGGCCGAGGAGCGAGATCTCGACATGGTGGCGGCGCGCGAGCGATTGGAGCTCCGGCATCGCGCGCGACGCCAAACTCAAGATGAAGCGGCTGGGAGACTCGCCGAAGAACGCGGCGTCCATGCGAAGCGGAGCCTCGGGCCTGATCGCCGGGCAGCGCACGCCGATGCCTCCGAGCAGGCAGCTCTCGGCCAGCGCGACCAGCATGCCTCCCTCCGCGCAGTCGTGAGCCGAATGCAGCAGTCTGTTGTCCGCGGCAGCGAGCACCAGGCGGTTGACCGCCCGCTCGCGTGCCAGGTCGAGCGCCGGCGGCCGTCCGGCGACCAGAGCGTGCTCGACCTTCAAGTACTCGCTGCCGCCGAGATCGTTGTGGCTCGATCCGACCAGCAGCACGAAATCGCCTTCGGCGCGTAGGCCGGCGCCGAGACGCTTGCCGTAGTCGCTGATGAGCCCGACCATGCCAACGACCGGTGTCGGATAGATGGCCGATTGGCCTCCCCCATCCGGCCGGCCGCTGTGCGGCGGGCCACCTTCCCGGCGAGCGGGGAAGGTTTCGTTGTAGAGGCTGACGTTGCCGCTGACGATTGGTAAATCGAGCGCGCGGCACGCATGCGCGAGCCCAGCGATCGTCTCCTCCATCTCCCAATAGACCTCAGGCCGGTCGGGATTCGCGAAGTTCAGGCAGTCGGTCACCGCGAGAGGCTGCGCACCTGTCGCGACGATGTTGCGCGCCGCTTCGGCCACGGCGAGCTGGGCGCCGAGGTGCGGGTCAAGGTGGCAGTAGCGCGAATTGCAGTCGGTCGTGACGGCAAGCCCGAGACGCGTGCCCTTGACGCGCAGCATCGCCGCGTCGCCCCCGGGCGGGATCACCGTGGCGTCGCCCACCATGTGGTCGTAACGCCGGAAGATGCCACGCCGGCTGCTCAGGTTCGGGCTTGCGAGCAGCCGCAGCAGCGTCGCGCCGGGATCGACCAACGGCGGAAGAGCATCCAGGTCGAGGCCCGGCGGCTGCTCTGCCGCGACGCCGACGAGCCGTCGCAGCGGCGCCCCTTCGGTGAGCAGGCCGACCGGAAGCCGAGCCACCTCATCGGTGCCATCGACGACGGTCAGGTAGCCATCATCGGTGACGTGGCCGATCACCGCTGAAGTCAGGTCCCAGGACTGGAAGATGGCCTCGACCTCGGCCTCGCGGCCGCGCTGCACCACGACGAGCATCCGCTCCTGGGATTCGGAAAGCATCACGTGGTAAGGGCTCATGCCGCGCTCGCGCCTCGGCACTCGCGCGACATCGATGTGCGCACCGGCGCCGCTCACCCGACCGGCGCATTCGGCGACCGATGATGTGAGGCCTGCCGCGCCGAGATCCTGGATGGCCACCACCGCGTCGGTGTGGGCGAGGTCCATGCATGCCTCGAGCAGGCACTTCTCGAGAAATGGATTGCCCACCTGCACCGCGGGTCTTCGCTCGGCACTCGTCTCGTCCAGCTCCACCGACGCGAACGACGCCCCGTGGATGCCGTCGCGGCCCGTGTCTGCGCCGACGAGCATCAAGCTGTTGCCCGTACCCTCGGCACGCGCTCGCATCAGGCGATCGACGCGGACCAGGCCCACGCACATCGCGTTGACGAGTGGATTGTTGGCGTAGCACTCCTCGAAATAGACCTCGCCACCGACCGTCGGAATGCCGATGCAGTTGCCGTATCCGCCAATGCCGGCGACAACTCCCTCGAGGTGATGGCTGGATGCCGGCAGCGGACCGAAGCGCAGCGAATCGAGGAGGGCGATGGGCCGCGCGCCCATGGCGATGACGTCGCGGATGATGCCGCCCACGCCTGTCGCGGCGCCCTGGTACGGCTCGATGGCCGAGGGGTGGTTGTGGGACTCGATCTTGAAAACCGCTGCCCAGCCCTCGCCGATGTTGACGGCGCCCGCGTTCTCGCCCGGCCCCTGGAGCACGGCGGGGCTCGTCGAAGGCAGCCGCTGCAGCAAGGCTTTCGAGCTCTTGTACGAGCAGTGCTCGGACCAGAGGACCCCAAGCATGCCCAGCTCGACCTCGTTGGGGGCCCGCTTCAACTCCTCGACGATGACCCGGTACTCCTCGTGGGTGAGCGCGACCTCCCGGAGGCGTCGCTCGTCCATTACAGCCACGGTCGGAGACCTCGGCGAGAGATTCGGTGCCCAGGTGGCCCAGATGCTAGGCGCGGCCGAGCACCGGAGCGAACGCATCCGTTGATGCGTGAGCGAGGAGCGGAGTCCGCAACAACGCAGATGGGCCGCATTGGCGCCGAAGATCCGTCGAGGGCCTCCGACCGCGGCTGTCTGAGCCACTGGTAGGCCTCCGACCGGGGCGGTCCGCTTTGGCCGATCGTCAAGACACCAAGACCTGGATCGCGCTCGCGGCGACCGAGCGGAACAGCTTCAAGCCGTCGGTGCCGCCGAGCTCAGCTTCGGAGCAGCGCTCAGGGTGAGGCATCATGCCGAGCACGTTCCCGCGCCCGTTGACGATGCCGGCGATGTTGTGCATGGAACCATTGGGATTGGCGCTGCCGGTGACGCGGCCCTCGGCGTCGCAATAACGGAAGACCACCTGGCCGCGCTGCTCGAGGCGCGAAAGCGTGGCCGGGTCGGCGAAGTAGTTGCCCTCACCGTGCCCGATCGGAATGCTGATCACCTCACGCTCGGCACACTGCGAGGTGAAGGCCAGGTCGGTGCGCTCGACGACCAGGTTCGTCCACTGGCATCGGTACTCCAGCGAAGCGTTGCGGATGAGCGCGCCCGGAAGCAGTCCTGCCTCGCAAAGGATCTGGAACCCGTTGCAGATGCCCCACACCAAACCCCCGCGATCTGCGAAGTTGCCGACCTTCTCCATCACCGGCGCAAACCGGGCGATCGCGCCCGTTCGCAGGTGGTCGCCATAAGCAAACCCGCCCGGCAGAATGATGCAGTCGCAGCCTTTCAGGTCGGCGTCCTTGTGCCAGAGATACTGAAGCTCGGCGCCTAGAACCTGGTCGACCACCCAACCGCAATCGCGATCCGACCATGTGCCAGGGAAGACGACGACACCGAACTTCATCGGCACACCGGTGGTCGAAAGCAACGTGGGGTCCCCGCGAAATCGAAGATCTCGTGGGGTGCGAAGACCGCGACTCCGAACTTCACCGGCTCTTGTGACCGTCCGTCTCGATCTCGAACCTGTAGTCCTCGATCACATGGTTGGCGAGGAGCTGTTTGCACATCGCCTCGACACGCTGCCGCGCCTCGTGCTCGCTGTCGGCCTCGAGGCTCACCTCGATGTACTTTCCGACGCGCACGTCGGAGACTTCGTGGAATCCGAGCGTCGCAAGGCCCTGCCTGACTGTGATGCCCTGCGGGTCGTTGACTACCGGCTTGGGGGTGATGATGACGCGCGCGATCATCGTTCGTTCCTGGGCTTGGGTGGAAACAGGGGCTTGCCGACCAGGCGTTGGTATGCGGTGAGGTACCGCT
>JBGQGS010000014.1:0-24710 GCA_041497555.1 Candidatus Dormibacteraceae bacterium | reverse complement strand
CGTTCGACAGCGACCTCGACCCTGGAACGGTGTCCGACGGCGTGCGCGTGCTCGACGCCAAAGGCAAGCAGGTCGACGCCATCGCCACCTACGCGAACCGGACGGTGACGATCAACGGCCTGGACCTGAAACCCGGGGCGCAGTACAAGCTCGTCGTCCTGACGACGGTGCGCGATGTCCTTGGCCACAACGTGGCGGCCGAGTATGACCTCCAGCTGGTCGGCCCTGCAGTCAAGAACAGGACCAACCAGAAGGTCGCCGGCAGCGTGGCAGCGTCTCCGGGCCCGGCATCGCCGTCCCCGACTCCAACTCCGAGAAGCTAGATCAGCTTCAGGGCGCGCGCCGCGCGGCTCAGCGCGGTGACCGAGCCGGAATGGACGATCTGGCCGCTCAGCGCGGCCTCTAACGCCTCGGCGAATGGAAGACGAAGCACCTCCATGTCCTGTTCGTAGGTCTCCGGGCTGCGCTCCGTTTCGGTGATCGATTCGGCGAGGAACATGTAGGCCCGGCCGGTCAGGAAGGCCGCACCGTGCACAACTCCCAGCGACGTGTAGCGGGAAGCGACGAGTCCTGTCTCCTCCGTGAGTTCGCGCGTCGCGCACCCGAGAGGATCCTCACCCTCGTTGAACGTGCCCGCCGGCACCTCCCAGGACGACTCCTCCCAGGCATGGCGCCACTGGCGCACCAGGACCGTGTCGCGGTTGTCGAAGTACGGGACGACAAAAGCTGAGTCCGGGTTGGCCAGCACCGTGTAGAGCGCTTCCGCTCCGTCCGGAAACCGGATCACGTCGTCGCGCAGCGCGAATGGGCCGGAGCGTCCCGAGATCGTGGTGGAGACGACCTCGAACGGCCTGCCGGTTTTTGGGTGCAGGAGGTTGGCTATTTGGTCACCAGTGCCGCAACCGCAGCCGCGGCAGCCGCGACATGTCGCGGATCGGGTCCATAGTCGAACGGCGACGTATCGCCCGCCAGCTTCTTGGCGTGCTCGACCAGGCTCGGATGGTCGTCAATGAAACGAGTGCTGAGATTGCCGGAACGGAAATCGGGGTTCTCGAGGATCGCGCGATGGTAGCTGATGGTCGTCGCGGGGCCGACCACGACGAACTCGCGCAGCGCGCGCCCAGCCCGCGCGATCGCCTCCGCGCGGTCGCTCCCGTGCACGATGAGCTTGGCGATGAGCGAGTCGTAATTAGGCGGCACGTCCGACCCAGGGCCGAAACCGGAATCGACACGTACTCCGGGGCCGGCGGGTGCCACCCAGCGACTGATGCGCTTGGGATTGGGCATGAACTTGCGCACCGGATCTTCGGCGTTGATGCGCATCTCGATTGCGTGCCCGGTCCACGTCACGTCGCGCTGCGTGAAGCTCAGCTCCATGCCCGCCGCGATGCGGATCTGCTCTTTGACGATGTCGATCCCGGTCACCGCCTCGGTGATCGGATGCTCGACCTGGAGTCTTGCGTTGACCTCCAGGAAGAAGAAGTCCCCTTCGCTGAACATGAACTCGACCGTCCCGGCGTTCACATAACCCGCCGCAGTGGCGGCGCGGATCGCCGCGTCGCCCATGGCAGCTCGGAGGTCGGCCGTGACGGCAGGCGACGGCGTCTCCTCCATGATCTTCTGATGCCTGCGCTGGATCGAGCATTCGCGCTCGCCCAGGTGAACCGCGTTGCCGTGGCTGTCGCAGATGACCTGGATCTCGATGTGCCGAGGCTTGCGGATGTAGCGCTCGATGTAGACGGTCGGGTCGCCGAAGGCCGAGCGCGCCGCCTGGGCGCTGCTCTCGATCGCCTCGACCAGCTCGTGCTCTGACTCGACCACCTTCATTCCGATACCGCCTCCGCCGCCCGACGGCTTGACCATGACGGGAAAGCCGATCGCCTGCGCGGCGGCCACCGCGGCGGACGGGTCGACCGCGCCGCTGCCTGGCGTGACTGGAACTCCGTGGTCGACCGCAAGCTGTCGCGCAGCCAGCTTCGACCCGAGCGCGCGCATCGCGGAGGCAGGCGGTCCGATGAACCGGATGCCTGCGGCCTCGCATGTCTCCGGGAAGGCCGGCTTCTCGGAAAGGAACCCGTAGCCCGGGTGAATGGCGTCGGCGCCGCAGTCGTGCGCGACCTTGACGATGCGGTCGAGCTGAAGGTAGGACTCGCTGGGCGGCGCCCCGCCGATGTGATGGGCCTCGTCCGCATACCTGACGTGGATCGCGTTGCGGTCGGCGTCGGAGTAGACCGCCGCGGTGGCGATGCCCAGCTCGCGGCACGCCCGCATGACGCGGATGGCGATCTCGCCGCGGTTGGCGACGAGGACCTTGTTGAAGAGCTTTCTCTTCAACTGACAGCGAGGAGCGGTTGGTTGGGGCTGACGACCTCGCCTTCTTTGACGTAAACCTGGGTGACCCGACCGGCGACCGTCGTGACGATGTCGTTTTGCATCTTCATCGCTTCGAGCACCGCGACCACGTCGCCAAGCTTCACAGCGTCGCCCGCCTTGACCGGGACCTTGACGATCAACCCCTGCATGGGAGCGATCACGGTGCCTTCGCCGATCTTGGGTGGCTGCGCCGTGGTCGCTCCCGCCGCAGACGCTGCGCCGCCCGCCTGCATGACTGTCATGCCGGCACCGGTCACGCGAACCTTGAAGACCTCGCCCTCCACCTCGACCTCGAACTCGGCGGTGGAAAGCGGGGCGGCCGGCTCTGCTTCCGGCTCAAGGTCATCGGGCGCCGGTGACGCCGGCGTGGCAGGCGCCGACGCCGCTGCGGACTTTGACTTGTCGCTGCCCTTGGGTTGCGGCCCGCGCATATATTCCTGCGCGAGGGTCGGAAACATGAGGTGGATCAGCACGTTGTCGTCGCTCGGTTCGTAGCCAAGCTTTCTGACCTGCTGCCGAGAGATCTCGACCTGGGGCTCGAGCAGGTCCGCAGGACGAATCGTGATCGGCTCTTCGCGACCGAGGACCAGACGGCGCAACTCGTGGTCGGCCGGCACCGGAGGCCGCCCGTAAAGACCCTGCAGGTAATCCTTCAGTTCCTGCGTCACCGTGGCGTAGCGGTCGCCACCGATAACGTTGTAGACCGCCTGCGTGGCGATCACCTGCCTGATGGGCGCGACCAGCGGCGGATAGCCGAGCTCGCGGCGCACGCGGTTGGCCTCCTCCAACACCTCCGAGATGCGCGCGCCAGCCTTGTGTGCGGCGAGCTGGTGGAAGATGTCCTCCAGCATCTGGCCGGGCATCTGGTAGCGGAGGATGCTGGCGTCGACCCGGTCGGCGAATGGGCTCAGGTGCTCGATGTGCCGGCGTTTGAGCTCCTCCACGTCGTGCTGGACGTCCCACATGGTGTCGAGGTCCAGGCCGGTGTCGTACTCGCCTCCGCGGAGGGCCGCCACGACGCTCTCGGCCGCCGGCTGCGAGGTACCCCAGGCAAGGGGTGAGATGGCCACGTCCAGGATCTCCGCGCCTGCCTCGACCGCAGCCATGTACGCCATAGGCGCCATGCCGCTCGAGCAGTGCGAGTGCACGTCGATCGGGACTTTGACCGCACTCTTGAGCGTGGTGACGAGCTCCCACGTCGCCTGCGGGCTGAGCAACCCTGAGGTGTCCTTGATCACGATCTCCTGGCAACCCATGTTGACCAGGCCCTTGGCGAGCGAACCCCACAGCTCGATGTTGTGGGCAGGCGAGATGGCGTAGCTCAGCGCACCCTGCACCTTCTTCTTGGCCTTCAGGGCCGCTGCGATCGCCGCCTCCATGTTCCGCAGGTCATTGAGCGGATCGAAGACGCGAAACACGTCGACGCCACACTTGGCCGCGTGCTTGACGAATAGCTCGACTACGTCGTCGGCAAAGTTTCGCTTGGCAACGAGGTTCTGGCCGCGGATCAGGGCCTGGATCGGCGTGTTGGGAGCGGCCTTGCGCAGCTTGCGTAGGAAGTCCCACGGGTCTTCGTGTTGGCGCAGCTGCGTCTCGAAGGTCGCACCGCCGAACGCTTCCATCGCGGCAAAGCCGATAGCGTCCATCTTCGCCGCGATCGGGATGATCTCCTCGTTTCTCAGATTCCCGCCGAGCAGCGACTGCTGCGCGTCGCGGAAGGTGGTGTCGACCAGGCTGACACGCGCCTTCTTCTTCGCCATCAGCCGGCCAGGGCCGCGCGCTTTTCCGCGTGGCGCTTTTCAATGTCGGGGTCGCTCAGGCCGATGATTCGAGCCGCGAGCCACGCTGCGTTCTTGGCGCCGGGCTCGCCGATTGCGACCGTGGCAACGGGGATGCCCGCGGGCATCTGCACGATGGAATAGAGCGAGTCGACACCTCCCATGTGCTGCGTGGGCACCGGGACGCCGACCACCGGAAGATCCGTCCAGGCCGCCACGACGCCCGGCAGATGGGCGGCTCCGCCCGCTGCGGCGATGATCACCTTGAGCCCGCGCTCTCGCGCGGATAAAGCCCACTCCATCACCCCTCGCGGATTGCGGTGCGCGGAGCAGACCTTGACCTCGTGCTCGAGCCCGAGCTCCTCGAGCACTTTGACGCACAATTCCATCAGCGGCATGTCGGACTTGGAGCCGATGATGACGCCGACCACTGGGCTCAACTAACCAGCCTCTCCTGCAATATCGGTTCGGAAAAAAGCCCCCTCGAATCGTACCTGCCGGGCCCCCGCCAGCGCCTTCTCGCGGGCCTGCGCCACCATGTCGCCGAGCGCGACCGAGGTCACGACCCGGCCGCCATCGGTGACCAGTCCCCTGCCGGGCACGAAGCGCGTGCCGCCGTGGAAGATGAGCACGCCCGGAGGCATCTCCGCGAGGCCGCGGATCTGGAAGCCCGTCTTGACGGCCGCGTCGTCGGGGTAGTGCGCGGACGCGACGACGACCCCGACGCAGGCTTGAGGGCTCCAGCGCAAGTCGGGAAAGTCCGCCAGCGTCCCCTTCGCCGCGGCCAGCGCCAGGGCGACGAAGTCGGTCTGCAAGCGGGGCAGCACGACCTGCGCTTCCGGGTCGCCGAAGCGGGCATTGAACTCGAGCGTCCGGATGCCATCGCCGGTCAGCATGACGCCGGCGTACAGAACACCTCGGAACTCGTCGCCGCCACTGGCAAGCTCCCGCACTGCGGGGCGCAGCACGCGGTCCACCACCTCTTGCACCACCGCGTCATCAATCGACTTCGGCGGCGAGTACGCACCCATGCCGCCGGTGTTGGGTCCGGTATCGCGTTCGTGCGCCCGCTTGAAGTCGCGAGCCGGGGCAAGCGCGACCACGTCGGTGCCATCGGTGACACCCAGGACGGACAGCTCGGGTCCTTCCAGCAGCTCCTCGACCACGATCGTCGCCCCGCTGCGGCCGAAACGGCTCTCGACCAGCATGGCGTTGATCGCGGCGTCCGACTCTTCGACGCGCGAGCAAACGATCACTCCCTTGCCGCGCGCCAGCCCGTCGGCTTTGACTGCGACCCGCCCGCTGCGGTCCTTCGCCCACAGCCTGGCCGGTGCGGGCTGGGTGAAGACCTCGAAGTCGGCAGTCGGGATGTTCGCCCGCTTCATGAGCGCCTTGGCGAACGACTTGCTCGACTCGATGCGTCCGGCCCCGCGATTCGGACCGAAGACGTTGAAGCCCGCGCTGCGCAGCGCGTCGCCCACGCCGGCGTCTACGGCAGCCTCCGGCCCGAGGATCACAAGGCCGAGCCGCTCGCGCTTGGCGAAGTCGACTATGCGCACCACGTCGGCGGCGCCGATGGGAACGTTGCGCGCCATGCCACCTGTGCCGCCGTTGCCAGGCGCGCAGTAGACGCGTTCCACGAGGTCCGACTGCACGCATTTCCACACGAGCGCGTGCTCGCGCGCCCCCGAGCCGACGACAAGAACCTTCAACGCCGAGTTAGCGCCCTATTCCCACTCGATCGTGCCGGGCGGCTTCGACGTGATGTCGAATACGACGCGGTTGACGCCCTTGACCTCGTTCACGATCCGGTTGCTGATCCGCGCGAGCACCTCATACGGCACGCGCGCCCAGTCCGCGGTCATGGCGTCCTCGCTGGTCACCACGCGCACGGCGACCACGTTGGCGTAGGTGCGAAAGTCACCCATGACGCCGACCGTCTCGAGCGGCGTCAGCACAGCAAACGACTGCCACACCTGCCGGTACAGGCCGTTGCGCTTGATCTCGTCCACCACGACCCAGTCGGCGTTGCGCAGGATCTCGAGTCGCTCGGCAGTCACCTCGCCCAGGCAGCGAATCGCCAGGCCGGGGCCTGGGAACGGCTGGCGGTAGACCATCTCCTCGGGCATGCCAAGCTCCAGCCCGACTGCGCGCACCTCGTCCTTGAACAGGTAGCGCAAGGGCTCGATGAGCTGGAAGCGCAGCCCAGGCGGGAGGCCGCCAACGTTGTGGTGGGTCTTGATCTTGACGGCGGTGGAGGCCACGTCGGGCGCGGTCGACTCGATGACGTCGGGATAGAGCGTGCCCTGGGCCAGGAAGTCGATGCGCCCGAGACTCGTTGCCTCAGCCTCGAAGACCGAGATGAACTCGCGGCCCACGATCCGCCTCTTCTGCTCAGGATCGATCACCCCGCGCAGCGCCTGCAGGAAGCGCTCGGTCGCATCGACGTAACGGATTTTCATGTCGAGGTTGCCGTGCATCACGGCGAGCACCCGCTCGGGCTCCTCCTTGCGCAGCAGTCCGTTGTTGACGAAGACACACGTCAGCTGGTCGCCGATGGCGCGGTGCACCAGGGTCGCCGCGACCGCCGAGTCCACACCGCCTGACAGCGCGCAGATCACGCGGCCTCCGCCGACCCGGGCGCGGATGCTCTCGGTGGCCTCGGCGATAAACGATCCTGCCGTCCACGACGCGTCGCAGTGGCATACGCCGTACAGGAAGTTGCGCAGGACCTCCCGTCCGCTGGGCGTGTGAACCACCTCGGGATGGAACTGGATGCCGAATATGCCGTGGCCGTTCGCAAATGCAGCCACCGGCGAATTGCCGCTCGAAGCCAGCGAGTGAAAGCCAGGCGGCAGCTCGCTGACATGATCGCCGTGGCTCATCCAGACCGGGAGCTCGTCGTTGAGGCCTTGGAAAAGCCCGTTCGGCTCCCGCACGGCGAGCAGCGCAGGCCCGTACTCGCGGGCGTGACCCGGATCGACCTTTCCACCGAGGTGGTGGGCGATCAGCTGCATGCCGTAGCAGATGCCGAGCACCGGGACCCCCGCGCGCAGCGCCTCAGGGTCGACCTGCGGAGCTCCTGGTTCGTACACGCTTGCCGGGCCCCCGCTCAGGATGAGCCCTGCTGGCTGGCGCTTCTTCAACTCGGACCACGGCGTGGTCCCGGGCACGAGCTCGCAGTACACGCTCGCCTCGCGCACGCGGCGCGCGATGAGCTGGCTGAATTGGGATCCGAAGTCGAGGACGAGGATCGTTTGCTGACTTTTCAAGGGCGGGACACCCCCCCGCAGCGTGCCCTTCACTTCTTCGCGGATCTGGGCGGCCGCGGCGGTCCGGCTCAGCTCAGCTCTTCCCCATACCTACGTGTTGGGACTGCTGGAACACCTTGCCCTCGGAGGTGATCGCCGGCGCGATGACCATCTCCACGTGCTGGAACTCGGTGATGTCACGCGCGCCACACACGCCCAGCGCCGAACGCAGCGCCCCGGCGAAGTTCTGGGTGCCATCGTCAACCCGCGCGGGCCCGCTCAGGATCTCGTGAAGGGTCGCCTTGGTCCCTACGTGGATCCGGGTACCACGTGGAAGATTGGGGTCGGGCGTCGCCATTCCCCAGTTGAAGCCCTTCGATGCAGACTCCTCGGCGCCAGCAAGCGGGGTGCCGATCATCACCGCGTCCGCCCCGGAAGCGAATGCCTTGCAGACGTCGGCTCCGATGCGCATGCCGCCGTCGGTGATCACCGCCACGCGCATGCCGCCGCGTCGCATGTGTTCGTCGCGAGCGGCGGCGACGTCAGCTGTGGCCGTCACCTGCGGCACGCCGACGCCAAGCACGCCGCGCGTTGTGCAGGCGGCTCCGGGGCCGACGCCGACCAGGATGCCGGCGATGCCCGTCTCCATCAGCTCCAACGCTGTCTCGTAGTGGACGCAGTTGCCGACAACGACCGGAATGTGGCAGGCGCGGACCAGCTGCTCGAACGACAGCTGGTGGTACGACTGAGACGAGTGACGCGCGGTGAGCACCGTCCCCTGCACGACGAAGACGTCAGCCCCAGCCCTCTGCACCATTTCGGCTCGTTCCTCGGCGCGGGCGGGCACGGTCGAGACCGCGCAAGGCACGCCCGCGGCTTTGATCGCCTTGATGCGCTCGGCGATGAGATGCGGCTTGACCGGTTCGCGATACGCCTCTTTCAACACCGCGTTGAGCTGAGACTTGTCGGCCTCGGCGATGCGCTTGATGATCGGAGCCGAGTCCTCGTATCGCGTGTGCACGCCGTCGAGGTTGAGGACCGCTATTCCGCCGAGCTTTCCCATCGCGATGGCGAAGTCGACGTCGACGACTCCGTCCATGGCCGAGCCCCAGATGGGAAGAGGGAGCTTGAGGCGGTCGCCCATCGAAAATGAGATATCGACCTCTTCGGGATTGAGCGTGACTCCGCCGGGCACGAGGGCGACCTCGTCAAATCCATACGAGCGGCGGGCCCGCCGACCGATCCCTATCTCCAGGCCAGACTGATCCCCGGGTACCACTCCGCGGGTTTCGAGCTGGCTCTGATTCAGGGTGTGTTTACTCCAATGGTGGCGGGGTAGGGTCGATTATACGGAATGCCGGTGGCGTCACGGTGGGTCGATACACTTTCATCCGTCGTGTATCGGACGCTCGAATATCTGCGGGGCATCTCTGATGAAGACGTCCGCAGGTTTCGCGCGCGCGGTATCCAGCACACCAATCAGCTGCTGCACCGCACGTCGCTCACCATCGACCGTGATCGTCTCTCCAAGAGGACGGGCATCAGCGCCGACCGCCTGCTCGAGTTTGCTCACCAGTGCACTCTGCTCGAGGTCTCAGGCATGGATCGCTTCCTGCCCATCATCCGCCGCCTCGGCATCAACTCGATGGGCGACCTACGCGCCCAGGACGCAAGCGTCCTTCACGCCAAGCTGGTCGACGCGGTCGGACTCGCCGGCGCGCCGAGCTTCTCCGACGTTCAGTACTGGATCAGCCAGGCGACAGCGCTGGACATCGTCGAAGAACCGGAACCGGCTCGGACCAGGTCGGTGGTGGACTAGAGCTAGGCAGCCAGTCCAATCGCGATCCTCGCTGCCCCGAGTCTAGTTCCAGCCAAGCCGTTCCCGTAACCACACGACTAGAGGAAGACACCCCGGCGCAGCTTCAGGTTGTCGTAAACGCCCTGCTGGATCGTGTCGCGCACCTCGTCGGCCAGGGCCATCACGAGGTTCTGGTCGTCCGCCGTGTCGGGCGGATGCTCCTCGACATGTACCGGCGGGTGGAACTGAATCCGCCACTTGCTGGGCAGCGGGATCATGCCCAGCGGTCCCAACCACGGCCAGAAGGGGGTGATCGGGAAGTAGGGAAGGCCGAAGAACCTCGCCACGGGTGCCAGGTCGCCGACCATCGGGTAGATCTCTTCCGACCCCACGACCGAGATCGGGATGATCGGCGCGCGCGACCTGATGGCCGTCGCGACAAAGCCGCCCCGCCCGAACCGGCGCAGGCGATAGCGGTCCTTGAAGTTCTTCCCGGTTCCCCTCACCCCTTCGGGGAAGACTAGGACGAGCTCGTCGCGCTCCAGCAGCCGCCTCGTGTCATCGGGATGACCGACCGCCTGACCGGTGCGGCGAAGGAACCAGCTCAACACCGGCATACCCATGAACAAGCTCGCCACCAGGGCGCGCACGTGACGTGGATGCGAGTGCTCCGCAAAGACCGCGGTCTTGATCATGGTGCCGTCCCAGGGCAGGACGCCCGCGTGGTTCGACACGAGCAATGCACGACCGGACGCGGGCACGTTCTCCACGCCCGTCGTCTCGACCCGCCAGTACTCGCGATACAGGACCATGAAGGCCGAAAGGAACGACTCGGTCCACTGCGGGTCGAACCCGAAGTCGTCGACTTCGTAGTTCGGTCCGCGGCGGGCGAGCTCCTGCTGCTTGTATATGAACTGGACGAACTCCATGATTCGGTTGAGGTCGATGACCTCGCGCCCGGTCAGCTGCCGCAGTCGCTGCGACAGCTCGCTCAATCCCTGGAGCGCGTAAAGCGGTGCCTGGCGCTGAAGGCGCCGGACAGGCTTCGGGAGCCGCAAGCCCGACCGCGTCCTCACGATCTCCGCCGGTTTGCTGTCCTTGCGGCGCTGTTTGGGAGTCGTCTTCTGGATCATCCGTGCGCCTCGAGGGCCGGTCCGCCGCGCTGACCGTTGCGTGCGGCGCGCCGCCGGCGCTGCAGATAGACCTGCAGCTCGTATTCCTGGGGCGGCGAGGGTGCTTCGATCACCTCGAGGTCCTTGCCTCGAGCGAGGCCGTCGATGACCTCGCGCGAGCTCCGGGCCGGCTTCCAGCCGAACTCGGCCTCGAGCCTGGAACAGTCCATCACCGAACCGAAGGCGATCACGTCGGCGAGATGCGCCTGGACGTCGACGCGGGTCATTGCACGCATCGCGACGCGTGCCACCCAACGGCCGTATGGGGGCAGGATCGGCGCCGGCCGGCCGCCCATGATCGCGATCGCCTGGCTCAAGAGGACTACACCGTTCGCCGCGACGTTGAACACTCCTGGATGCACACCCATTACTGCACGCACGATGGCGTCGGCAGCGTCGTCTTCGTGCAGTAGTTGCAGGCGCGGGTCAAAGCCCGCGAAGGTCGGCACGACGGGCAGCGATAGGTAGCGCTCAAGAGTAGTGCCCTCGCTGACCCGAAACCCGAGCCGCAGAACGCTGACCTGGCAGGATTCGTTGCGCAGCGCGAACTCGCTGACCAGCTGCTCCATCTCGAGCAGCTCGCGCGTGATCGAGGAGGCGGGGCGCTCGATGCTCGTCATGTCTTCCGAGAAGAAGGACGGATCGGCCGGTCCAGCGCCGTAGATTGCCTGGCTGGATTTCACGATCAGCCTGCGTACCCGGCTGGATGGCGCGGAGCAGCCGACGAGGACGTTCATCATTCCGATCACGTCGGTCTCGTGGATCGAGCGCTCGTCGTGAGGGGAGTCGACGATGACGGCCAGGTGCACCACGGTGTCGATATGCAGCTGGCGTACGAGCTTGCCGATCGCCGCGTGGCGCGTGTCCGCATGGACGAAGTCCATCTCCTCAAGGGCGCTGATCGGGTCCTCCACGTCGCACCCGAACAGGTAGGGCACGTGCGGAGCGAGCCGCCGAGCGACCTCGGCGCCGAGAGGGTTGGACACGCCCGTGACAAGGACGCGATTGGGCCGGAGGGAAGTCATCGCGCTCTCAATCTAACCCAGTGGAGCTGAAGCCCGGATTCATTCCGGGCGTCCCCAGGCTCGACAGTTACGACTCCTGACAACCTGGATGTCAAAGGGGGGTTCCGCGGGGGGATCCTGATCCCCCCGCGCCTTTACGGGTATATGCCTCGCACTGTCGTCGCGTTGGCCACTCGCTGCACAGCGAGCGCGTAGGCGGCCAGCCGCATGTCGATGCGCTTGTTGACCGATGTATGGAGGATCTCGTAGAAGGCCCGCGTGATGACGTGGTGCAGCTTGGTGTTGATCTCCTCCTCCTCCCAGAAGAAAGCCTGTAGGTCCTGGACCCATTCGAAGTAAGAGACGATCACGCCGCCCGCGTTCGCGATGATGTCCGGGACCAGAAAGATGTTCCGGTCGTGCAGGATCGGATCGGCTCCAGGAGAGACCGCCGCATTGGCGCCTTCAGTTATGAGTCGCGCTCGAATCTTGCCAGCGTTCTCCTCGGTGATCTGATCCTGCACGGCGGCGGGAACGAGCACCGTCACAGGAAGCTCGATGATCTCGGCGTTGGTGATGTTGTCGGCCTTCTTGAAGCCGGTGACGCCGCCGCGGACCTGGCGGTGCTCGTTCAGCGCCGCAAGGTCCAGACCGTGGGGGTTGTACACGCCGCCCTTCGAATCGCTCACGGCCACCACCTTCAGCCCGGCCTCGGCGAGCAGCCGAGCCGTCGACCGGCCGACCTGGCCGTAACCCTGAACGGCGACGGTCGGAGTCTCCTCGTCGACGTGTAGGTACTTGAGGCCCTCGAGCGTCAGGTAGGTGGCGCCACGTCCTGGGGCGTCGACACGCCCCTCGGACCCACCGACGTCGACCGGCTTGCCGGTGACTGAGGCCGTCACCGAATGACCGGAGTGCATCGAGATCGTGTCCATGATCCACGCCATCACCTGCGGATTCGTCCCCATGTCGGGCGCGGGGATGTCCTTTTCCGGCCCGATGAGGATCGCGATCTCGGTCGCATAGCGGCGGGTCAGGTGCTCGAGCTCGGTCAGCGACAGCTTGCTCGGGTCGCAAGCTACCGCGCCCTTGGATCCGCCGTAAGGAAGCCCGACCGCCGCGCATTTCCACGTCATGAGCATGGCGAGCGCCTTAACCAGGTCGAGGTCGATGTCCGGGTGGTAGCGGATGCCTCCCTTTGCGGGGCCACGGCTGATGTTGTGCTGCACGCGCCAGCCCGTGAACACATGGACCGAACCGTTGTCCATGCGCACCGGGAAGTGGACGGTCAGCTCGCGCTTGACGTCACGCAGGCCGCGGCGAGCGTCATCGGAGAGGCCGATCACGTCAGCTGCGGCGTCGAACCGCCGCTGTGCGGTCTGGAAGGCGGAAACGCGGGTTTCTACCGCCATTTCAGGACTTCCGATACTACTCCTAGCCCACGAAAGAACCCCGAGAAGTCCGAGGGTTCGCGGTGACTTCGCGGGGACCTCTGGTAAGCGTTCGCACCCCTGGCCGCACAATGGGCGCCATGAAATCCCCACGAAATAGCCCCACGAAGTCCGAGGCTTCGCCGTGAGCTCGCGGGGACCCCTGGATCCGACGCTTCGCCACGAGTTCGCGGGGACCCCTGAGTAGAATGCCGCGCCAGCAGCTGTTCAGCATCGTCGTGGTCGCCGCGGTCGCGCTCGCCACCGGCTTCCTCGTCACCGGACAGGTCAGAGCGCAGCTGCTGACCCCCTCGAACCAGGTCGCCCGCTACCAGGCCCTCGTGCGCAGCGTGCAGGACCTCGAAGCGACCAACGCTGATTGGCGACGCCAGATCGCCGCTGTTCGGGCTCAGATCGACGCGCTGGAAACCGAGGCGGCCGGACGCTCCGCCGCGACTCAGGGCCTGCAAAACCAGCTCGCCGACCTTCGCGCACACGCCGGGCTCACCGCCATGCACGGCCCGGGCGTGGAGGTCGACCTGGCCAACGGCGTCCCAGGACCCGCCACGGGCGGGCAGACGGGCTACCTGGTCAATTTCCAGGACGTCCAGGACGTCGTGAATTTGCTTTTCGCGCAGGGCGCCGAAGGCATCGCAGTCAACGGACGCCGGATCACGCCGCTGACCGCGTACTCCGGTTCGGAGGGTCAGGTCGTCATCGACCAGGGACCGCCGCTGTCATCTCCGATCAGGTTGCTCGCGGTCGGAGACCGAAACCGGATGGTGGCGGCGCTCGGCGATTCTTCAGCGCTTCCCGACATCCGCGCACGCCAGGTCCAGTTCGAACTTCACCTCACTTTCTTCGGCAGCCCGGACCTCACTTTGCCGGCTTACGACTCGAGCTTGCAGATACCCCATGTCTCAACGTCTTAAAATCCCCGCGAAAGAACCCCACGAACTCGGAGGCCTCGCCGTGAGTTCGCGGGGACCCCTGGGCTCCGAGGCTTCGCCGTGAGTTCGCGGGGGCCCCTGTTTAATAAGCCCTCACGTCACCGGCGCGCATCGGGGCGCGCGATCAGCGTTTGGTTGATCGCCCTGCTGGTCGCGCTCGTGGCCACGGTCCAGATTCGGAGCCAGGCCGAGGTCGAGCGCAGCCTGGTCGGCGTCGACACCACGTCGCTCGCCTTTTTGATCGACGATCTCCACCGCGCCAACGACACGCTGCAGGCCGAGGCGGCCGACCTGGAGCAGCGCCAGTCCACCCTCCAATCCGGCACCAGCGGAGCGGCGGACCAGGTGCTCATGGCCGAGGCCAACCGCCTCCGCGCGGTCGAGGGACTGGTGCCGGTGCACGGACCAGGCGTCGTGATCGTGATCGATGCCACGGGGTTGACGGCGCTGGACCTGCAGGACACGGTGAACAACCTGGCGGCCGGCGGCGCCGAGGCGATCGCGGTCAACGACCAGCGCGTGGTCATCGGCGTAGCCACCGAACAGACACGTGCCGGCGTTACGATCGATGGCGTCGTCGTCGCACCACCCTGGACTATCACGACGATCGGCGATGCCAATCGCCTTGCTGAGGTCGCAGGCCTCATGACACAGGCGCTGCTCGCCGACCGGCGCGTGCGGCAGGCGACCTATCGCGTCGAGGCGGACATCGCGATCCAGACGGTTATCAGCGAGCGGCCTTTCGTTTACGCGGTCGGTTCGTAGCCGGCTCCGTGACACCGAGCTTTTTGAACTGTGCGGAGATACGGTCCAGCCGCTCATTGATGCGATCGATGTCGGTGTGGCTTGGTATTCGCAGCCGCCTGAGCGCGCGCTCGATTGCGTCGTCCGCCCTTTCCTCGAGGTCCTCCCGCCTGCGCTCCATCTGATTCTTCAAGTCGGAGGGAACGTTGAGGGTCTTGCGCACGTAATCCAGCAGCGCCTGTCCGCGATCGTGGATGACCTCGCCCCCCGCATCGACGAGGCTCGGGTGACCGTGTTTCTCATGGGAGAGGACGATCTGGGACAGAGTCAGCTGCGTCAGGTCGTGCCCGTTGTCGCGATCGACCACCTTTATCTCGTGCCCATCGCGCACGAGTTCCGCGATTCCTTCGAGCGTTATGTAGCGACTCGTGCGCGTGTCGTAGAGCTTGCGGTTTGCATACTTCTTGATAAGGTGTCGCTCAGGGGCTGTCGTCACGGCCGGGCCCATTCTAACGCGCTGCGTTATTTGCTCCTGCCCGGCACGGTTCATGGAGGTTGATGCATGGCAACAAGGAAGCGAGCGCCTTCCCGATCGAGGCGATCCGGCCTGGTCGGCCGAGCTGTCAAGGCCGGAAGAAAAGCCCTCCGCCAGGCCGAGAGTCACGTGCCGAGTGACGTTCGCCGTCAGCTCGAGCGCACGATCAAAGACGGCCAGAAGACGCTGAAGACCGCGATCGACCAGCTCCAGGCACAGGTTCGCCGGACTGCGAAGCAGGCCGACGTCGACAAAGCATTGAAGCGCCTCGAGGGCTTGAGAAAGCAGGTACAGAAGCTGGCCCACGACGCCGCCTCGCGAGGTGCCGCTGGTGCCTCGTCCACGAAGCGGCGCGCGGCAAGCACCAGGCGCCGCGCAGCGACCGGTGCAAAGCGCACCGCAAAGCGCGCGGCAAGCACTGCCAAGAAGACGGCATCCACTCCGAAGCCGGCCACGCGGAAGGCTTCGGCGCGCAGCTCGACGGCGCGACGGCCGGCCTCTTCGCCATCCGGGGCGACAGCCCGCCGCGCGACGCCTCGGCGTTCATCGCCGCGGCGGAGCTCGACTCCAGCCTCGCCGGAGGTCCGCTGGGTTCCACCCGCCCCCGAGCCCGGGCCGATGCCCGAGCCCTTCGACACAGGGAGCTAGATCCTCCCGAAGACGCGGACTCCGCCCACGAGGACAGCTCTTGGGCGGAGTCCATCCCGGCTCGACACCGGTTCGGCGAGCGGATCCTCGTCGTACACCTGCAGGTCCGCCAGCATGCCCGGCTCCAGCGTTCCCTTGTCCGACTCCTCGAAGCTTGCGAATGCGCCCCCGTAGGTGTATGCGCGAAGCGCGGCCAGAAGGCTGATCCCGTTCACCTGGTCTTCGACCGCGACCTGGATCCCCGGCCAAGGGTTGGGATCTGGCGCCACCGGCAGGTCTGAGCTGAACGCCACCGGAACACCGGCGCGCAGTAATCGCACGTGCGGCGCAAGGTGCGTTCGGTCTCGGATGGGGAAGAAGAGCGCCGACGCGACTCGCCCGAATCGGGCCGCCATGGGCTGCATGACGGCCACCATCCGGAGCTTTGCGATCCGAGCCTGAAGATCCGGTGGGCAGATCGTGCAGTGCTCGATCCTGTGGCGCAGGTGGACGCCTCCGGCCGCCTCCACCGCGTCACACATAGCTTCAATCGCCGCATCGCCGATCGCGTGCGCGGCGACCTGCAGCCCGGCTTGCGTCGCGCGAGCAACGAGCTCGCGCAGCTCTGCGGGTGTCGTGCGCCACGTACCTCCCCCAGAGCGCGCCGCGACGCGCTCGGCCCCGCCGTCGACGAACACTTTGACAGGCCCAGCCCTCACGAGCGCTCCGCCGAAACCAGCCTGAACGCCAAGACTCGACGCGGCTTCCAGCAGCTCCCACGAGAGAAACTCGTTGACACGGATTCGCAACCGGCCGTCGCCGGCCAGCTGCTGGTAGGCCCGGAGGTCATCCGCAAATCCCCGGTTGACCGCGGCGCCGACGGACGTGATGCCGCGCGAAAGCAGCAGCCTCTGGGCGTGGAGAATTCCTTCGACGCGGCGCTCCAGGCTGGGTGGAGGCTGCACGTCCGCGACCAGGCGCATCGCCGAATCGAGGAGCAACCCGTTGGGCGTGCGGTCGATGTCGCGGCCGATCCTGCCACCGTGAGGATTCTGAGTCTCCGAGGTGATGCCGGCTGCGGCGAGCGCGGCCGAGTTCGCCACTCTCGAATGTCCCCCGCGTTCGTCGATGAACGCGGGACGCCGGCCTGTCACGCGATCCAGCTCGCGGCGGTGGGGCTGGCGGCGTTCGGCGAGCTCGTCTGCCCGGTAGCCCATACCCTGCTGCCATTCGCCCGGCGCAAGCGTCCTGGCGTGCGCCTTCATGCGCTCCGCAATCTCGGCCACGCTCCGCGCGCCACCCAGGTCGGCGCCGAACCGGGTCAGGCCGTAGTAGACGACGTGCGCGTGAGCATCGTTGAAGCCGGGCAGCACGGTCGCACCTGCCAGATCGACCACGCGGGTCCGCGGGCCGCGCAGCCCCATCAGCTCTGACCCGCCGCAGGCGACGACGCGGCCACCCGCGATCGCGAGATGACTGTGCTCCTTAAGTCCCGAGCGCCCCAGCGGGCGGATGCGGCCGCGAGCGAGGATGAGCTGAACTTTCTTCCCCCCGAAAAGGCCCCACGAACTCGGAGGCTGCGCCGTGAGTTCGCGGGGATCCCTGGCCGAGGCTGCGCCGTGAGTTGGCGGGGACCCCCTCTTGTTTTTCACGCGCGGTTAGATTAAGCGCGTGACGGCGATCGACCTTCGCTCGGACACCGTGACGATGCCCACACCCGATATGCGCCGCGCGATGGCGACAGCGCCGCTTGGCGATGACGTGTTCGGTGACGATCCGACCGTCAACAAGCTCGAGGAGGTGGCCGCCGCGCGGCTCGGCAAAGAGGCGGCGGTATTCCTGCCGAGCGGCACCATGGGCAACGTCATCGGTGTGGCAGTCAACACCCGCCCCGGCGAAGAGCTGATCGCCGACGCGGATGCTCACGTCTTCTTATATGAGGGAGCCGGCGCCGCCGTCATCTCAGGAGTCCAGATCCGGCCGGTGGCGACCGAGGCAGGCGTGATGACGCCGGCGCAGATCGAGTCGGCGCTCAGGCCCCGCGATGATTTCCATCAGCCCCTCACAGCCGCGGTGAGCTTCGAAGACACCCACAATCGGCACGGCGGCGTCGTATGGCCCCTGGAGGACCTGCGAGCCGCGTCAGACGCGGCTCGAGCTCACGGTCTGCGGGTCCACCTCGACGGCGCCAGGATCTTCAACGCCTCCGTGGCCGCCGGAACAGGCGTGGCGGAGATCGCCGCGTGCGGAGACACGGTGACCTTCTGCCTTTCCAAGGGCCTGGGCTGCCCGGCGGGAAGCGTGTTCTGTGGCAGCGCAGAGGCCGTCGAGCAGGCTCGACGCTGGCGCAAGCGGCTTGGCGGCGGCATGCGGCAGGCAGGCGTCATCGCGGCGACCGGGCTCATCGCGCTCGAGACGATGGTCGACCGGCTGGCAGAGGATCACAGGAACGCGCGCACGCTCGCCGAGGGTTTGGCCGAGCTGCCGGGCGTGAAGTGCGATCTTTCCCGCGTGCAGACCAATCTCGTTTTCTTCGACCTGGAGCGTATGACCGGCGCCGACTTCGAGCATGAGTGCCGGAAGCGAGGCCTCTTCGGCGGGGCCACCGGACCGCACCGAGTCCGTTTCGTCACGCACTACGGGATCACGGCCGCAGACATCCAGTCCAGCCTGAAGATCTGCGAGGACGTCCTCCCGGCCTAGGGCGAGACCAGCAGATCGGCCAGCAATCGGGGGTCGATGTTTCCCCCGCTCACGACTGCCACCGTGGCAGGTCCCGGCTCCAGCTGTTCCAGCGCGGCATAGGTCAATGCACCGGCGCCTTCCGCCACGACCTTCGCGGCAGCCGCCAGCTCAGGGATGGCCGAGCGCAGCCTCGGCTCCGGCACGGTGAGCCATCGATCGACGCACTCCTTCAGCAGCTCGAACATGCGCGGGTCGAAGGGGGCGGTGGTGCCGTCGGCGATCGTTTCCGGCTTGATCGCCACCGGGCCGCCCGCCTCGAAGCATCGCGTCCAGAGCGCGTAGCCGTCCGACTGGACGCCAATCACCTCGACCTCCGGGCGCAGGCCTTTGATCGCGGATGCGATGCCGCCCACCAACCCGCCCCCGCCTACAGGGACGAGGACACGGGCAAGGTCCGGCACGTCCTCGAGCAGCTCGAGCGCGAGACCGCCGTGGCCGGCCATCACCTCGGGCTCTGCGAAAGGGTGGATGAATACCTCTGGCTCTTTGTTCCAGCCTTCGGTCGCCATCCACTGGAAGAGCGCGTCGCGCGCCATGGGGATCGGTGTCGCGCCCCAGCGTTTGACCCCCTCGACCTTGGGCGGCGGGGCCGTGTCGAACATGACCACCCGGCATGGGACGCCAAGCATCCTTGCGACGTAGGCGCAAGCCTGCGCCGCATTTCCGGCGCTGACCGTGATGAGCCCGCGTCGAAGCTTCTCCGCAGGCAGGGCGAGCGCCGCGGCGAAGAAGCCTCGGACTTTGAAGCTCCCGGTCGGCTGGAGGCATTCGAGCTTCAGCAGCACGCCATCGACCGGGATCAGGGGCGTCCGCAGGACGTGCGGTCGCGCTCGCCCGGCAGCGGCGCGAATGCGCTCGACGCCGATCATTCGTGACATCGCGATAATCGTAGGGATGCCGATCTACGAGTACCGGTGCGAGGAGTGCGGCAAGCGATCGACGTCGCTCCTCCCGAGCTACTCGTCACCCGACCCGCCCTGTCCTGACTGCGGCAAGCCGGCCCTACGACGCCTTGTTTCGACGTTCGCCACCGCCAGCTCGGGCGAGGGCGACAGCGGCGATTTCGACGACGGGGGTGGTGGCGATGACATGGGCGAAGGGGATGACTACGGCGGAGGCGATTACGGGGGCGGCGGCGGTTACGGCGACGACGACTTTTAGTTAGAGCCCGAGTACCTCGTTCGCGGCCCGGATCAGCTCGCTGCGGTGTGACTCGTCGTGCGCGAAGATCCGGAAGAGCGCCATGCGCACCGGCAGCCTCCTGAACAGATCCAGCACGCGACTCTGCTGGTAGCGGTCCTCGAGCGGGTCGTAGAGCAGGATGTCAGCCGTTTCGGTCATCGGGTTGAACGCCCGCGACTCCTGGGCGGCCACGTCGACCTCGAACACGATGTCGCGAAGCGTTTCGGGCAGTCGCTCGCGGAGCTGGTGCGCAAACTGCTCTCGGGTGACGCTCAAGGCGACGCTCGGGATGTCCCGAGCGTCGGTATGTCCCTGGTAGATCAGCTTCCACTTGAGCTTGCGCGCGACTACGTCGGCCCACGCTGCTCCCAGTTCGCGCTGCATGGCATCCCCCTGGCCGAGAGCCCAGCGGTCGACCTCGGACAGCAGCGACCACTCCGTGAGCACCTGGTAGCGGTCGAGCCGCTGCAGCGGGTTGCCTCCCAGCATGAGCTCGAGCGTCGGACGAAAAACCTCACGCAGCTGGAGGTCGATACGCCGCACCGTCCGGTGGAAATAGACCTGGTGGTAGAGGTACAACCGGGCGTTGAGGAACATGTACAGCGCCTCCGCAGCATGTGCGTGAAGCGTCAGGCCTCGCTCGGAGATGAACGAGTAATGGATGATCCGCGGCACGTCGACGGGGCCCGTCGCGACGCCACATATATATGAATCGCGAGGGACGTAATCCATGTTGTCAGCCGAGTACGCGCCCACGAGCGCGGGCTTGAGGGCCGCCAGCCAGGGCGGCGGTTGAAAGCCCTCCAGCTCCGCTGACGAGATCAGGTAGGCGACCCACCGCGGGTCGATCGACTCTCCGGGATCGAAATCAACGTTGGGGGACGCGCCGAGAGATTCGATCCGGTCGGCGAGCGGGCCTGTGATCAGCGCCCGCCCGATGACCTCGTGGTCGATGCCCCACGTGTCGAGGTAGTTCTCGTCGAAGAAATGGCCGAACGGGCCGTGGCCGACGTCATGGAGGAGGCCCGCCATGCGCATCGTCTCCTCGACGAGAGGCGGCGAAGGCGTCCCCTCGCAGGCTGCTCTCAGCGACGGATAGAGGTGGCGAGCCCATTCCCCCGCGAGGTGCATGGAACCAAGGGCGTGTTGGAAGCGCGAGTGCTCCCCTGTGGCGAATACCCACCAGGCGCTCTGGAGCTGGTGGATTCGGCGGAGGCGCTGCATCCAGGCCGCGTCGACGAGATCCTGCTCCGATGCGCCTCCGGCCACGCCCCCAGGCCCGCCCTTGGTGATGCGAAGGTATCGGTAGATGGGATCGCTGGACAGGTTGACTCGCGAGTATTCGGCCGGCGACTGGGTCATTTGGCGATTATCCCCATGAACGCCGAGCTCGAGCGAGGCGTCGACCTCTTTAACAGCGGCAAGTACTGGGAAGCGCACGAAGCCTGGGAGCAGGAATGGATGCGTGACCGCAAGGGCCCCGATGCCGACTTTTACAAAGGGCTGATCCAGGTCGCGGCGGGATGCCTTCACTACGGCCGTCACAATCGCCGGGGCGCCGTCAACAAGTGGCGCAGCGGCGCCGACTACCTGCGCCCCTACCTGCCGACACATCACGGCGTGCGGCTGTCCCTGCTGATCGCGACTGTGGACCAATTCCTGTCGGAGATGATGCCGTCCGAATGGCCCGGGTTGACGATGCCGAAACTCGTCAGAAGCAAGGGAGGTGGCCGCTAGGCCGGGTCTATGTCGGCCGTCTCCTCCGCGTGCACCTTCGAAGCGCGACCCAGCGTCGCCGCGGCAATCAGTAGGTCCCATCCTGCTCGCCGCTTTGCGCGCAGAGGAGGGGGGTTCCGGCGGGGGGGAAGGGCATCTGTCCCCACCCGCGCTATCAGGCGTACGGGGGGAAGCGGCGGCCGGCGGCTGACTCGATGAGCCCACCGTGGCCTAGGCGCAGGAGGTCTTTGGCGTCTGCGCGGCCGTACGCGAAGACAAAAGGCAGCAGCAGGTCGAGCGAGCTCGATCGGCCGAACCCGGCGCAGGACGCGACGCCGACGACGGCGGCATCACCCAGCCGTCCCAGCCACAGCATGCTGCCCGGGTGCATGGGGGCGCCGAGCTGGAGCAGGTGGCCTCCGGCGCGGGTGAGCTCGGCGTACGCAGGGTCCAGCGGATCGATCGCGGAAGCGCCGGCGAAGAGCACGAGCTGCGCGCCCAGGGCTGCTGCCTCCTCGTAGGCGGACGCCACGGCATCGCCGGTCCGCGGCACCTCCCGCACGCCGAGCACCTCGGCCCCGTACCAGCCGAGCTTGGCCGTCACCGCCGAACGAAAGAGCTCGCGCGCCTTTGGCTTGAGGCGCTCGGTCGCGACCACGAACGTCTTCAGCGGACGGAAGGCGAGCAGCTCGACGATCGGGCCCATCTCGCGGCAAATCTCCTCCGCCGCCTCGATGAGGCGACCCGGGATCGCGACTGGTGTCACTTTGCAGCCGGCGACCTCCTCGCCTTGGGCCACCGCCTGGCCGTCCATCAGCGTGAAGACGGAGATGTAGCCAAGGGCGTTGATGGCGTCGACCAAATCCGCGCGCACGCGGACCAGTCCGCGATGGCCCGCGACCAGGCGAGCCTGGCTCTGGACCGGTGGCTCAGCCACAAGGCCCGGCCCTGACAGCGCGGCGGCCAACCGGCGCGCAGCCTCGTCCTCGTGAAGGTCGCCAGGCTCGAGCTCGACGAGGTGTATCTCGCGCGCTCGCCGGACTCGTTCGAGATGCCGGGCTCCGAGCACGGTCCCCTTTCGCAGGTCCGGGCCGAGGTCGTGGACGAGCACGCGACCCTCGATGTCGCCGGCCACGGCTTCCGCGCCATCCAATCGGACTGGCTTCAACTGTTTACTGGCAGCATAGGATCCAGATGAGCGCGACGACTTCCACCGTGCGGCTCTACAACACCTTCACGCGCGCCAAGGAGGAGCTCCGGCCTTTGCGTGCGGGGGTGGTTCGGATCTACTCCTGCGGCCCGACCGTCTACCGCTACGTGCACATCGGAAACCTGCGCACGTTCATGCTGCCCGACCTCCTTCGCCGCAGTCTCGAATACCTCGGCTACCAGACCGAGCAGGTGATGAACATCACCGACGTCGGTCATCTAACCGACGACATGTTCGACCGCGGCGAGGACAAGATGCTCGTCTCCGCGCGGCTGGAGCACAAGTCGCCGGAAGAGATCGCGGCGTACTACTCCGCCGTCTTCCTGGACGACGCCGCCAAGCTCAACATCCGACCCGCTGACCATTACCCGCACGCCACTCAGTACATCGCCCAGATGATCGACCTGATCACAAAGTTGATTGCGCGCGGACATGCATACGAGGTCGGCGGCGCCGTTTACTACGACATCGCGAGCTTCCCCTCGTACGGCAAGCTGTCGCGAAACACGACGGACAAGCTGCTCGCGGGTGTCCGCGGTGAGGTCGATCCGCAGAAGCGCCATCCCGGCGACTTCACGCTCTGGAAGGCCGCCGGCGAGCACCGGATGCAAGTTTGGCCGAGCCCGTGGGGACCGGGCTTTCCGGGCTGGCACATCGAATGCTCGGCGATGTCGATGTCTCTCCTGGGCGATCGGTTCGACATCCATACGGGCGGCGCAGACAACGTCTTTCCGCACCACGAGGCGGAGATCGCGCAGAGCGAGGGCGTGACAGGTCATCGAGTTGTGAGCTGCTGGATGCACGGGGGCCTGCTCATGCTGGGGGGCTCGCGCATGGCCAAGTCCGCCGGCAATTTCTTTCGTATCTCCGAGCTGGAGGAACAGGGTTTCGACCCACTCGCCTTTCGCTATCTCGCGCTGCAGGCCAAGTACCGCACGAAGCTGAACTTCAGCACCGAAGGCCTGGCCGGAGCCGATCGTGCGCTCAGGCAGCTCAGGGAACGCGTCGCTGACTGGTCAAACGATGGCCTCGCCCTAGAGAAAGGCGACGCGCAAGGCGGGCCCTATGAGGATAGGTTCCGCGCGGCCGTTGCCGATGACCTGGACACGCCCGCCGCGATGGCGCTCGTCGCCGAGCTCACGCATTCCGGCGTGGCGACGGGCGTCAAGGCGGCGTTGCTGCGGTCCTGGGACGCGGTTCTCGGGCTGGACCTCGACCGCGCGTCGCCTGAAGTCTCGCTTCCGGAAGGGGCGTCGGTCCTGCTCGACGCTCGGGAGAAAGCTCGCGCGGCGAAAGACTTCACCACGTCAGACAGATTGCGCGACGAGCTGGGGTCCCTCGGCGTGGCCGTCACCGACACGGCCGAAGGCCAGCGCTGGAAGACGTCCCGAAAGTCGGTCTAAGAAAGTGTGGGACCGGACCTTGTGGCCCGGCCCCACGAGAGGAAGGGGTTTGCTAGAGGATCAGGACCAGGTCATGACTGCGGCGGGATTGACGTGGGGACGACCACCGCAGGGTCGGTTGGTTCGCCGGCCGTAGTAATCGAGGGCCGCGAGCCCTGGCTCTTGCTGGAGCCCTGCCCGTTGCTCTTGGGCTTGGCGTTGGCGTTGGGGTTGGCGCTGCCATTGCCAGTCACGCCAGTCTTGGTCTTGTCGTTCTTCGCGTGCGAATCGCTGACAGTGTCGCCGTGCGTCCGCGCAAACGATGCGACGCATTGCCCGATGCCGTGCACGCCCAGGCGGGCGGCGCTGGCCTTGCAGGCATCGACTTGATTCGTCACCTGCTGGCCCCAGTTGGCCGGGTTGACGCTCCCGGTGATCGCCACCTCGGTGGCCGCGACTGCAAAGGTCGTCGCCGCCGCGGCAACCGCGATCCCGGTCAGGATCTTGACGCCGATTGCAGCTCCGGCGCCGCCCAAAAGCTTCTTCATGCTCCCTCCTGGTTGCAAAGGTCTCCGAGTCGGGATCGAACCACGTGTCATCGGATCGAGAATCCGATGCAGCTCGTGCTCCATCTCCAGTTCGAAGTCGTTCATGTCTGACATGTCGGGAAGAAGAAACGCACTCCTAGGCCGGATCAACCATTTTTGGTTGCCGGGTGTCGGCCAGGGTGACCTGCAGCTGCTTGCGGGCAGCCGCCAACCGGGACGCAACCGTCTGCTCGGGCACGCCTAGCGCCGACGCGATCTCGCGGTT
>JBGQGS010000013.1:0-24916 GCA_041497555.1 Candidatus Dormibacteraceae bacterium | reverse complement strand
GTTGAGCCGGCTCGGATACCGTCAGGTACCAGGCTTCATAGGTGCCGGCCCGGCCCCGGCACCGTGCGGCGTTCGCGTGTCCTAGATCCATCGGCTCTACCCATTACGAATTCTTCACATTCGGCTCATGCCATGTGCGGTGGGCTGAATTGGGCACATGAGCCTGGCGCCAGGTCCCGAGAAGGTCGGTTCCACGGATATTCGAGTGCGGCGGAGCTTCACCCGGCGCCAGGCGTTGGCTGCGGCGTTAGCGGCCGGGGTCGGCGTCGGCGCTGTCCGCCTGCTGGGCGGGTCCATGCAAAACCTGGCCGGGCCAAAGACCTCGTGACCGTCACCGCGTTTCTCACGAGCAGGATGAACAAGGACGTTTGGCTATGGGTGCACCGCCTCGCCTATGTGGCGTTCGCAGCGATCTTCTTGCACGCCGTGCTCAGCGGCACGGACTTCAGCGACCCATTGGTTTCCGCGATCACCTGGGCCGGAGCGGCCATGCTTCTCATCCTGGCGTTGGCCAGGGCGATCTGGGGTCGCTTGCCGGCCTAGATCCCCCGCGGGCCTGGACGGCATGAACATGGAAGAAGATCGACAACCGAGCCTGTTAGGCCGGCACCCAATGCCGCAGCTGGATCACGCGCTGCCTCAGCGCATCCTCAGCCTCCAGCGGCGTATCGATTTCCTGCCGCTCCCGATGCCAGCGCTCCATGGCCAGGTCGAGCTGCGCGGACTGTAGACGCGCAACCTTCAGGTAAGACCCCAGCCCACCGCGACTAAACGCGCGCAAGCGCTGCTTGAGGCGCTGCCATGGACTGGCGAGAATCGCCACGTCCTCCGGGAGGATGGCGCCCGACCCGGTGGCCGCCTCCTTTCGAAACTGATCGACCAATCCCATCGCCTCGTAGCGGATGCCGAAGAGCAGCAGCGCGATCAACGCGGCAGTGAACGGCCCGGTCATGATCAACGTCCGCAGGTGGATCTGCACGAGGCCGAACAGCGTGCTGTCAATCGGGAAGAACGTGACCCAAGCATCCCACGAGAAGTGGGCGGCGATCGCAATCAGGAATCCGCTGAGGATCGCGAAAGCTTTTTGCGTCTTGTGCGGCAGCTGGCGCGCCGCTCCAAGCCCCGCTCCGATGAATGCCGTGTAGGTTGCGTGACCGAAGAACAGGCCGAGCACCTGCCTCCCGTACCACTGGAAGCCCGCAGCGTACCAGCCGAACCCTTCGGAGCTGAAGATGGCGTAGAGGTTCGTCATGTAGGCGACGGATTCGAGGAAGTTGAAACCGAGTCCAACCGCAGCGCCGTAGACGATTCCGTCCACGACGTCATCGAAGTCGTTGCGCATGACGAGAAAGAGCAGCACCACGGCGGTTCCCTTGGCCAGCTCTTCGAACACGCCGGCCGAGAATGCGATCGAGGCGTCAAGACCGGGTCCCGGGACCAGGGTTCGCTGAGCGGTGGCTTCCCACAGGCTCTCGCCCCAGATGACAAGGCTGGTTGCGACAATCGCGCCCCAGGCTGCCGCAACCAGCACCAGGCGCCAGGGCTCCTTCTCGTTACGGTCCATACGCCGCACGACGAAAAGCCCGAATGCGGTCGTCGGCAGGCAAGCGACGGCGCAGAGAGCCGCAACCGCCGGGCCCGCTGACTGGGTGAAGACGAAAATGTCGATCACCAGCAGCCAGAGCAATACGCCCAGCCCGAGTAGAACCCCGGCGCGGATGAGGTGCTTGCGGCGGCTGGCCCGGTCTCGAGTGAAGGCCCTCACGCCGATGTATGTGCCCAGCGCGATCAAGGCCACCGCCAGCAGCCCGTAGAGCGAGGTCCGGCCGGGGATGGTGTCGAGGTAGACGTAGTTGAGGAGCGAGCTGGCGATCAGTGCGATCACCACCACCGCGGCGACCGCCGCTGCGATGCCGTAACGCCCGGGACGCAGCCGCGGATGGGGATTGGCGGCGGGCGGAGTCGTGTAGGTGCTCGCGCTCACTATCGCTCGACCAGGACGATGCGGCGTGCAAGGACCTCGACTGGCAGTCCGCCCTTCAAGCGTTCGACGACGAACGTGTAATGGCCAGGCAGGTTGTGCTGCAGACCCTGAGGCACGATGACCGGGACGATGGTCTGCGAGCCGAGCTGAGCCGGGGTGCTTGGGCCCACTCGACCGACCACGGTGCCGAAGGTGTCATACCAGCGCGCGTCCACGCTCAGGTCAGCGGGCAGGCCGGACCAGCTGACGACCGCGGCGAATTCTTCGGTGCGGGTGAACGATGACCTGTCGGTGCCGGTGGTGTGGCCCGTCGCAGGGTCGTACTCGAACGCGCCGACGATGCGCGCTGTCGCCCCGGTTGTCTGCCCTGGCGGTTCGAAGTACACGAACTCGACCAGCCCGACGGCGAGGATGACCACGGCGACGGTGGCGAAAACCAGAAGAGTTCGGTAAAGGGTGAGCACCTGGTCGTAGGGCGCAGTCATCACGGCGGCGCTCAGTCGAATCGATTGGCGGCGTGTTGTCAAGAAAGAGGGACAACGAATAATTCGCCTGCCCAGCGACCCACGTTCCGCGAGCACGTGACTGAGTTCCGTCAGGGCACTGGTGCGGCGGAGAGGAGTTGAACCTCCACGTCCTTGCGGACACTAGCTCCTGAAACTAGCGCGTCTGCCATTCCGCCACCGCCGCTTTCGGGGCGACGGGTAAGTATACCCAGGGCCAGTGAGCCGCCCCTCTAACATGGCCTCGTGGACGCAAGCGTCCGCCTGGGGCGGATCGCGGGCATCGAGGTGGGACTCCACTGGAGCCTCGCCATAGTCTTAGCCCTCATCGTCTGGACCCTGGCCGGGCAGGTTCTTCCGGCTGTCGTGCCGGACCAGCCGCAGTCCGACTACTGGCTCGTTTCCTCGTTCGCCGCCCTCCTCTTTTATGGGTCGCTTCTGGGCCACGAGATGGGCCACGCTCTGGTTGCAAGACGGCTCGGCGTGAAGGTCGACGGCATCACGCTCTGGATCTTCGGGGGCGTTGCGCGACTCAAAGGCGATGCGGCGTCGCCCGGCATCGAGGTGAAGATCGCGATCGCCGGCCCCATCGTCAGCCTGGCTCTCGCGATCCTGTTCGGCGCGGCGACTTTCGCGCTTGACGCCACCGGCGGGCCACCTCTGGTCGAAGGTGGCTGCGCGTGGCTCGCCGCCTCCAACGCGATACTGCTGCTCTTCAACCTGGTCCCGGCCTTTCCGCTCGACGGCGGCCGCCTGTTACGTGCCTGGCTGTGGCAGAGAACAGGCGACCGGTATCGCGCCACCTCCGGCGCCGCCTGGCTCGGTCGGGCGTGCGCCTTCCTGATGATCGGGCTCGGGCTCCTGGAACTGTTCGCCCAGGGCGCGCTCGGCGGTCTCTGGCTGATCTTCCTCGGTTGGTTTCTCATGTCGGCCGCCCGAAGCGAAGCGTCGCAGGTGCTCATGCGTGGCGCCCTTGCCGGCCTGCGCGTCGGTGATGTGATGTCGCCCGAACCGACCATCGTGCCGGGTTGGATCACCGTCGACGAATTCATGCGCTCGTACGTTCCTGGGCAGCGTGCCAGCGCTTACCCGCTCAAGACTTTCGAGGGAGCGCTCGACGGTCTCGTCACCTTGGCGCGGCTCGCCAGGGTGCCGCAGGAGGAAAGACACATGCGGCGCGTGCGCGACTTCAGCGTCGGCATGGACCAGGTCGCCAAGGCCTCGCCGGACGAACAGGTCTCCGCGGTGCTCGATCGGTTCTCAGCGTCAGGCGACGGTCAGATGCTGGTGATCGATGGCGGAAAGCTGGTGGGGACGCTGTCGCCCACGGACATCACCCGCGCGCTGGGAACTGCCCGAGCTCGCCGCTAACTCGTGATGAAGAGGGTGTGCCAGGCGGCTTCGACCAAGTCCGGCGTCAGCTGGGGCCGCACGCCGCGCGCCGACGAAACGTCCACCAACCGCTCGAGCAGGTCGCGGGGATGGTTGCCGCGCAGCGGGCGCCCGCTGTACAGGGCGGAGATCATCTCGAGCGCGCCCGGGTCCGGCGGGATGGTCAGGCGCTCGCGCTCACGCTCGAAGATCCGGCACCACATCTCCCACGTCGGGTCCGGCATCAGCACCTTGTAGGACAGCCGGCGCAGGTAGGCCTCGTCTAGGAGCTCGGCGGGCCTGAGGTTCGTGGACAGCGCGAGCTGCGCCTGGAAAGGCACCTCCACCTTTCGGCCGGTCGACGACAGGTTCATATAGTCGGTGTCTTGTTCCAACGGCACGAGCAGCCGGTCAAGGATCTGCTTGGGGGAGACGCGCTGCCGGCCGAGGTCGTCGATCAGCAGTACGCCGCCATTCGCCTTCACCTGGAGCGGCGCGCCGTAAGTCCGGCTGCCTTCCTCCCAGGTAGGGTCGAACATCTCGAGCTGGAACTCGCCGCCGACCTGGACGAGCGGCCGCGCCACCCGCCTCCATCGTCGGTCCGCCGGCTGGTGAGGCTCGAGGCGGTGGACCGCGCCGTCGAAGATCGTCATCACTTCGCCGCCGCCGATGTCGAGAGCCATCGGGATCACGATCGGGGCACCGAGGAGGTTGGGGATGCGCCGCGCCAGCGTGGTCTTGCCGTTGCCCGGCGCTCCGTAGATGAAGATCGAGGACCGAGAGTTGACGGCGGCTCGGACAGCCTCCGTGACACCCGGCGCGAGCTCGATGCCGCTGAGCGCCAGGTTGACCTTGACCAGGTCGAGCGTGCCAGGCTTGGCCGCTTCCGCAAGCACGGCCCGATACTCCTGCATCGAAACTGGCGCCGGACCCGTGTAGCGGGTGCTCGCGGCCGCGATCTGCTCGCTGCGGGTGCGGCCCTGCTTCGTGATCGCGTACGCCATCCGCTCCGGTAGCGGCCGGCCGAGCCACGGGCCCTGCTCGGATGCCAGGCCGAGCGCATCAAGAAGGTTCGACGACGTCAGCGACTTCAAGCTCGGCTCAACGGCGGAGAACGGCAGAGCAAGCTGTTCCGCGACCTCGTAGCCGGTGACCCGCGTCGCGTTTGAGGCGAGGCGCAGGATCATGCCTTCGATCAGCGTCCGGTTGATGTCGGGCGGCGGGGGAGGCTCGATCTCGTGGCTGGAAGAAGGAACGGTCGACGGCACAGGCTGGGGCTCGTCAACGTGCTCGAGGATCGCGCCGAAGATCTTCTTGCCGAACCGCGCGCGGTCGGCGTGGTCGGGCGGCTCGCCTTCGCGGCGGCGGCTGATCCAGTCCGGCACCTCTTTGAACACGACGGTGTTGCCAATCAGCAGCTGCACGGTGTCAGGCTCGTCCGTGGAAACGCGCACCGCGATCCGGACCAGATAGCCCTGGCTCTTCAGCGCCGCCCAGCTGCGCTCCCACGCCACCTCGTTGCGGCCTGACCAGGTCTGACGGACCGTGCGGTCGCGGGCGAGCGTCACGTCTTTGCGGTTCTGGTAGCGACGGCGAACCAGCTCGGTCACGTCCTTGTCGATGTCCTCCGCGACCAACGCGGCGAGCGGCAGGGCGCGATCATCGACGGCCGGTCGGTTCTTGATCTCGAAGATCGTGTTCGCCGTCGGCGCCAGCGCCCTGATGACGCTTGCGTGTCGTGGACAGAAGGGAGTCCGTTCGATGAACTGGATGTGTCTTCGACACCACCAGCTCTTGCACTCACGCCCGGTCAGGTCCTTGTACGCGCACGCCCATCCGCGGCGCTCCTGGCAGTCGCTGTACGTGCACACCCCGGCCGGTTTGTGGCCGTCGGTGCGGGCTGGGACCGGCGCCCGCTGCTCAACCTCGTCGTCGACCGCGATCTCGTTCGAGATCGCCTCAACAGGTGGCTGCGCCGCACCAGGCTTCGGCATGTAGTGGAACGCACCGGAGAATTCCTCACAGCTCTGAAAGCGCTGGCCGCGGTCCTTTGCTGTCGCCTTCCAGATGATGTCCATGATCGGTGAAGGGATGGCCGTCGACGCTCTCGGCCTGTCGAACACCTGCGAGTGGAGGACCGACGGCAACGGGCCGGTGAACGGCGGCTCGCCGTGCAGCAGCTCGTAGAGGATCATCCCGAGCGAGTAGATGTCGGACGTGGCGTCCACCGCTTCGCCCTTGACCTGTTCCGGCGCCATGTAGGCGGGGGTGCCGACCATGCTCCCGGTCGCGGTCAGGCGGTGCTTGTCGTCGATGAGCTTCGAGATACCAAAGTCAAGGATCTTCGTCTTGCCGCGGTTGGAGATCAGGATGTTGTCGGGTTTGAGGTCACGGTGGACGATCGAGTAGTCGTGCGCGACGCCGACCGCTGAGAGCAACTGCTGGATCAGGTCGACCGACACGTCGACGCTGAACCGCCCGTACTCGTCCAGCCACGACCGCATCGAACGCCCCTCGACCCATTCCATGACGATGAAGAGCACCGGACCGTCCTCGTCAAAGTCGTAGACCCGAACGATGCCCGGGTGGTTTAGTGCGGCGACCGTGGCTGCTTCGCGGTGGAAGCGCTGGCGGAAGCTCGTGTCGCTCGAGTACTGCTCAGCCAGGACCTTGATCGCGACCGGGATCTCGAGGCGCGGATGCGTCGATCGATAGACAACACCCATGGCCCCGCGCCCTAGCTCGGCTTCGATCGGATAGCGCCCGAGTTGTGTCGTACTCAACCTGAGAACACCAGTCGGTCAGTATGCCGCACGGTACGCGGCTCACTACCCCCTGAGGGGGTAATGCTCCCGAGGTCGTCGCTGGTGGCTACCCGAAGACGCTCAGCGGCAGGTAGAACGAGACCCCGAAGTTGGGCTGGTCGACGATCTGGCTGATTCGCAGGTCGCCGGCCAGGCTGCACAGGATGTAGGCATCCTCGCGGCTCAGCCCGTGGTCGGCCTTCAGCCAGGCGATCGTGTCCCGCACCGCGTTTCGGGCGTTCTCCATCAGGTCTGGGCCAAGGGCGCAGACCGCGTGGTAGCCCTTCTCGTCGCTGCGCGGCTGAAGGGGCGCCGACGGGGTCAGGAAGTGGTAGCTCCACGGCCGGAGCGAGGCGCCTTTGACCACTCCAAACCGGAGTGAGAACGTCATCGGGCATTCGATCCCGGTAACGCAGACCTCGCCGTCTCCCTGCGCCCCATGGCAATCGCCGGCCGAGAAGAGCGCACCAGGCACGAAGACAGGTAGGTATAGCTTGGTTCCCGCCGTCAGGTGGCGGGTGTCGATGTTGCCGGCCCCCTTCGTCGGCGGCAGCACAGCTTGCGGACCCGCCTCGTCGGTCGCGACCCCCATCGTGCCGCAGAAGGGCGCGATCGGGATGTGTATGTCGTGACGCAGCTCGGCCGACTTGCGGTCACCGAGGTCGAAGTACCGCACGTACGGGTCTGGGAAGTCAGAAGCGAGGAGGCCCAGGCCGGGCAGGAGCGCCGTCCACCCCCAGGACCCTGGCTTGAGCTCGAGGATATCCACCTCCAGCGTGTCGCCTGGCTCGGCTCCCTTGACGAAGACCGGGCCCCCGAGCGGATAGAGGCGGTCGAAGTCCAGGCTTCCGAGCTTCGACGCCGGGTCGCCTTTCTTCAGCTGCCCGGCAGACACCTCTTCTGTGTCGAAGTGGACGATGTCACCGGATTCGATCTCGACCGCCGGGGCGAGCGAGTTGTCCCATTTGAAGTGAAACTTGTCCCGGCCGATCGTGTGCTCCCGTGCGGCGGTCCGTGCCATTACTTCTTTGCCTCCATTGAATGGGTGCCCTGCCCGCGCCCGGGATCCTTGACACCTTCCTTGATCGGTTCGGCGCTGGCCCGCAGCACCTTCTTGTCGAATTTGCCGACCGAGGTCTTGGGCACCTCGTCGATGAAGCGCACCTCATCCGGCAGCCACCACTTCGCGACCCTGTCCTTGAGAAAGTCGATGACCTCCTCCTGCGTGACCTTGCCCTTGAACTCGGGCTTCGGCACCGCGTAGGCGATTGGGCGCTCGTCCCACTTCGGGTGCGCGAGGCCGATCACGGCCGCTTCCATCACCTTCGGGTGGGCCATGATCGCGTTCTCGAGCTCCACGGACGAGATCCATTCGCCACCCGACTTGATGACGTCCTTGGTGCGGTCAACGATCTGGATGTAGCCCTCCGGTGTGATCTTGGCGACGTCACCGGTGCGGAACCAGCCGTCTTCGGTCAGCTTGCCTGGGTCATAGCCGTTGTAATAGCCGCGAGCGATCCAGGGACCTCGCACCTGGATCTCGCCGAATGCCACCCCGTCCCACGGGAGCTCCTCGCCGGTCGCCGGGTCACTGATCCGGATCTCGACGGCCGGAACCACCGCTCCCTGTGTCAGGCGCGCGTTGAGCTCATCCTCAGGCTTGGTGCCGGCGCGCGGGCGGCCTACGCTGCCCAGCGGGGAGGTCTCGGTCATGCCCCATGCGTGAAGTATTCGCAGGCCGAGCGAGTCCATCGACTCCATGAGGGCGCGAGGGACGGCCGAGCCTCCGCAGACGACCGTGCGCACCTTGGGCAGGCGCTTGCCTGTCTCCTTCAGGTAGGCGGCGGTGTTGATCCAGATCGTCGGGACGCCGGCAAGGAACGTCGCCCCCTCCTGCTCGGCCAGCTCCACGATCGACTTCGCGTCGCCCATGAATCGATCGGGGAACAGCACTTTGCAGCCGGCCATCCCGCAGGCGTAGGGAAGTCCCCAGCTGTTGGCGTGGAACATCGGAACGATCGGGAGAACGACGTCCTGTTCGACCAGCCCCAGGTTATCGGCCTGGAGGACGCCCATCGTGTGCAGGAACTGAGAGCGGTGCGAGTAGACCACTCCTTTAGGGTTGCCCGTGGTGCCCGACGTGTAGCACATGGCCGCGGCCATGCGCTCGGACAGCTTCGGCCACGGATAGCTCTCGCTTTCGGCCTGGAGGAGAGCCTCATAGTCGAGCATCTCGTCCACACCGTTCTCGTTGTGCGAAGCGCCCGGCGAATCGGTCATCAAGACGATCTGCTTGACGGACGGAATCTTTCCAAGCAGGGGCTTGAGGAGGGGAATCAGCGGCTGATCGACAAATAAAACCTTGTCTTCCGCGTCATTAATGATGAATTCGAGATGCTGAGGAAACAGTCGGAGGTTGAGCGTGTGCAGGACTGCGCCCATGCATGGAGCCGCGTAGTAGAGCTCGAGGTGCCGGTGATTGTTGAACGCGAGGGTCGCCACCCGATCACCGGGCTTGATGCCGAGCCGCTTGAGCGCGCCGGCCAGCCGATTGATGCGCGGCACCATCTCGGCATTGGTCATGCGGTGCACGCCCTGTTCGAGCTTCGTCACCACCTCCTTCTTCTGGTGCAAGCGCTCTATCCGCCAGAGCACGTGCTGAAGAGAGAGCTCGTAGTCCTGCATCAAGCCTTCCACTGGCGACACCTCCAGCTACCCCAACTCGAAGAGAAGGTCCGGAAAGGTCGATGGTAAGGCCGCCGCGCGTAGCATGCACACCCATGGCTCTACAAGGTCGAGCCGACCTCCACATGCATACGACCGCCAGCGACGGCTGGCCGACGCCTCAAGAGCTCGTCGACCACGCCGCCCGCCGTGCATCGCTCGACGTGATCGCTGTCACTGATCACGACACGATCGAAGGCGCGCTGCGCGCGCGGGATCATGCCGGGAAGAGGGCGAGGTTTCATGTCATCGTGGGCGAAGAGGTGTCCAGCCGCGACGGGCACATCGTCGCGTTGTTCCTGGAGCGGCGGGTCCGTCCGGGGATGTCGGCCGCCGCGACAGTGCATGCGATTCACGACCAGGGCGGCCTGGCGATCGCCGCGCATCCCTTCTGGCGTACCCAAAAGCGCACCAGGACCAGTCCGGTGCATGGCGTCGGCTGGCTCGCCGCCGAACTTGATTTCGACGGTATCGAGGTCGAGAACGCAACTCCCGGTTTCTATGTCTTCAATCAGCTCGCGCATCGGCTGAACCTCGGGCTGGGTGCCGCGGAGCTCGGGTGCTCCGACGCCCACATACTCGATGCGGTGGGCCGGGCTTTCACGGGGTTCCCTGGCAAGACGCCGGAGGCACTGCGGGCAGCCATTGAGTCGGGGACGACGATAGCCCGGCGGCAGCGCTACCGCGCGGTCGGCCTGGTTCGCTACGCGGCGTGGGGCCTGAACCATCAGCGGTACGCGGTCGGCTGAAGGTCGGCCTACCCGCGAACTCTCCGCTTCCATACCATGAGTGCAAGCCCGGGATTAGGTGACGGCCGGGATCAACCCGGCCTACTGGCGACGCTCCGCTTCCATAACATGAGTGGGCTGCGCCCGCTTAGCTCAATGGATAGAGCGCCTGACTTCGGATCAGGAGGTTGCGAGTTCGAGTCTTGCAGCGGGTACCAGCGTCATCCAATTGAAAGCTGGGTAAAATCAACCGGCTGCAGCCGGGCGGCTGGCGGAACTGGTAGACGCGCACGTTTGAGGGGCGTGTGGGGTAACCCATCCGGGTTCGAGTCCCGGGTCGCCCACCAATCAGCATCAAACTCATTCCTGAGCCTTCACACTTAAGGCATGACCGAGAGCAAGGAGCTCGAGAGTAAGCCGCTCGACCCAGCCACCCAGTTCAAGCAGCTCTACGACCAGGAATACCTTTCGGTCTACCGCTCGATCCGCGGCGTCGTCCTGGACCCGGCCGCGGCTGAGGACCTGACGCAGGAGACCTTCGTGAGGGCCTACCGCGCCCGCCACCGCTACACGCCGACCGCTCCTCCCGGCGCCTGGCTGCGCCGGATCGGGATCAACCTCGCCATCTCGCACCTGCGCAGGCAGAAGCTGGCCCGCTTCCTGCCGGCCCGCCTGTACGTCGCGCCGGACCGGCGGGACTACGACCGGGCGGAAGCCCGCGACATCGTCGGCAAGGCGATGGCGGCCCTGAGCCCGAAGCTGCGCGCCGCGGTCTTCCTTCATTACTACGAGGACATGACCCGCGAGGAGATCGCTGCCGTGCTCGGGGTACCGGCCGGCACGGTGGCCTCCAGGATCGCCAAGGCCGTGGCGATCATGCGAAAAACCATGGGGAGCGACCAGGAACTGGACACCACGCGTTCGAGAAGTGAAGGTGCCCTACGTGGAAGATAAAACCACACAGGGAGGGTTCAGTTCGCCCTCCGAAGCAGATCTCACCCGGATGATCCGGGCCGAGGTCGACTCGTGGACCCCGCGCCGGGGTCCCGACTGGGCCGACGTCCTGATCCGGATCGCCGGCTCGGGGCCGTCGCCCTGGGTCGTGTACACGACCGCCAGCGCGGCCCTGGTCGTGATCCTCATCACCGCCTATTTGATCGGTTCAGCCCTGCAGCTTGGCGCTCTCGCGCCGCCTCCGGTACAGGTCCACCTCCACTAGACCAGGTCAACTCCCCGCTCGCCGGGGAGGTCCCCGCCGAAGGCGGGGGTCGGGCCCAGGGGCCCCCTGCCGCACCTCTAGAACAGCCGGACTTCCTCGCCCAGGCCGCGCTCCCGGGCCGCCGCCAGCACGACCGAACCCGCAGCCAGGTCCCACAGAGCGAGCCCGTGTGACTCGAAAAGGGTGATGCCCGGGTCGGGCGGGCGCTGCCACTTGCCGGCCACGACCGCCCCGAGCTCCACCGCGCGGCTCCAGTCGAACTTGCCGGCATCGTGGGCCGTGATCAGGTCGCCGCTCTCGAGCAGGGCCGCGGCCAGCTGGTCGACCACGACCGTCTGTGCCTTCGCTACCAGGTCGGGAGGGACCTCCGCTTTGTTGCGGAAGTTCGAACCGGCGCCAACGACCAGCGCATGCGGCTCGACCCACTCGGCTTCGATCACGGGCGTGGGGCTTGTCGTCATCGTGATGACCACGTCCGCGCCCCGCACCGCCAGCTCGGCGCTGCCCGCGGCGATCGTGGCGACGCCGAGCTGAGCCTCCTGTTCCCGAGCGAACCCAGCTCGCCGGTCGTGGTCGCGGCTGAAGACTCGCAGCTCCCTGATCTCGAGCACGCGTGACACCGCGAGCGCCTGGGTGGCCGCCTGCCAGCCGGCGCCGATCATCGCGACGGTCGCTGGGCCCGGCGGCGCAAGAGCCTTGACGGCCACGGCGGACGCCGCCCCCGTGCGGTAAGCGCCCATGAAATCGGCCTCGATCAGCGCCTCGAGCGAGCCGTCGAGGGCGAAAAGCACGACCAGGAACCGCACGTGGCCGTCAGCGACCGTGTACGCCTTGAGTCCGGTGCAGCGGCCGCCCGGGTACGACGCGAACATCACATTGAGGAGGCCGCCCGGAGCAAAAACGCGGCGACGGGGCTCGTTCTGAGCGACGCCTTCGCCGAGCTCTTTCATTGCAGAGGTGACCGCGGCGATCACGTCATCCATCTCAATGAGCTCCTGTACGTCGGCTTCGCGCAGGATCAGGGCCACGGCAGGGAGAATAGCGCCCATGGGTCAACATCCCCTGAACGTGGGGCTCATCGGGCTGGGCACAGTCGGTGCGCAGGTGGCGGAGAGGATGCTGACGGGGGGGCCGCAGCTGTCGCGACGAGCCGGCGTCGAGCTGTGTCTGCAGCGCGTGCTCGTGCGCGACCTCAGCAAGCGCCGCGCCGTTGAGATCGCATCCGACCTGCTCACGACAGAGCCGGTCGAACTCCTGGAGAACCCCGCGATCGACGTCTTGGTCGAAGTGGCCGGGGGTGACGAGCCGATGCGCAGCTACCTGGAGCGTGCGATCAGGGCCGGTAAGCACGTGATCACGGCCAACAAGGTTGTGATGGCCAAGCACGGCCCCGAGCTCCTCGACCTCGCCGCCGAGAAGAATGTCGACGTTTACTTCGAGGCGGCAGTCGGCGGCGGAATCCCTCTCATCAGCACGTTCCGGACTGACCTTCAGGCGAATACGATCAAGCAGGTGTCGGCCGTCATCAACGGAACGACCAACTACGTTCTCGGACGGATGGCCGCGGCTGGACTCTCGCTGGGCGAGGCGGTCGCCGAGGCGCAGGCGGCCGGCTATGCGGAGGCCGATCCCACTGACGACGTCGGCGGCTTCGACGCCACCTACAAGCTTGCGATCCTGGGATCGATTGCCTACGAGATCAAGGTGCGCCCTGATGACATCTACCGCGAGGGCATCGAAGGCATCGAGCCAGTCGACTTTCGGTACGCCCGCGAGCTCGGCTACGCGATCAAGCTCATCGCGCACACCCAGCGGCATCCCGGCCGCGTCGAGGCTCGCGTGCACCCGGCGATGGTCCCGCTCGACCATCCGCTGGCTCGCGTCGAGGGCGCCGAGAACGCGGTCTTCGTCGAGGGAGACCTGGTCGGACAGGTGCTGCTGGTCGGGCAGGGGGCGGGCGGCCGGCCCACCGCGTCAGCGGTCGTCGGTGATCTCATCGACCTGGCGCGCTCGATCCGGCGCGGCGTGCAGAGCCGCCCATCGTTCAGCTTCGATGACCGGATCGGCGTCGTGCCGATGGGCGAGGTGGTGACGCGCGCGTATTACCGGATCCGCGTCGACGACCGGCCGGGTGTGCTGGCGGCGATCGGCCAGGTGTTCGCCGAAGAGGGCGTCAGCATCTCGAGTTTCATCCAAAAGGACGCGTGGTCGCAGGACCAAACGGCCGAGCTCGTGGTCACTACTCACCCGTCGCCGGACGCCAGCCTTCAACGTGCCCGCGCCAGGATGGCCGCGCTCGAGCCGGTGCGTGCCGTGTCAGCCTTCCTCCGCGTCTTCTAGCAAGAGGGCACATTGGGAGTCATCGCTCGCTACCGCGAGCATCTGCCCATCGGCCCGTCCACCCCCGAGGTCGACCTCAACGAAGGCTCGACGCCCCTCGTGCCCAGCCGCAACATCGCCCGCGCTCTCGGACTGAAGCACCTTTACTTCAAGTACGAGGGCCTCAACCCGACCGGCTCTTTCAAAGATCGCGGGATGGTCGTCGCCGTGGCCAAGGCATTGGAGGCCGGCAGCAGGGTCCTGATGTGCGCGTCGACCGGCAACACCTCTGCCTCGATGGCCGCCTATGCGGCCCGCATGGGGGTCCGCGCCATAGTCGTCGTTCCTTCGGGCGAGATCGCGCTGAACAAGCTGTCGCAGGCGCTGATGTACGGGGCCAAGGTTGTCGCTCTCAAAGGCAATTTCGATTCGGCGCTGGAGACCGTTCGAGACCTCACGAGCCACTACCCTGTCGCACTGATGAACTCGATCAACCCGCACCGAATCGAGGGCCAGAAGACGGCAGCCTATGAGGTGGTCGACGCGCTCGGCGACGCTCCTGATTACCTCCTGCTGCCGGTGGGGAACGCGGGCAACATCACCGCTTACTGGAAGGGCTTTCGCGAGTACCAAGCGGCCGGGCGATCGTCGCGACTCCCGCGGATGGTAGGTGCGCAGGCTGAAGGGGCGGCGCCGATCGTCAACGGCCATGTAATCGCCGACCCGAAGACCGTCGCGTCAGCGATCCGCATCGGCAATCCGGCCTCGTGGGAAGGGGCGACCACGGCGCGAGATGAGTCCGGAGGCATGATCGCCGCCGTGTCCGACACCGAGATTCTTGCCGCCCAGATCCGCCTCGCCAACAGCGAGGGTTTGTTCGCCGAGCCTGCCTCGGCTGCCCCACTGGCGCTGCTCTTCAGGCTTGTCCGCGACGGAAAGATCGAGCTGGACTCGACAACGGTCGTCGTGCTGACCGGCTCCGGTCTCAAGGACCCCGACGCGGCGCTTAAAAACGTCGAACCGCCCATCGAGCTCGACGGCGACGCGCGCACACTCGCTAAGGTCTTGAAGCTGTGATGCGCGTCAAAAACCCTGAGTTTCGGAAACTGTAATGCGCATCAGAGTTCCAGCCTCGATCGCCAACATCGGTCCCGGCTTCGACTGCATGGCGATGGCGATCGACCTGTGGCTCGAGGTCGAGGCCAACGAAGCCGACCGGCCTTCGTGGGATTACGAAGGCGAGGGCGCGGACTACCTGGCGGCGCATGAGAACCCATTTACGCGGCTGAAGATGAAGGGCCGCGTAAGGAGCGAGATCCCGCTTGGAGTCGGGCTGGGAAGCAGCGCCGCCGCCAGGCTTGCCGCCTCGGCGCTCAGCAGCCCGTGGGACGTGAAAAGCCATGTCATCGACGCCGGCGCCGACGAGGGCCACCTCGACAACGTGGCGGCGTCGGCCTCCGGCGGTATTCGAATCGTCTCCGAGCATATCGATGAAAAGCTTCCCAACCCCGGTTGGGGGCTGGCGCTGTTCATCTCGCACCAACCCCTGCCGACGGAAAGAGCGCGTGCGGTGCTGCCCGACTCGGTCCCACTCGAAACCGCGTCGTTCAACGCCGCTCGAACCGCGCTCCTGGTTCGCTCCATCGTCTCGAAGCGGCCGTCGCTGTTGGGCGAGGCGCTGCGAGATCGGCTCCACCAGCCGCATCGGCTGCATCTCTACCCCTGGACGGCAGAGGTGATTCGAGTGGCTGAGGCGACCGGGGCGTACGGTGCCGCGATCTGCGGAGCGGGCCCCAGCGTCTTCGCTTTCTGCGCACCTTCGCAGGCGGCCCGGATCGCCAATGCGATGGAGTCATCCTTTCCCGATCGCGGGCGGGCGCTCGTCACACACATCACCGACAAGGGCATGTTCCGGACGCTGTGATCGTCCAGAAATACGGCGGTACCTCGGTGGGTACTGCCGCCCGCATCCGGCGGGTCAGCCGCCGCATCGCCGCTACCGTCAAGCAAGGACACAAGGTCGTCGCGGTCGTATCGGCGATGGGTCACACCACGGACCGTTTGATCGCGCTCGCCCAGAGCATCAACCCCGAGCCGCCCGCGCGAGAGCTCGACATGCTCGTCGCCAACGGCGAGACGATCACCGCGCCGCTTGTCGCGATGTGCCTCCAGGGCATGGGCATTCCGGCGGTTTCGCTGTCCGGCCTGCAGGCCGGCGTGCGCACGAGCGCGCAACACTCCAAAGCCCGGATCCAGAACATCAAGCCGGACCGGATCCTCGAGGCGCTGCGCGATGGCAAGGTCGCGGTTGTCGCGGGCTTCCAGGGAGTCACGGAAGATTTCGAGGTGACCACGCTGGGTCGCGGGGGCTCCGACACAACCGCCGTGGCCCTGGCCGCTGCATTGAATGCCGAATCGTGCGAGATCTACACCGACGTTGACGGAATTTTCACCGCAGATCCACGGCTGGTGAAGACCGCCCGCAAACTAAGTCACATCCAGTACGACGAGATGCTCGAGCTCGCCGCCGTGGGTGCACGCGTCATACATCCGCGAGCGGTGGAGATCGGCGAGCTCTATGGCGTACCCATCCACGTCCGCTCGAGCTTTCACGAAGGCATCGGTACCATGATCGTCGCTCACGTACCGATGGAAGAAAGACAGCGCGTTCGAGGAATCGCGGAGGAATCCAACGTCGCGAAGATCACCGTGGTCAGCGTTCCTGACCGGCCGGGTGTCGCCGCCGCGATCTTCGAGCCGTTGGGCGCGGCGGGCATCTCCGTCGACGTCATCGTCCAGAACATCGGTCGCTCACGTCACACCGACCTTACCTTCTCGGTCGCCCAGTCTGACCTCAAGGCAGCGGAGAAGCTGGTCAAGGCCGCGGCCAAGATGATCGGCGCGAAGAGAGTGGTTTCGGCGGGCGGGATCGCCAAGCTGTCGATCGTTGGCACCGGCATGCTCGGCACGCCGGGCATCGCCGGCCGCATGTTCAGGGCGCTCGCTGATGCCGGGATCAACATCGAGATGATCAGCACGTCGGAGATCCGGATCACCTGCTTGGTCGCGCGCGACCAGGTGGAGAAGGGCGTGCGGGTCCTGCACAAGACCTTCGAACTGGACGTCGACTAATGGAGGTGCGCCCGGGGACGCCACCTGGATCTTCGGCGCCCATGCGGTCCCTCCGCTTTGATGCGGCCTCCGCTTCTCCCTTACGCATCAACGGATACGTGCGCCGCGATGCTCGGCCGCGCCTAGCGGCCGGACCACCTGGTCACCGAATCTCTCGGTCGGCCCCCCTGCCGCACCTCTAGTGCCGGTAAACGTTGCGATCGTCGGCCCGGCAGGGTCGGGCAAGACCACGCTTTTCAATGCTCTCACCGCCGGGCGCGGCGCCGACGGCGTTGGGATGGTGGACGTGCCCGACGAGCGTTTGAACCGACTGGCGGAGGCAGTCAAGCCTGCCAAGACGACGGCCGCACAGGTGAGGGTCGAGGACACGCCCGCCGGCAGCCGGGCGCAGCGCGTCGCGTTTGCCCGCCAGGCGGACGTGCTGGTCAAAGTCGCTCGATGTTTCGGACCTCAGCCTGATCCTGCCGCCGAGCTGGAGGAGTTTGCTCTGGACCTCGTCCTGGCCGATCTCGCGTCGGTTGAGAAACGGCTCGACGTGGTGGCCAAGGAATCGCGAGCGGGACGAAAGGACGCGCAGAACGAGCAAGACGTCCTTAGCGCGGCCAAAGAACATCTCGACGCGGGCAGGCAGCTGCGCACGCTGGACCTCGAACCTCAGCAGCGTGCGCTTCTTTTGAGCATCTTCCCGGTGACGCTCAAGCCTGCGGTCTACGTCGCCAACGCCGCGGATGAGCTGCTGCCGGGAGGCGGAGAGCCGGCAGCCCGGATGGCAAAAATGGCCGCGGCCGAGGGTGCTCCCGTGATCACGCTGTCGGCGCGGCTGGAGTCGGAGTTAGGCGAGCTCGATCCGGCTGAGCAGGCCGAGATGCGCGCTGGATACGGGATCGACGAGTCCGGGCTCGGTCGCATCGCCCGTGCGGTATGGGAGGTGGGCGGACTCATCACTTACTTCACCGCGGGAGAGCCGGAGGTACGGGCGTGGCCGTGCGAGCGCGACGCCCCAGCGCCGATCGCGGCGAGCAAGATCCACACCGACTTTGAGAAACACTTCATCCGGGCAGAAGTGACCTCGGTCGACGAGCTGGTCGAGGCGGGATCGATGGAAGCCCTACGCGCAGCCGGAAAGCTGCGGGTCGAAGGGCGCGATTACCGGGTGCAAGACGGCGACGTCGTGTTCTTCCGGGTCGGGCGCTAGTAGTGGCCCATGAAGAAGGTCTGCCAGAGCTGGTTCGCCAGGAAGATCAGCAGCGCCGCAAGGAGGATGAAAAGCAGGTATTTCACTGGACTGACTAACGATGGCGGCGCCAGACGACTTGCGGATGGAGCTCAAGTCTGCTTCACACGTTGCGCATGGCCCGGCTTCGGAATCCACACAAAAGAGCCCCACGAAGTCCGAGGCTTCGCCTTGAGTTCGTGGGGGCTCCTCAAATTCAGCGGGGCTCACGTGTGGGAGTATGCGGAGCTGATCACTGAAGTCTGAGTCCCCGATGTGTTAACACCCTTGACAACAACTACATTCGGGGTTATAACTGCACCCGGGACACAACATGTCGTAGCCAACGTCTCACCCCGTTGAGTCCCACGGCCCAACGACAGGCAGGCGGATCGCACCCCGAGTCACACCCCACGACCCAGAACCAGCTCCCCCAACCGCCTGCCTGTTCCAAGCTTCTGCTGCGGCCCCCGGCAGCCGCCACTAGACTTTGCTCTCGATGAGCCGCAAGGGAAAGAAGAGAGGAAAGGGAAAGTTCCGGCCGCCGTTGCGGCCTACCGGTCCGCTGACACCCGGCATGGCCGCCAATCCAGCATCCGGTTCGCAGACCGCCCCCGCCCGCAGCGTGTCTCAGGCTCGTGTCGGCGGCGACCAGGCGCTGGTTCGCTCCGTGGAGATGTCGCTCGGGGCCCGCAACCAGGTCACCAAGGTCCGCGGCGGACGCTACATCATCGAGTCGGCTGATCCGTCGATTCCCCTCGACCGCGTTCCTTACTTCACCAAAGACCTGGTGCGACTGGCAGTCGTCGGCGTGGCCATGGTGGTGCTGCTAGGCGTCGGTTCGATCGCGGTGCCGCTGATCGTCAAGTAGCGCTGTCCCCAGGTCGCAACTAGGCCGGATTTACTCCGGCCGTCTCTGGCGTTCCTGTCATCACAAATAGACATGCCGGGGGCCAAACCTTAGAGTTTCGATTCGCCATGTCAGTCAGAACCAGCGACTCCGGAAACAACGCGCTCAAGCAAACGCTGCGCCGTCGCAAGCTGAAGCCGGAAGATCACAAGCACCCGGTCAACGTCCTGCATCACGATCAGGCGACCTTCGGTGAGATGCTCGCGGACAAGATCGCAGCCGGCATAGGCTCGTGGACGTTTCTCATCATCCAGACGTGCTCGGTCTTGGCCTGGCTCACTCTCAACATCATCGGGTTGATGCGTCACTGGGACCCGTTCCCGTTCATCCTCCTGAACCTGCTGTTCAGCGTCCAGGCGGCGTACACGGGCCCAGTGCTGCTGCTCGCCGGAAACCGCCAGGCCCAGAAGGACCGGCTCACCCTCGAGCACGCAGCTTATGAAGCAGACAAAGCTGACGAGCAGAACGTCGAGATCCTGAAGGCGATCGAGAAGAACACCGAGGTCTCGCTCGCGATCCTCCGCCACGTGGAGGCGTTGGTCGAAGACCACGTCGCTCAAGCCAAAGGCTGACCAACCCAGGCCAGATACCGCGCGCACCCGTGCGTCCTGCCCTGAAGTTCCTCGGGGAACAGGAGGCACGTAAACTCAGCGCGTGCGGGTGATCCTGTTCACGGGAAAAGGGGGCGTCGGCAAGACCTCCGTCGCCGCGGCCACGGCAGTACAGTGCGCCAAGGCCGGCTATCGAACGGTGATCATGAGCACCGACCCCGCGCATTCTCTTGGCGACTCGTTCGACCTCGAGCTGGGTCCAGACCTGACGCCGATCTCCGACAACCTGTGGGCACACGAGGTCTCATCGCTGCACGAGATGCAGCGCCACTGGGTGAAGCTGCACGAGTACGCCGTCGAGGTCTTCGCAACCCAGGGCCTGGACGAGGTCGTCGCGGACGAGGTGGCGAACCCGCCGGGCATGGACGAGATCGCCTCGCTGATGTGGATCAAGCACTACGCGCAGCGATCCGAGCACGACGTGCTCATCGTCGACTGCGCGCCGACCGGCGAGACACTGCAGCTCCTCACCTTCCCCGACGCGGCCAAATGGTGGCTAGACAAGATCTTTCCGTGGGAACGCCGCGCAATGCGTGTCGCCCGGCCGGTCCTGCAGCCGATGATGGGAATCCCGCTGCCATCGGATGAGGTCTACGCCTCGCTGAAGGACCTGCTCCTTGACCTGGGTGGCATGCGCAAGATCCTCACCGACGCCTCCGTGACGACCGTCCGCATCGTGCTCAACCTCGAGAAGATGGTCGTCAAGGAGGCCAAGCGTGCCTACACGTACCTCAGCCTGTTCGGCTACGTCACCGATGCCGTGATCGTGAACCGCCTGCTGCCCGGCGAGTTGCACGACGAGCTGTTCAAGAAGTGGCAGCAAATACACAAGCGGTACCAGGTCGAGGTCGAGCAGTCGTTTGCCGGGATCCCGATCTTCAACGTTCCGCTGTTCGATCGCGAGGTGGTCGGCGAGGAGATGCTCCTCCGCATGGCGCTCGAGACCTATGGCGAGCACGATCCCTCCCAGCACTTCACGACCTCCAGCCCTCAGCGCATCGACAAGGAAGGAACTGACTACGTGCTCTCGCTAAAGGTCCCGTTCGCCGACCGCTCGGCGGTGGACCTCAGCCGGCACAACGGCGAGCTTTACGTCACGGTCGGCAACTACCGGCGGGAGATCTCGTTGCCGCGAGTCCTCGCGCAGCGCGATACGACCAGCGCCACCGTCCGCGACGGCGAGCTTCGCGTGCGATTCGCCCGTCGGGAGCCAAAGGCCACAACCCAGGAGAAGAAGACATGAGCCGCGACGGCGAACGTCTCATCGAGACAATCAACGAGCTCGGGTCGAGGGTCGGCCACCTGTTGTCCGACATGGTCCCGCCGGCGGCCCAGGTGCATCTGTTGAACGCGCAGCGCGAGCTGATCACGGCCCTCATGCTCATCTACGAGCACCGGGTCACAGCGACACCCGGCGGACGGCGGCGTGCGACACCCGCGGGAGCTCGCGGCTCACGTGCTGCGCCCCCCCGGCGACGGCCGTCGAAGCGGGTCGGCAAGATCCCCATCGATTGAACAATTTCGTCGCCTTTGTCCTGGCGGCGCTGCTCCTCGTGCCCGCCCTCCTGATCGCCATCCCGGTGCACGAGATGGGCCACGCGGCAGCCGCCTACATCCTCGGCGACCGCTCCGTTCGGTATTTCGGCTACTTCACTCCTGACCCACGACGATTTCTCGACCCACTCGGTGTGATCGCCGTGTTCGTGGCCCTGGTGGGTTGGGGCCGGCGCGTGCCGGTCCAGCCAAACCGGATCAGCACTCCCGTCCAGCACGTCATCCACGAACTTGGCGGCCCGGCCGCAAACCTGATCGTCGCCGTGGTCCTCGGATTCCTGTTGCGCTTCCTGCTCCGGCTCGGCATGCCCTTCTCGTACGACCTATCGCCCGGCCTCATCGGCGCGGCCATCTTCGTGATCATCTTCTTGAACCTTTCGATCTTCGCCTTCCAGCTCCTGCCGATCCCTGGGCTCGACGGCTGGGCCGTGATCGAGGCGATCTTTCGAAACCGCAACCCGCGCTTCTTCTTCCAGGTCAACACGCGGCGGCAGCAGATCTGGATCGGATGCATCGTCGTCATCTTTCTCTTCCAGCTCTTCCAGGGCGCGAGCCTGCTGTCGTTGGTGATGCTCCCCTTCTATGCGCCCGCGAGCCTAATCTCATTGGGCGTATGTACCGGCTACGGAATCCCCGGGTTCATCGGACTTCATCCCTGCCCGCAATAGGCGCGCTGGTCAACCAGCCTGCGTACGCGGACCTCGTGAAGGAGTTCGGCCACGCGCGGGTTGTAGACGCGCTCCGAGACCAGATCGCGGCCGAGCGAGACGGTGGTCTGGTCCTAGAGGTGAGCGAACGGGTGCGGCTGGTGGGCGTCACCCTGCGTGCTGCGGTAGCGCCCTGGCTGCGCCGCGTCATCAACGCGAGCGGAGTGATCCTCCACACCAACCTCGGTCGTGCGCCCCTGTCGCGCGCCGCGGTGGACGCGATTGCTGTCGCGGCAGGCTACAGCAACCTGGAGCTGGACCTTGTCTCCGGTCGGCGCGGCGAGCGGGCCGCCCCGGTGTCCGGGCTGCTGACGCAGCTTTTCGGCTGCGAGACCGCGTTCGTCGTCAACAACAACGCGGCTGCCATCCTGCTCGCGCTGGCTGCGTTATGCAAAGGCAAGGAGGTCATCGTCTCGCGTGGCCAGCAGGTGGAGATCGGCGGATCGTTTCGGATGCCGGACGTCATGCGGCTGTCAGGCGCGCGGATGGTCGAGGTCGGCACGACCAACCGCACCCGGCAAGACGACTTCGAGCAGGCGATTACCCCGCGCAGCGCCGCGCTGCTACGCGTGCACACCTCGAACTTTCGTGTCGCGGGGTTCACAGAGGCGACCACGTTGGCGCAGATGGCGGCGGTCGCCCATGCCCATGAGCTGCTCCTCATCGACGACCTCGGAAGCGGCGCGGCGGAGCCCATAGCCGACGAGCCGACCGTGGCCGAGTCACTGCAGCACTCGGACGTCGTGACGTTCTCCGGCGACAAGCTGTTCGGCGGACCGCAAGCGGGCATCGTCCTGGGCCGAGGCGAGCCGGGAACCGCCGCCGTCAAGAAGATGTCGGGCCATCCACTCGCGCGGGCCGTTCGGATCGACAAGCTGACGCTGGCGGCGCTGGAAGCGACGCTGCGGCAGCGTCTGACCGGCCGGCTGCAGGAGATCCCGGTCGAGAGGATGATCCGCGCCTCCGCGGAGGATATCCGTCGCCGCGCCGCGATGTGGTCGGTCAAGCTCGAGGAGCGGGGTGTGCGCGCCACCCTGGTGCCTGGGGAATCGGCGGTGGGGGGAGGTTCGTTGCCCGGATACGGCCTGCCCACAACGCTCCTCGCCCTCTCTGGACCGGCCTCGCGCCTCGCGGCGGCACTGCGTCACGGCGAGCCGCCTGTCATCGCACGGATAGAAAAGGACAGGTGCTGTCTCGACCCGAGGACCGTCTTAAAGGGCGAGGACGAGACGCTGATCGACGCCGTGGAGGTTGCCGTGCGCAGCGCAATGGTGCGGTGATCGCCAATTCCAGCACACCCTCACCTGACCTCCCCCTGAAGGGGGAGGGCAACTACGTGATCGGCACGGCCGGGCACATCGACCACGGCAAGTCGAGCTTGATCACCGCCCTCACCGGGATCGACCCGGACCGCCTGGCCGAAGAGAAGCGAAGGGGCATGACCATCGACCTCGGCTTCGGGCACCTGCGCCTTCCCAGCGGCCTCGAGGTCGGCCTCGTCGATGTGCCAGGCCACGCCCGCTTCATTCGCAACATGCTGGCCGGCACGCACGGGCTCGACGCCGTGGTGCTGGTGATCGCGGCTGACGAAGGCGTCATGCCTCAGACCAGAGAGCACCTCGAGATCATCGACCTGCTCGACGTCCGCCGCGGCGTAGTCGTGCTTTCGAAAGTCGACCTGGTCGACGCGGCCTGGCTTGCGCTGGTGAGGTCCGAGGTGCTCGAGACGATCGAGGGCACTTCATTGAAGGGGGCGCCCATGATCCTGTTCTCCGCTGTCAGCGGCCAGGGGAAGGCCGAGCTCGTAGCGGCGCTGGATGCGGTGCTCGACAAGGCGCCCTCAAGGCCCGATCTCGGCCGCCCGCGCCTGCCCATTGACCGAGTCTTCACGATGGCCGGGTTTGGCACGGTCGTTACGGGCACGCTTGTCGATGGCACGCTGGCCCTCGGCGAGGAGCTCGAGGTCGTCCCACGTGGCCGGATGGTTCGAGTGCGCGGGCTTCAGCAGCACAACGGCAAGGTGGAGACGGCGTCGCCTGGCAGCCGGGTCGCCGCGAACCTCACCGGCGTGCAGAAGGACGAGCTCGCGCGCGGCGACGTGCTTGCTCGACCCCATACGCTCACCTCCACGCGCCGCGTCGATGCAACCCTGCGCGTGCTTGCGTCGGCGCCGCAATCGCTGCGCCACGGCGCCGAGCTTCTCTTGCACACCGGCACCGCCGAGGTCGGTTGCCGGGTGACCCTCCTAGAGGCTGACGAGATCCCTGCCGGCGGGCAGGGCTGGGTGCAGCTCTACCTGGAGCGTCCCGTGGCAGCGGCCGAGCACGATCGATTCATCCTGCGGATCCCGAGCCCGCCCACGACGATAGCCGGCGGGAGGCTCATCGACGTGACTCCGCGCAAGCACTCGCGGCACGACAGCGTGGTCCGGGAATCTCTCGAGCGTCGTGCTGCCGGCGAGGTGCTGCAGGAAGAGCTGCGGAAGTACCCGCGCGGGGTCACGGTGGCGGCGCTCTTGAAGGCCACGATGGCGCCCGAGGCGGACGTCGCCGCCTTGAATGCGAGGCGTGTCGGCGAATGGGTTTATGACACCCGCACCTGGCGTTTGCTCGCCGATCGGGCGACGCATGAGCTGGAGGCCTACCACGGCGCACACCCGCTGCGACCCGGCATGGCGCGCGAGGAGCTGCGCAGCCGGCTAGGCGTGCCGCCCGGCTCGTTCCCATCGGTGGTCCAGGGCCTCCTCCAGGACGGCCTCGTCGCGGAGCGAGATGGTTCGGTGGCGCTGCCGGGTCACCGCGTCGAGCTGCACGCCGCCGGCGGTACGGCCGCCCCATTGCTCGAACTGCTCGGCCGGCAGCCGCTGGCTCCACCGTCGCTCACCGATGCGCTCAAACAGACGGGCGCGAGCTCTGAAGTCGTTCGCGCCCTGGCGCAGCGGGGTGACATCGTCCGGGTCGGTGACGACATCGCGTTCACCAAAGAGGCTTACAAGACGGCCGTCGCGATGGTGAGGGACATCATCTCGAACAGCGGGTCAATCACCGTCGCGCAGCTGCGCGATCGGATGGGCGCCAGCCGGCGCCCGGTGCTCGCGCTCCTCGAGCACCTTGACGCCGAGCACGTGACGCGCCGCG
>JBGQGS010000012.1:0-25521 GCA_041497555.1 Candidatus Dormibacteraceae bacterium | reverse complement strand
GGGCCAATCGGGCTCCGTGGCGCGGCTGCTTTGTTGGTTGTCGGGATCGGTGCCGTGGTGTCGTGGGGACGCTGGAGAGGCACGCCCGCTGACGTGTGGGTGGTCGACCTCGCGTTGTTCTCGGTCAGGACCCATCACCTCACGTGGAACACGCGATGGCTGAGGATCGTTGAAAGCAGACTCTTAAGAGAGGCGTCGCCGTCAGATCCGGCGGAGCCGTTCACGGCCGCGACGTGATCTCCGAACTGAACCTTGGGTTGTTTCGAGTGCTCACTCGGGCGCCGGCCGAGCTGTGGAAGGGAGCACCGGGTATGGCTGTGATCAAAACCGGATCGCTCGGATTTGCTGGCGCAGCGGAGGGTGATCGCACGCGTTGGATCCACTCCTTCCGTCGCTTGCTCGACGGCCTGGACGGTCCGCTGCAAGTCTTGATCGAAGTGGTCCCAGGCGCCGGTTCTCCCAATCTTGCCCATCCATCGCCCGTCGATCTTGATGACATGCGCGGGGCGGACCTGTCCTTCGTCGATCAGGTGACTCAGTCGCCGTCGGCGCATAGATTTGAGACGTCCCTGATCACCTCCGAAGCTGGTGCCAAGCGTTTGGAACCGGCGCTGAGGGAGATTGGGGTGTCATTCGAAATGACTCCTCCAGTGACCAAGGTGTGCTTCGGCCAGGAGCTGGTCAACCGGTATCGGCACTCGGGCGGACACAGCCGCACGTGGTATGTCGAACGCCTGCCCGGAACTGAGCTGGAGGCCGGCTGGCTTTTCCGGCTTCTGCCACCCGGCTTGAGGCTGCAGCTTTCGTGGCACGTCACCCCGCTACCGGTCGCCTGGATCGTCGACTACCTCCAGCGCCAGCTGATCAACATGCGGGCCACGCGCCTCCTCGAGCGCGACGCGGGCTCGGCTGATCCGCTCCTCGCCGGCGCTCTGCCGAATGCCGAGGACCTCCAGCGTCGGCTGGCTTCGAGTCAGGACAAGGGGTTCCACGTCGCCGTGTACGTGACCCTGACGTCGGCGAGTCTCGACGAGCTCGAGGCCGGCGCGGTCAGGGTCGAATCGGCGGCACGGTCTGTTCTCTGCGAGCTCCAGCCCTGCCTCCTCCACATGTTCGACGGCTACCTCGCGACGCAACCACTGGGCATCGAGCGTCTCGGGCGCAAGCGTGTCCTCGACACCAGCGCGCTGGTCACCTTCTTCCCCTGGCTCGAGCCCGACCTTCAACAGCCTGATGGGCTGGTCATCGGTCGCAACCTCGCCACGGGCTCGGCCGTGCTCGTCGACCCGTTCGACCAGCGGCGTTACTCAAACGCCAACATCGGCGTATTCGGATATTCCGGCGCGGGCAAGACGTATCTGCTTTCAGCGCTGGCGCTGGGCGCTCTCGGCAGGGGGGTCCAGGTGTTCGTCATCGATCCTGAGCACGAGTACGGCGGGCTGGCCAAGCACGTCGGTGGTGTCGACGTGAAGCTGGCCCTCGGTTCCGGATATGCCCTCAACGTGCTCGACCTCCGGCCGTCCGACAGCCGCGACGAAGCTTGGCTCGGACCCGCTGCGGCGGACGCCGTCGACCTCTGCTCGACGATCTGCGGCGGGCTTGACGAGTCGGAGCGCGCGCTGCTCGAAAGCGCAGTGCGCGCCGCTTACGCCGACCTGGAGCAACCGGTCCTGCGCGACGTCGCCGACCGTCTATCCAGGCGCTCGCGCATCGCCATCATCCTGCAGCGGTGGGTTCACGGAAGCCTCGGTCAGATGTTCAGCTCTCCGACCAACGTCGACCTTGAAGCCCCGATCATCACCTTCGGGATGCGCGAGCTCCGCGACGAGATGGTGGCGCCGGTGCACTTCCTCCTGGCCGAGGCGCTATGGACGCGAATCAAGCGTAAGGACCATCGCCGGATGCTGGTCATCGACGAACTGGGCCTTCTGTTCGAGGACCCGACCATCCGTCGATTTGTGGTCAACCTGGCGCGAAGAATCCGCAAGTACGACGGTTCATTGGTCTTCGCAACCCAAAACCCTGGCGATCTTCTTTCTTCGGATCAAGGAACGGTGGTTGCCACAAATCCGGCAATTGCCTTCTTTGGGGCGCAACGGCCCGGCGAGGCGGCCAAGCTGCAGGAGACGTTTCATCTCAGCGCGCGCCAGCGGGCGTTTCTCGAGGCCGCTCCCCGCGGCGATTTCATGGTCGCTGCCGGTGCTGAGCGACTGGGGGTTCAGGTGCAGGCGCCGCCGTGGCAGGAAGAGGCGATGCGCCGCGGGCGTGCAGCCTGACCCCCAGACTGAACGCGTAGGCTTAGTTATGAACGTGCAGCGAGTTCTTCATTACCGACTACACAGGATTCCCGAGCAGCGCCTCGAGCGCGTCCACGCCCAGTTCGAGGCTCTCGCTGCGGCGCGTACATGGCGTTGCGACCCGCCCTGGGTCGCCAGCTCGTACTCGCGCGGACTGTTCGAGATGGAGTACTTCCGCCACCTCCGAAACGATGAGTCCGATGTCAGCGCCGCCGGTTTTGTGAAGATGGCCGGCGATGAGACCGATGCGCTGATCATCGCGATCTTCATGAGAGACCTAAGCGCGGAATACGCCATCAACACGTCGCTGATGGACGAGGACCATCCGCTCGCCAAGCTCCGCCGGTTGGAGTTTCAATCGGGCCGTCTGCCGACGGGGCAAGCGCTCGAGGACGTGCTCGCCAAGCGACCGGTGATCAAGAAGGTCGAGGGCGAGCGCATCTTCTTCTATCCACCGACGTTTCGACTTCACTCGCAGGGCCCGCCCAGCCCGGAATGGGCTTACGCGCTCTGCGGAATCCGCGCTTATGCCCCGACTTTGATGGAAGCAGAGCAGGAGGCGCTCAAAATTCTCAGAGGCTTCGGGCACCTTGGCGCCTGAGAGCGTTCTGGCCAGCGCCGGCTCAATCGAATCGGCAGACGGGACAAGGCTCGCCTATCGCGCTTGGCCAAGGGCTGGCACCATCGCGCTCGCCGCTGTGCACGGGCTCGGCGAGCACGCCGGCCGCTACGCCCGGTTCGCGGACGGCATGGCCAAGCACGGCATGAGCACCTACGCGCTCGACCTGCGCGGTCATGGCAAGAGTCCCGGCCAGCGTGGCCATGTCGATTCCTGGTCGCAATGGATCGACGATGTGTCGGCGTTTGTCCGGCACGTCGAGGCTATCGCCGGCGCAGAAGTTGTGCCGGTCGGTCATTCGTACGGCGGGGCGGCTCTGCTGAGCACGATGCTCGCCGGCAAGCTGCCGAACACCAGGCGCTTTGTCGTCTCGAGCCCAGCACTCAAGCTCAAGCTGAACGCGCCTGCATGGAAGCTCACGCTGGGCCGCATCGCTTTGAACATCGCCCCCCGGCTCGCCATGGACAACGGGATCGATCCGAAGACTGTTTCACGCCTTCCAGAGGTGGTCGAGGCTTACCGGACCGATCCCCTGGTGCACCGAAGAATCTCGAGCCGGATGTTTTTCGAGTGGCAGAGCGCAGCGACGGACATCCTTGAGCGTGCCGGTCAGATCAAGATCCCGTTCCTGATTCTCGCGGGCACAGACGACGCACTTATCGATCCGGAAGGCAGCCGGTCGCTGCACGAGAAAACGGCTTCGCTGAGCACGCTTCACCTGCTCGAGGGGCGATATCACGAGCCGTTCAACGACCGAGACAGCGAGGAGGTCTTCCAGTTGATTGCCGATTGGCTGAATAGATCGTGATCGTCGCCGCCGCAGTGCTGGCTTCGCGACTTAACCTCGACCCTGGATCCTGGATCTCATGGATCATCGTCGGCCTCATCGCGGGTGCCATCGCCTCCCGGGTTGTGGCGGGCCGCGGGTTCGGATGCATCGCCGACATCGTCGTCGGTGTGGCAGGTGCGATCATCGGTGGATACCTGCTCGGAGCTCTGTTCAACGCGGGTGGAACGGTAGGTTTCTGGGGAAGCATCATCGTGGCGTTCATCGGCGCCGCGGTGCTGTTGTCAGTCCTGAAGCTTCTTTCAGGCGGCCGCCTCTGACCTGAGGGTGACCGGTTGGCCAATGCCCTAACCGGCTGCGGCGCGGACCTCTTCCCGAGCAGGCTCCTCCCGCTGAGCAGCGGGCCGCCTTTTGATCAAGAGCGTGGTGAGCACCGTAAATCCGAGGAAGGCGATGGGCACGACCAGAGTTGATTTCATGGCCTCGATGAAAGCGCTGACAAAGACATCATGTGCCAGCGTCGTGATCTGCTGCGCCACGGCGGGCGGCAGGCCGGGAGGCAGCTTGGCGCCGCTCTGCCCCGTGCCGATCTCAAAGCCATTGGAGGCGACCGAGCTGAACGCGGCGACAAACTGAGCCCTAAAGGCCGCCGGGAGTGACGCCGCATGGCTGACGGCCTGGTCGTGCAGGGTCGTGGCCAGATGGTTCTGCAGGATGGCGCCGACCACTGCGCTTCCAATTGCCGCCCCGAGCTGGCGCGTTGTGTTCAACACGCCAGAGGCCGCACCTGCGACTCGCGGAGAGATGTTGCGCATGGCAACCGTAGTCATCGGGGCGAACGTCATTCCCATTCCGGCGCCGGCGATGATCGCGGGTAGGAGGAACGTTAGCCAGGTCGAGTCGGGACCGGCGACGTACGTCAGGGACGCGACACCGATGGTGAACAGCGAGATGCCCGCAGTGAGGATGTATTTGCCTCCGATTCGGTCGGCGAAGCGCCCCGCGAAAGGAGCGGTCACCATCGAGGTCAACGACATCGGGGCCAGGGTCAGCCCGGCGGCCAACGCGGAGAAACCGCGCACCGACTGCAAGTAGATCGTGAGCGGCAGGAACAGGCTGAGCATGCCGAAGCTAATGGCTGCAGCGATCCAGTTGGCAACCGCGAAATTCCGTTCCTCGAACAGCGAAAGCGGAACCAGCGGCTCGGACTGGAATCGTTCCCAGATGATGAAGATGACTATGAGGACCACGCCAGCAACGATGACCTCGGGAATCGTGACGCCGTAGGAGGCAATCTCTCCCCAGTTGTATCGCTGGCCTTCGATCAGGCCGAACACAACGCCAAACAAACCCGCCGTCGCGAGAATGATGCCGACGACGTCCCAACCGTGATGACGGCCGGGCCGGATGTCGGGGATGACGAGGAAGGTCGCAAACAGGGCGGCGATCCCGATCGGGACGTTGATGAAGAAGATCCAGCGCCAGTCGATGTAGGTGATGATGGCGCCGCCGGTTGTGGGTCCTGCCACTGTAGCCAGGCCGGCGACAGCGCCCCAGATGCCGAAGGCGGCGCCGCGCCGTTCCGGCGGGAAAAGAGAGGTGATGATGGAAAGCGTTTGGGGCGTCAGCAGCGCCCCGCCTACGCCCTGGAGGATGCGAGCTGCAATGAGCTCGGTGACGTTCTGGGAAAGGCCGCAAAGCGCCGACGCCAAGGTGAAGACGAAAAGGCCGATAGCGAACAGGGTGCGTTGACCGTACAGATCGCCCAACCTGCCCGCGGTGATTAGCAGCACCGCGTACACGAGGATGTAGGCGTTCAGCACCCACAGGATCTGGTCGAGCGTGGTGTTGAGCCCGGCGCTCATCGCGGGAATCGCCACGTTCACGATCGTGGTGTCCAGCAGGATCATGAAAAATCCCGTGGTCAAAACCACGAGCACCAGCCACGGATTAGTGCGCGATTCACTCATACCTACGTCTCAACCGCTTGTCTGCCCGATCGATTCCCACGACCCAATCAGTCGTCGATTCAACCCTTGGGTTCGCTGCCGATCGGCCTTTCGTACCAGGCGACATCCCAATAGCGCTCGAATTTGCGGCCCTGCTCGGTGTAGTGGGCAACCCGCTTGAAGCCGAAACGCTCATGCAGTGCGACCGAGGCCGGGTTCGGCAGGGCGACCCCTGCATAAGCCCTGTGTACGTCCTCGCTCTGGAGCGTCTTGAAGAGCTCTTCGTAGAGGCGCGAGCCGGTGCCGCGACCGACAGACTCGCGCGCTAGGTAGATGCTGGTCTCGACGGAGGTCTCGTACCCCGGTTTCGGCCGGAAGCGGCTGCTGCACGCATAACCGATCACTCGACCCTCGGAAGCCGCGACCAAGAGGCGGTGTCGCCCGGTGGTGCCGTAGTGCGTAAACCACTCCCGCCGCGCTTCCATAGTCATGGGTTCGGTGTCGAATGTGTAGTGGGTCTCAACGACGTACTGGTTGTAGATGTTGTTGACGGCCCCCAGGTCGTCGGCCGTGGCGGGCCGGACTTCAACTCTCGTGTGAAGCACGGTGGCCAGTCTATTGCGAAGGCGGGATTCCAACCGCATCTTGACCCCACAATTGGGGCATGGACCGCATTCTTCTGGAAGGCATGTCTTTTCAGGGCCGGCACGGCGTGCGGCCCGCGGAGCGCGCGCGCCCGCAAGAGTTCAAGGTGGACATCGACGTCGATTGCGACCTGAGCGAGCCGGGAACGACCGACCGAATCGAGGACACGGTCGATTACACGCGTGTCCGCGCGATTGCCAGGGAGGTCATCGAGGGCGAATCGCAAAAACTCCTCGAGACTCTGGCCGGCCGGATCGCCGAACGCGTGCTGCAGCTTCCAAGAGTTGGTGGGGTCTCTGTGCGAATCGCCAAGCGGCCTGAAAGCATGCAGCCCATCGATGCAGCGGCCGTCCGCATCACCAGGACGCGCGCATGACCATCGCGTACTTCGATTGCTTCGCCGGCATCTCTGGCGACATGACCCTCGGCGCGCTGATCGACTCAGGAGCCGACCGAGCTCTGCTCGATGCAGCGGTCGAAGCTCTTCGGCTTGGCGACGAGGTCAATATCGAGGTCCGTCACGAAACCCGCGGCCACGTCGGTGGGACGCGCGTCGTCGTCGAGACAGTCGATCGGGTCAAGAGGACCGTGCCGGCACTGCGGGCAGTCGTCGAGGGTGCAGAGGCGCCTGACCGTGTCAAGACGCCTGTCCTGAATGCCATCAACCGTCTTTCGGATGCCGAGTCGAGACTGCATGGAATACCCGAGGACCGGCTGCATCTACATGAGCTTGGGGGCGCCGACACTCTTGTCGACCTGATGGGCGCCTTCTGGCTGCTCCACGGTCTGAACGTTGAGCAGGTCTACTCGTCAGCGCTGCCGGCGCCTCGCGGTCGAACGAAAGACATGCCCCTCCCCGCGCCCGCCAGTGTCCGCGTCCTCGAGGGCACGGGCGCTGTCTTCGAGGCGACTGACGAGATGCGTGAGCTCGTCACCCCCACCGGCGCTGCGATCCTGGCCGTAAGCGCTACGTTCGAGCGCCCCGCGATGTCTCTGCGCTCGGTCGGATATGGAATCGGTGCGCGCGAGTCTCCGGGAAACGCGCTCGCGGTCTGGATCGGCGAGAAGATCGAGAGCAAGAGCGGTGTAACCCTCGTCGAGACCAACCTCGATGACATGGCGCCAAACCTTGTTGCGGCATTGTGCGAGGACCTCATGGCCGCGGGGGCACTGGATGTCAGCGTGACTCCGGCTCTGATGAAAAAGGGTCGAGCCGGGCATCTCATCACGGTCATGTCGGCTCCGGAACTGGCGGCGCGGCTGGCTGACCACCTGCTTCGGCACTCCACGACCCTGGGCGTGCGGGTGAGCACCGCTCAGCGGGTGACCGCGCAGAGAAGGATCATCGAGGTTCAGACCCATCTCGGCCGTGCCCGTGTAAAGGTCAAGGAGGTCGGGGGCAAGGCGGTTGACGTGGTACCCGAATTCGAGGACTGCCGGCAAATCTCGCGCGATACGGGCGCCGACCTTCGCGAGGTCATGCGCGTGGTCGCCGACGCGGCACGCAAGGAGCTTGATCTCGGCTGAGGCCGGGTAGCGCACGCTTCCGAAAACCACCCGCGACAATTAGCCGGTGACCGCACGCGTCCTCGATGGGAAAGCCGTCGCCAAGCAGATCTTCGAAGAGATTGCTCAGGCTGTAGCGGCGCGGGTATCTGCCGGCGGTTCACGGCCGAAGCTCGCCACCGTGCTAGTGGGTGATGACCCGGCCTCTTCGCAGTACGTTGCCCTGAAGCAAAAAAACGCGAAGCAGGTCGGCATTGACTCGGAGGATCACCGCCTGCCGGCGCACACGACGACCGACGAGCTGCTAGGTCTGGTCGGTCGCCTGAACTCAGACGAAAGCGTCAGCGCGATCCTAGTCCAGCAGCCAGCCCCCAAGCAAATTGACATGAGCCGGGTCGTCCTGGCGCTTGACCCCGTGAAGGACGTCGACGGCTTCCATCCGATCAACGCAGGCATGGTCGCGCTCGGATTCCCTGGAGGCGTGGAGCCGTGCACGCCTGCAGGAATCATCGAGTTGCTCGAACGCTCGGGCGTGAGGATCGATGGAGCGAACGCCGTCGTGGTCGGTCGGAGCAACCTCGTCGGGAAACCCACCGCGCTGCTGCTCTTGAGGCGCAACGCCACAGTGACCGTTTGCCACAGCCGAACCAAAGACCTGGCCAGCCACACCAAGATCGCCGACATCCTGGTCGCGGCGGCGGGGAAGGCAAACCTGATCACCAGGGAAATGGTCAAACCGGGTGCGTCCGTCGTGGATGTAAGCACCAACTGGTCAGATGGTCGTCAGGTGGGTGACTTCGGCCCCGGCGTCGATGAGGTGGCGGGTTGGCTGACCCCGAACCCGGGCGGCGTGGGACCGATGACGCGTGCGATGCTGATCAAGAACACCTTCGAGGCGGAGGTCCGCCGCAAGCCCCTTTGACCTACGAGGAGGCGCTCTCCTACATCTCGAAACAGGGTCGCTTCGGCATGAAGCTCGGCACTGAAAGGACGCGTGCGATCCTCGATCGGATGGGCAGTCCGGACCGCGGGCTAAAAGGAGCGCTGATCGCAGGCACCAACGGAAAGGGTTCGACCGGCGCCTTCATGGCCGCGGTTCTTCAGGCGGCTGGGCACAACGTCGGGTTCATGCCCAAGCCGCACCTGATCTCCTACACCGAACGTATCGAGCTCAACCGCAGGCCGATCACGGAGACGGAATTCGTCGAGACACTCGAGGCTTTGATCCCGACGTTCGACAGCGTCGCTGCCGAGATCGGCCAGGCGACCGAGTTCGAAATGCTAACCGCGATGGCGCTCGCCTACCTGGCTCCGCGGATCGACAGGTTGGTCTGCGAGGTCGGGCTTGGGGGCAGGCTCGACGCCACCAACGTGCTGGATCTCGGCGTGGCGGTGATCACCAACGTCGACCTCGACCACCAGAAATACCTTGGTGACACCATCGAGCAGATCGCTCACGAAAAGGCGGCGATCATCAAGCCACACAACCATGTCGTCACCGGCTGCGAAGGCTCGGCCCTTGCAATCGTGGAGGAACAAGCACACAGGGCGGTCTCGACTGTCTGGGTACTTGGGCGAGACATTCACGTCGAGTCGACATGGCGCGGATGGGACGGCCACGTCCTGAACGTGACCGGACCGGGCTTCGAGCACACCGACGTGACACTGCCTCTGGTTGGCGAGTATCAACCGGCCAATGCCGCCCTCGCAGTCGCTGCCGCGCACGTGTTGGACGAAATCACGGACGATGACGTCCGCAAGGGACTCCAGTCCACGCGCTGGCCAGGACGGCTCCAGGTGATTGCGAGCCGGCCAAGGGTCATCCTGGATGGCGGCCACAATCCTGCCGCGATGATGAAGGCAGGTGCGGCCCTTCGACGGCTGATTGACACCGAGCGGTTGGTCGCGGTCTTCGCCATGCTCCGCGAGCGGGACCACCTTCAGCTTCTCGGTGCGCTGCGAACCTTGAACCCTGACGCAGTCGTGTTCACCGAGCCGGCGAGCGCCGCCGGTCACGCCGTGTCAGCCGATGTCCTGGCCTCCGCGTACGGCGCTCGCGGCCGCGCCATCCGGCCGGCTGCGGAGGCGCTGGAGCGCGCCCGCGAGCTGGCGGGGTCGAACGGCAACGTTCTCGTTTGCGGGTCGCTGTACCTGGTCGGAGAGATCCTCGCTATGAGCGCTTGACACCGCCGTCTGCTAGTAATGGGCATGAAAAATGCACCCGGCGACCGACACAAGGTTTCATCGCGGCTCGGATCGGATTCTCGGTGGGGTCTGCTCAGGGTTGGCCGCAGGCTTTCACGTTGACGCGTTGTGGGTACGTATCGCATTCGTGCTGCTGGCCTTCGGCCAGGGCATCGGCATCATTCTGTACGTCGTCCTGTGGCTGGTCATGCCAGAGGCGCTCGATGGCCAGGTTGCCCGTCGGTCCGGCTTTGACTCGATAACCGCTGACCTGCACCGCATATGGGCGGAGGTACGCGCGCAGTTCGGCAGCGCGACGCCGATCCCGGGCGGTGCGCCGACCTCGCCTCCTATATCGGCAGAGAGTGCGACCGGTGGTCCAACGCAGTCAGGGGCCCCGGTTCCCGCGCACAACCAGTCGCTCTTGCTCGGTGCGGTGCTGGTTGCGATCGGAGTCATAGTCCTGGCCAACAACGCGGGATTTGTCGATTGGGCAGTCGTGTGGCCGCTCGCTTTGATCTTGGCCGGCGTGGTCCTTCTTCTTCGGAACCTGGGTCGGAAGACCTAGCGCGCGCGGAGGAATCGAGCGCAGAGAAAAGTGCTGCCAACGATCATCGGCAGCAGCAGCACCGAGCCCAACGCCGCCCACTGCCAGCCTGCCGTGATCCCCAGCCCGCCGACCAGGAAGGCTGCCACCGCAAGACCTGACGCCCCGGCGGCGAACTCCCTGGCGGATGGCGGTCGAGTCGGCGCTGGCGATCGTGGGAGGGCCGGCCGCGTGGTCGGACGGGCGCCTGTGAACAGGCCATAAAGAACCAGGCTTATCCCAACCAGGCCCGCCAGCAGGGTGATCACCTCTGCGATCAGCCCTTCGCGCGTGTCCGCGACTCGAGTTGCGGCCCCGAACGCGATGGCCACCAGGGCGATGCCCGCGATCAGTGAGAGCCAGCGCACTCAGCGAGAGGCAGAAATGATGTTGGCCCGAAGCCTCCTCATGCCCTTGAGCCAGCGGTCGTAGTCTTCCGCCTTGCGACGAAAGTACTCGGCCACCTCAGGATGCGGGAGGATCAGAAACCTTTCGTCGTGAATGCCTTGCAGGACGATTTCGGCGACGGCTTCAGGCTCTAGCGCGTTCGCCGTCAGGAATTCGAGGCCCAGCCGGCGCTCAGCAGCCAGCATGTCGGTCTTCACACCCTGCGGACACAGGCAGGAAACCCGGATGCCCTGTGCGCCGTGTGCGATCGACAGCCACTCGAAGAGCGAAAGGGCCGCTGCCTTGGTGACGCCGTAGGGGGCTGCGAAAACATGGTTGAGCAGGCCGGCGGCTGAAACAGTGCCCAGTATGTATCCCTCCTTTCGATTCAGCATTCCGGGCAGCGCGTGGCGCGCGACGAAGACGTGGCTCATCAGGTTCACATCCCAGATACGCTGCCATTGATCGTTGGGCGCCTCGGGGCCACCGCCGACTGCGATGCCGGCGTTGGAGCAGAAGATGTCGATCCGACCGTGCTGTGCCTCCACCCGATCGATGAGCTGCTTCACGTCGTTCTCGCGGGAAACGTCGCACTGAACCGCGGTGCCGCCGATCTCGTCGGCGACCGCAGAAGCGCCATGGAGATCGACATCCGCAACGATGACCGCCTCGGGCCGCGACTGAGCAAACCGGTTCGCCAGGGCGCGACCGATGCCTCTCGCTCCGCCGGTGATGACGATTACCCTGCCAGCTACGTCCATCAGGGACCACTATCCCAGACCCAAAAATCGAGGACCGAAAAATTTCTTGTGGAAAACCGCCGACCCCTGCTTTCGAAGACCTCCGATAGCGCATAGAATCACTCCCCATGGTCGGAGGGGGTCTCGACTACAGCGCGGCCTTTCAGCGCGCGATTGAGCTGATTGGGAAGCGCTGGACCGGGGCGGTCGTCAAAGCGCTGCTTCCTGGGCCTGCTCGTTTCAACCAGCTGCTGGCGGGGATACCGGGAATCAGCGACCGCGTTCTGACGGAGCGGCTGCGAGAGCTCGAGACTGAAGGCATCGTGGAGAGGCTCGTCGACCCGGGGCCGCCGGTCCGCGTGAGCTATCGATTGACGGCGCGCGGAGGAGCCCTCGATCCCGTGCTGGCTGCCGTATCCGATTGGGCGGAGAGTTGGCTGACAACTGTTGCCGCCGCGGTGGGCTGACCGAAACTCGCATACCTCTGGCGGGCCCTCCCTACTTCCCCGGTCCCTCCCCCAACCGGCACTCCTGCGCTAAACCTATGGTCCGAACGACACGAGGTCAACCCAGCATGTTAAGAAGCAAGCCGATCACGTTGGACCGCGGTGCTGGCCCGGCGCCGGGCGCGCTTTCACTTGACTGATACCCTTTACCGAATGCCGATTGGCGACTTCCTGCGCCGCCGGCCGGAGGGGCAGACCTGCCAGGCTTGCGGATCGCCTCTGCCCCACGGCGCCGTGTTCTGTCCGTCTTGCGGCGTCAAAACGGACGACCCGCAGGCGGAGCCGCTTCACATCGTCGACCGCACCACGGGCCTCTTCAACGATCGCTTCGTTCGCCCGGTGCTCGAGGACGAGCTTGCGCGCGCACACCGCTACCAACGCAACCTTGGCGTCCTGTTGATCGAGGCCAATGGCACCGGCTCGGCGGAAGAGGCTCTGAAGCTCATGGCCGCGGCCCTCGCGGGGACGGTGCGCGACGTCGACACCCCGGGCGTTCTCGGGCGGACCCCTCCGCAGCTCCTTGCGATCCTTCCCGACACCGACGTGGCCGGAACAGCCCACGCCGCGAATCGAGTGCTCACTGCCGTCAACGAGGCGCTCAAGCAGCAGGGTGGCCAGGCTGCGGTCGGCCTTGTCTGCGTGCGGCCGGGCCAGCGGGTCCGAGCCGGCGCCGTCATCGAAAGCGCCAGCCGATCGCTGCGCTCAGGCCGCCCCGAGATGATGGGCAAGCCGGCCTGACGTTCGAGGTCTACCTCGCCCGCCACGGCGAGACCGAGTGGAGCGCCAGCGGCCGCCACACCGGCAGCACCGACCCGCCCCTCACGGTGCCAGGCGAGGCAAGGGCAGCGCTGCTAGGTCCGCGGCTGTCATCGCTTCATTTCGACACCGTCTATTCGAGCCCGATGCACCGCGCGCGGCGGACCGCGGAGCTCGCCGGGTTCCCGAGCCCACGGATCACGGACCTCTTGAAGGAGGTCGACTATGGAGACTACGAAGGCTTGACCTCCAAGCAGATCCACGAATCGAATCCAAGCTGGGAGGTCTACACGGACGGGTGTCCTGGCGGCGAAACCCCCAGCCAGATCTACTCGCGGGCGCAGGACTTCATCGCGCTCGCGAGCGAGTCGGGAGACCGGGTGCTCGCCTTCGCCCACGGGCACATCCTCCGCGCGGTAGGTGCTGCGTGGATCCGCGCGGACATCAGCGTCGCCTCGGGCCTGATGCTGGACGTGGCGACGCTAAGCGTGCTTCGCGATGACGGCCACAGGCTCATCGCCCTCTGGAACGCGCCCTAGCGGGGCACTGGCGCTGGGTCAGCCCTTGCGCCGCAGACTCCACGTCCGGCTGCGGACACCCGGCAGTCCAGCGAACACCAGGTAGGCGGACGTGCCGACGTCGGTGCGATATGTGTGCCGCTCGCCCGGGTTGATCAGGAGCATCTCACCGGCGCCGACCTCGCCTGATCTGGCGCCGTCGTCGAAATGCAGCCGCCCCTCCGTCACGATGAGCGCGACCGGGATAGCGTTGCGATGCTGCGGGACGTTCTGGCCCGGGTCGAGCCGCAAAGCCACGACGCGCATCGATCCGCAGTCCGCGATCTGCTCGAAGCCGAAAGGACGACGCGACTCGCCCGGAGCTGACACTGTCGCCAGATATCATGCTCGCGGCCAGCAACAGGCCTCACGATCTACAAGTGGAAGTCATCCACGCGACCGGCATCGAAGGTGCCCGCCAGGCACGCGGCGTCGCGGTCGTCATCGACGTCCTCCGATCATTCAGCGTCAGCGCTTACGCTCTCGCAGGCGGCGCCCGCGAGTGCCTACTGGTCACGACGACGGACGAGGCTCGCGCCCTGGCGGCGAGCATCCCCGGCGCGCTCCTGTCGGCGGAGGAGAACGCGCTGCCGCTGCCCGGCATCGCCATCAGCAACTCGCCAACGCAGATCAGCGCGGCCGACCTGAAGGGCAAGGTCCTCGTCCAGCGCTCCACCGCCGGGACACCCGTTGCCGCTGCGGTCCGACCAGGAGTCGACATCTTCGCGGCCAGTCTGGTCGTGGCTCGCGCGACCATACAAGCCTGCCTGTTAAGGCGGCCGGCCCAGCTGACCCTGATCGCTTCTGCAGACCATCCCGAAGACCACGCGTGCGCGCTCTACATGGAAGCGATCATTCGCGGTGAGAAGCCGGACGCGCATCGATTGCTGGAGCCCCTGCGCAACAGCGAGCGATACGCACACGCGATGAGTGGAACGTGGCCTGGATTCCCGCCCACCGACCTCGAATTGGCGCTCATCCCAGACCGTTTCGCCTTCGCCATGCCCATCACGCGGGAGCCCGCATATCTCAGGCTGACGAAAGCCGACCAGTCCGGCTCAAACGGCTAAGATTCGGCAGGGCATCAAGGGAATCCGGTGCGAGTCCGGAGCTGTCGCGCAACTGTGAGCGGGGAGCCTCCGTCCGAAGAAAGCCACTGAGTCCGAAAGGACCTCGGGAAGGCGGACTGAGGCGGCGATCCGCGAGCCAGGAGACCTGAACGCCCACAAGCAAAACCCGTCCGCGCGCAACGGCACGGAAGCTCCTGGCGGTCAGCTTTCAGCGGCGCGTTCGGGAAAGGCTGACCGCCTGGAGGAAACGCTGTGCGGAAGCACCTGATCGGGACCAGCGCGACACTGGCCCTCACTTTCATCGGCGCGATTGCGGCGTGCGGCGGTTCGCCGGCAGCGGCGAGCCCATCGCCAACCAGCTCGTGTATCAACGCGTCGGCGCCGCACCACGCGTACGTGGTGATCGAGCATCTGTCCGGAACCACCGTGCAGAAGTGCGTGGGTTTCAGCACTGACGCCATCGACGGCCAGACGTTGATGGACAAGTCGGGCATTCAGTACCAGGCCCAAACGTTCAGCTTCGGCTCCGCCGTGTGCCAGGTCGACAACGAGCCCCAGCAGTACACCCAGTGCTTTCCGCAGAACCAGCCGTACTGGGCGCTGTTCATCGAGTCGGGCGGTCAGTGGGCCACCGCTCAAAACGGTTACACGCAAGCGGTCCTGCACGATAAGGACGCGCTCGGCTGGCACTACGTCCAGTCGTCAGACCCCTCCCCGGCTCCGCCGCCTCCGGCCAAGGAGTAACGAAACCGTTGAACGCCCGGGCGGTTGCGGCCTGGTCCGCCGCATGCCTGTTCATCGTCCTGTTCACGACCAACCCCGCTTACAAGGCCATGGTGCTGGCGGCCGCGATTGCCGCGCTGGCCGCCGGCGCCGGCCTTCATCGAATGCGGGGCCTGCTCACCGGCGTCGTGCTCATCGCCGCGTTCGCAACCCTTTTGAACTTCGTATCAGCTCACCTCGGCACCACCGTGCTGTTCCAGCTACCGGTCGAGATCCCTGGGATCGGAGGCATGTACACACTCGAGGCGCTGGCCGCAGGCCTGTCGGGCGGCCTCACCGTCGGAGCGGCGATCGTGGCGGCAGCGCCTTTCTCGTTGATGCTGGCATCGCACGAAGTCATGGACGCGCTGCCGGGTGCGCTCTCACGAACGGGCGCGGCGATCGCCGCCTCGCTCAACCTGGTGCCCTCGGTCACGTCTTCCTTCGTGCAGGTGAGCGAGGCCCAGCGCCTACGGGGGTGGCGTCCACGGGGCCCGCGCTCTTGGGCAGAAGTCATCGTCCCGGTCGTGCTCACCAGCGTCGAAGGCTCCATCCAGCTGGCCGAATCGATGGAGGCCAGGGGCTTTGGCTCCGGGCCGCGGACCTCCCTCAGGTCATCGCCGCTGCGGAGGTCCGACTGGATGGTGGTGGTCGCCTCGGCGGCGGCTGTGATTACGTTCATCGCGGCCCATGCGTCCGGCTTGGCAGCCGACTGGTATCCGTATCCGACGCTTGCCCTGCCCGCGGTCGGCATCGCTCCGCTCGCGGCATGCCTCCTCCTGTTTGCGCCGGTCGTGACATGGCGATCGCGCGCTTAAGCCACCTTTCGTACTGGTACCCGGGGGCGAGTGAGCACGCCCTGCGCGATGTGAGCCTGCTGATCGAGGAAGGTCTCACGGTCATCGCCGGACCTTCTGGCGGCGGAAAGTCGACCCTGCTGCGTGTCTTGAACGGTCTGGTGCCTCATTTCCATGGCGGCCGCATCGCAGGAACCGCTGAGGTCGAGGGCCGTGATGTGATCGAGACGCCCACTCGACTGCTGGCCCGAAGCGTCGGCTTTGTCTTCCAGGATCCTGAGCTGCAGACGGTCTATGACGTTGTCGACCGCGAGGTGGCCTTTGGTTTGGAAAACATCGGGCTGCCGCCGAAAGAGATGGAGGACCGAGTCGAAGAAGCGCTTCACACGGCTGGCGTGGCACACCTGGCGGGACGCAGAGTGCGGACCTTGAGCGGTGGCGAGCGCCAGCGGGTCGCGCTTGCATCAGCGCTCGCGATGCGGCCGCGCCTGGTGGTCCTCGACGAACCCACCTCGCAGCTGGACCCCGAAGGCGCGGCGATGGTGCTGGAGGCGGTCATGAGCCTCGTCGAGCAGGGTCGTGCAGCCGTCATCGCCGAGCACCGGCTGGAGCGCCTGCTGCCCGTCGCGGGCGCTTTGGTGATCGTCGAAGATGGGCGAGCGAGAACCACGCCACCCTCCCTCTCAATCTTGCCCAGCCCTGCCGTTGCCCCTGCTCCGCGATCGCGCGCCGGTCCGGTCGCGTGGTCGCTGGCCGTCGTCACCGCCGGCTTCAGTGGGCGCGTCGTCCTGGACGCTGTTGACGTGGCGGGTCGTCGAGGCGAGGTGGTCGCCCTTTGCGGTCCCAACGGTGGCGGCAAGACCACGCTGCTTCGGCTTATCGCCGGCGCTCTCTCACCGATCGCCGGGAGAGTCGAGCGGCGGCCCGGTCGCATTGCCTACCTGCCGCAGAACCCGACCGCCCTCCTGCACCGCCCAACTTTGCGTTCGGAGGTGAACCTGACCCTCGAGCGAGCCAACGAATCGGAGCCGGCAGAAGTCATCCTCCAGGAGCTCGGCCTGATGGCAGCGGCCGGTCGCTATCCACGCGACCTGTCGTGCGGCGAACGACAGCGAGCCGCACTGGCCGCGGTGCTGCCCGGCCAGCCCGACCTGGTTTTGCTCGACGAGCCGACGCGAGGGATGGACGCCGCCGCTCGCAAGGCGCTGGTTTCACTGGTGTCGCGGCTTCGCGACCGTGGCTCGGCCATCGTCCTCGCCACCCACGACGCCGACCTGAGAGCGCAGCTGGCCGATCGAGTGCTGCGGGTGTCGGGCGGCAGGGTGACCGAGGTGGAGCCGCAGGCGGTGACCGCATGAACTTGAGGCGTGCAACACCGGTTGGCCTGGTCTCGCTGGTGGGGCTCGTCCTCTTCTGCTGGCCGTTCATCGGCACCGGGCTGCCGGCCAACACGCCCGCGTGGGCACTCACGATCGGCTGCGTCGCGGGCTTGCTCCTCGTCGAGGCCGGCACCCGCGAGCTCGATTCCCGCGCCGTCGCGCTTCTAGCGGCAATCGCCGCGATCGACACCGCGCTGCGCCTTGCGGTGATCGAGGGGATCGGTGGCTTCAACCCGATCTACTTCCTTGTGCTGTGCGCCGGCTACGTCTTCGGCACTTCGTTCGGATTCCTGGCCGGAGCTCTCTCCATCCTGGTCTCCGCCATCGCGGGCGGAGGAGTGGGTCCGTGGGTGCCATACCAGGTATTCGCACTCGGCTGGGTGGGCGTCGCTGCGGGACTGGCGGGCCACTGGCGCCACCGGCCACCCGGTTGGCGTGACCTCATCGTCCTGGCCGCTGCCGGTGCGATCATGGGCTGGGTGTTCGGAGCCCTGCTCGACATCACCGATTGGGTCCCTGTCTATCGCGGCAACCCGACGCTCGGGTGGGAGCCAGGGATGGCCCCCGTCACCGCCCTGATTCATTTCGCGCGCTTCTATCTGCTCACCTCTCTCGCCTACGACACGTTCCGCGCGGTCGGCAACGTCGTGATGGTGTTGGCTCTCGGAGCGCCCGTGATCGCCGCGCTGACGAGGTTGAAGGCCCGGCTCACCTTCGAGGTTGTTGCGCCTTGAGGTTCAAGGACTTCCGCCGCCTGTGCCTTTCGCTGCCCGAGGCCGAGGAACGGGAGACGTGGGGCGAGGCGACCTTCCGCGTCCGTGAGCGCATCTTTGCCATGGGCTCGCCCGACGGCGAGTTCGTGTCAGTCAAAGCTTCGCTCGATGACCAGTCGGGGCTGATTGCCATGGATCCCATGACCTTCGCTGTTTCCGCATACACGGGCCGGTTCGGCTGGGTCAGGGTCAGGCTGCACGGCGTCGGAGCGGAGCTCGCCCAACGACTCGTAGCGAATGCCTGGAAGCGAACTGCTCCCAGGCGTCTTGTCGCCGACTACGAGCTGCAGAACCCTGCAGGTATCGCCTAGGCCAACTTCGAAGCGAGCTCTCCGAGCACCGCTCCAAGCACGCGGTTGAACGCCGGAAATGGGTGTATGAGGTCAGCCAGGTCGCGCATCGGCGTGCCGACCTTGACCGCGAGCACCAGCTCGCCCAGGATCTCTCCAGCCCGTGGCGTGACCATGGTGCCCCCTACCAGCACTCCGCGCTTGCGGTCGGCGACGAGCTTGAGCGTCCCGCCGTGAAAATCGTGGATGTACCCACGGGCCGACGCCGCAGGATCGGCGGTGGCGACGACCACGTCGATGCCGCGGTCGCGGGCCGCGGCCTCTGACAGGCCGACCGAAGCGACCTCGGGGTCCGTGAACGTGACTCGCGGCACCGCTGTGTGATCGGCCCGGGCGTTTTCACCACGCAATCGCCGAGCCACGATCTGGCCGTGGTAGTAGGCGAGATGGGTGAAGCCGCCGAGCCCGGTGACATCGCCCGCACCGAAGACGCCTGCGCGGGATTCGAGGGTCTCGGGATCAACTTTGAGCCAACCTCGTTCTGTCTGAGTGAGACCCGTTGCGCGCCAGGCTTCGAAGTTGGCGCGCCGGCCGGTGGCTACGAGCAGTCGGTCCGCTTCCACGATCGCCCCCGACTTGAGGCTGACCATCACGCCGGTGCCGTGCGGCTCCACCGCCACGCATGGATCGCCGACGACAAGCGTGATGCCGTCTGCCTCCAGATGGGGCCGAAGCGCCGCGCCGGCCTCGGGCTCCTCGAGGCCGAGAAAACGCGGCCCAGCCTCGATCACCGTCACCTTCGAGCCCAGCCGGGCGAAGGCCTGGCCGAGCTCGATGCCCACCGCGCCGCCACCGAGCACGGCCAGCCTGCCAGGCAGCTCGCGTGGCAAAGTGGCCTGACGGTTCGTCCAGTACTGGACTGCGTCCAGGCCTGGGATGGAGGGGATGGAGGCCGTGCTGCCGTTGGCGATCACGACCGCCCGGCGGGCGACCAGCTGCTCCCCGCCCAGCTCGACGGTCCGCAGGTCCACCAGCACGCCCTCGCCGCGGAAGAGCTTGGCGCCCGTCGCCTCCAGCGCTGCCGCCGGCCGGGTGTCATCCAGGTCGCGAGCCATCCAAAGCACCCGCTTCGAGACCTTAGGGAAGTCGACGTCCCAGTCCACCCGCGAGGCGGCGAGGGCGCGGGCACGTCCGGCCTCCTCAAGCGTTTCGCCTGAGCGCAAGAGGGTCTTCGACGGGACGCAACCCCAGTACGGGCACTCGCCGCCAACGAGCTCGCGCTCGACCACCGCCAGCGAAAGGCCGCTGCCTTGCAGGCCGCCTGCGATCGCCTCGCCGGCGACGCCGCCGCCGAGGCACACGACGTCAAATTCCTGCGGCAACCTGCTCACCTCCAACACTGCTCGCGCGCCGCAGCGATTCCAACAACGAAGTCGCGGTGAAGGTACCCACGTAGCGGTCACCCTCGTACACCGCCACATGCTCGGTCGGGCTCGCAAGCGCTGCCGCGAAGGCTTCGGACAATGTGCTCGTCAGCTGAACGCGCGGCTCGCCAGCGACCGGGCCCGATGCCGGGTTTTCGAGCGACTGCCGGTCGATCGTGGCAACCGACATTCGACGCACCAACCGCTCGCGGCCGAGAAACTCAGCCACGTAGGCGCTGGCCGGTCGGGTCAGGATAGCCTCCGGCGTGTCGTATTGGGCGATCCGCGCCTGCATCTCCAGGAGGCAGATGCGATCCCCAACCACGACGGCCTCGTCGATGTCATGCGTGACGAAGACCACCGTCTTGCGCATTGACCGCTGGATGTGGATGAACTCGGTCTGCAAGCGCTCGCGCGTGATTCGGTCGACCGCGCCGAACGGTTCGTCCATGAGCAGGATGGGCGGGTCCGCGCCGAGCGCGCGCGCGAAGCCCACGCGCTGGCGCTGGCCGCCTGACAGCTGGTGCGGATAGCGGTCGCGATATTCGCCTGGGTCGAGCCCGACCAGCTGCAGGAGCTCCTCTACGCGCGCCTTGATGCGAGCTTTGTCCCACTGCCAAAGCCGCGGCACCGTGCCGACGTTCTCACCCACTGTCATGTGAGGAAAGAGCCCGGTCTGCTGGATGACATAGCCCATCTTCAGCCGCAGCTGCGCGGGTTCGATCCCGCGCGTGTCCTCGCCGTCGACTAGGATCCGGCCGCTGTCCGGGTCGATGAGCCGGTTGATCATCCGCAGAGTTGTCGTCTTGCCGCAGCCCGAAGGGCCGATCAGGACGCAGGTCTTTCCCGTCTGGATGTCGAGCGTCAGGCCGCGCACGGCATTTGAGCCGCCGGGGAACTCCTTGCTGACGTTCTCCAAGCGGATCACCGCGTCGCTTACCGTAATCGAATGGCGAGCCGGGTATTCCTCGACATCGTCGATCCCTGGATCAACTGGGACTGGCTCTCCACCCATATACCGACGATCCTGGCCGCTCTCGTGCAGCATGTGACGCTGACCGGCGCGGCACTGATCGGCGGGCTTGTCATCGCGCTGCCGCTGGGCATCGCCGCGCATCGCTGGAGCAACCTGCGGCTGCCCGCCCTGACGGCTTTCGGAGCCTTCTACACCATCCCGTCGATCGCCATGTTCGCGCTGCTCATCCCGTACACGGGTCTCGGCACGGTCACGGCCGAGATTCCGCTGATCGGGTACAACGTGCTGATCCTCGTCCGCAACGTCCTGGTCGGCCTCGAGTCGGTGCCGCCTGACATCCTCGACGCCGCGGACGGCATGGGCTACCGGCCGCTCGCCCGGCTGCTGCGCATCGAGCTTCCGCTGGCGCTGCCGGCCATCTTCGCCGGGCTTCGCGTGGCGACCGTCTCGACCATCGGCATCGTCACCATCACCGCGGTCATCGGGCTCGGCGGTTTGGGCCAGCTCATCTACAAGGGCCTGATCGAAAGCTTCCACACGCCGCTGGTGGTCGCGACCGTGCTCTCGATCGCTCTTGCTCTGGTGGCCGACCTCAGCCTGGCCGGCGCTCAGCGGCTCGCCGTGCCATGGTCGCGAGGAGGCTGACGCCATGACGATTCTCCAAAGCCTCGTGCAGTGGCTGACCAATCCCGCACACTGGCAGGGGTCGGACGGGATCCCGGTCAGGCTCGCCCAGCACGTCCAGCTCTCGGCCGAGTCGGTCGCGATCGGAGCGTTGATCGCCCTGCCCATCGGAGTCGGGCTCGGCCACTTTGGCCGATTCGGCAATCTCGCGATCAACATCTCGAACGTCGGGCGCGCCGTGCCGTCCTTCGGCATCCTGGTCATCGCCTTCCAGGTCTTCGGCCTCGGCGACGCGCCGATCATCCTGGCCCTCACCGCGCTTGCCATCCCGCCGATGGTCACCAACAGCTATGTCGCCCTTCGCGAGGTGGACCCGGATATCCGCGAAGCGGCGCGTGGGATGGGCTACCGCAGGCCGGCCCAGCTGCTGCGCGTGGAGTTGCCTCTTGCGGTACCGCTGATCATGGCCGGTGTCAGGACTTCAGCGGTACAGGTGGTCGCCACGGCCGCGCTGGCGGCCCTGATCGCAGGAGGCGGCCTGGGCCGCTACATCGTCGACGGGCTGGCCCAGCAGGATTACACGAAACTGTTCGCCGGAGCCGTCCTGGTCGCCGTTTTGGCGCTGGCCACCGAGCTGTCGCTGCTGGCCCTCGAGAAGCTCTTGGTTCCGCGTGGGATCCGGTTGCTCAAGGCGCCGGTTTCCCGTAAAGCAGCCACCTTCAAGACGGCTTGAGTGTCCAAGGTGGAAGAATCTGGGCACCCCAGCGGTTGGATGCGGAAACCCCGCCGCACGGAAGGAGGAGCGTCAATGAACCGGAAAGCAGGCTCTACGTGGTTGCTGGCCGCCCTAACTGTCCTGGTCACGGTGGCCGCGGCCTGCGGTGGCACGAGCACGCCGGGAACGACGAGCAAGGGCACGATCACCGTCGCCGGCTTCAACTTCCCCGAGAGCAGCATCCTCGCCGAGCTCTACGGGCAGGCCCTGGCGCATGGGGGCTACACCGTGAACTACAAGCTGCTGCTGGGCACCCGCGAGGTGGTCGCGCCTGCGATCAAGAGCGGGCAGATCGACCTCTACCCGGGCTACGCCGCGACGGAGCTCGAGTTCTACAACAACAGCGCCGGCGAGGCCAACGGCGACCCGACGGCGACGACGGCCAAGCTCAACACCCACCTACAGCCGCTTGGCCTGGTCGCGCTCAATCCGTCCGCGGCCGTGGACCAGAACGCCTTTGCGGTGACCAAGGCGACGCAGGCGAAGTACAGCCTCACCAAGCTGTCCGACCTGGCTCCGATCGGCAACCAGCTCGTCCTCGGCGCGGGTCCTGAGTGCCCGACCAGGCCGTTCTGCCAGCCTGGGCTCGAGAAGACCTACGGGATCCACTTCAAGGACTTCAAGGCCCTCGACACGGACGGTCCTTTGACCCGAGCGGCATTCAAGAACGGGACCATCCAGGTCGGCCTGGTGTTCAGCAGCGACGCCGACCTTGGGCAGCTAGGCCTGGTGGTTCTCCAGGATGACAAGCACCTCGAGAACGCCGACAACGTTGTGCCGATCGTCCGCCAGAAGGTGGCGACCAGCGACGTCACCACGATTCTGAACAACGTCGACGCCCAGCTAACCACCGCGGACCTGGTGACCATGAACTCGCAGGTCGAGCTCCTTCACCAGGACGCGGACGCCGTCGCCCTGGCGTACCTCCAGCAGCACAACTACTTCAGCTGATCTCCGAGCTCTGACGAAGCGGGACGCTGCCGCAGCGTCCCGCCAGCCGGCGGTCAAGGCAGCCGGTTCACCCACGCCGGCGTCGCGTACTTCTTGGCGACCAGGCGGTGCGCCGCCTCGAGCTCCGCGGGCGATATGTGGCTCGGCCGGCTGCGGAACTCGTTCGAGAAATACCGCACCAGGTCTCGCGCGACTTCGGCGCAGGAGAGTTTCGTGAACCAGGAGAGCGGCGACACCGATTTGTTCGCGCTGCGCACGCCGACCTCGGCGACGGTTGGGCGCCCGATCCGGATAAGGCGCGGCAGAAGCTCGACGTCCATCGAATGGGCGATCGTCGTGTGGTGCAGAACGAACCCGCGCCTCCGCGCCTGAGCTGCGCCGGCAATCTTCCCCCGTGGGGAGATGATGTCGTTGATCTCGCGATAGCCAGCAGGGATGCCCAGCCCGACGAAGGCCCGCACCGCCCAGTCGTCGAGCAGCGCGTACGACTTGCGGAACGTGATGCCGGCGACGATCGATTCCGGCAGGTAGAGCGAGTAGGTGATCGTCTGGCCCGGCTCGCATAGCATCGTGCCGCCGCCGCTCATCCGTCGCGTCACGACAAACCCGAGCTCACGAGCGGCGACGACGTCGACCTCGTTGACCACCGATTGATGCGACCCGATGACGAGCGCGGGTTCGATCCATTCCCAAAGTCGCAGCGTCGGGCGCCGAAGGCCTGCGATCACGCGCTCGAGCAGCACCTCATCGAGGGCCATGTGCATGTGGGCCGGATGAGGCGATGAAGGGATCACGTCCCAGTCCAACTCTTTCATCCGGTCCGCGGTCACTGCTCTGCCACAGTATTCCTGATGCGCATGCATCGACGAACGCTGTGGACGCTCTACGCCGTCAACTTCCTGAATGCGATCGGGATGTGGTTTTTCCTGCCACTGCTGCCGATTTTTCTCGGCCGAAGAGGTGGTTCAGCTGCAGTCGTCGGCGCGGTCGTCGCCGCGGGACTCCTGGCGAATGCGGCGATCCGTTATCCGGCGGGCTGGGCGTCTGACCGGTTCGGCACCCGGCCGGTGATGCTCGCCGCGATGATGGGCACGGCAGCTCTGTTCCTGGCGTACTTGCTCCCGCTGCCCGCGCCGGCCTTCATCTTGGTCCGGTTCGTCCAGGGCGGTGCTCAGGGTGCGTACTGGCCGGCGGCGAATGGATTGCTTGCGGAGGTGAGCGCGCCGAACGAGCGGGGCCGCGTCTTTGGCTTCATGCAGTCCACGAACATGGCGGGCATGCTGATCGGGCCCGCGATTGGTGGATTCATCGCTTTGTTCAACCTCGGCGTGGTGTTCGCGGTGGCCGCCGCGGTTTCTCTCGTCGCGGTGGCCGCACTCGCGACACTGCAGAACGTTCGTGTCGAGCCGACGCTCGAGGCGCCGGTACGGGTCCTTCACATCGCGCGGACCCTCTTGCCGCTTATCCTGCTGGGTGCCGGAACGTCGTACATGATCGGCACCTTCGACACCATCTGGCCGCTCTACATGACCTATCGCGGAGCCTCTACGTTCGCCGTCGGACTTTCATTCGTGACCTTCGCGCTGCCGGCCATGCTCCTGAGCAGTCAAGCTGGGGCGCTGGGCGACCGCTTTGGAGCGCGAAGGTTCATTGTCGTCGCCCTCCTGTTCACGGCTTTCTTTGCTGCCCTATATCCATTCGTTGCTTCGGTGCCCTGGCTGATTGGCCTTGGACTGGTCGAGGGGGCGTTCACCATCTCAGGCTTGCCCAGCACGATGGCGGAGGTCAGTCGGAGCGCCGAGCCCGGACACCAGGCGCGCACGCAGGGCGTCTTCCAAACGGTCCAGACATTCGTCCAGATCCTCGGCGCGCTCGTCGGCGGCGCGCTGTTCACGCTGAACCCGACCTATTCGTTCTTGGCGATGACCGCCGTATGTTTGCTGGCGGCGAGCACGGCTTTGATACCGCGCGTGGCTCGTACGACTCCGGCGACGGAGGTCCCGTGAACGTTCGGGCTGCTGTCGCTCGGTGGGGTCGGATGGATGGAGAACTGCTTCGATTTCGGACCACCGCCCGCTGCCGCCGCCTCAATAACGAATCTCGTCGAGACCAGTCCATCCGTATGACACCTCTTCCAGCATCGCCGTGCCGATCGTGATCGGCTGCGCGCGCACGTAAACG
>JBGQGS010000011.1:0-28307 GCA_041497555.1 Candidatus Dormibacteraceae bacterium | reverse complement strand
CCTACCGATCCTTCTCGCATGGCGATTGGGGGTGGCGAACTGCCTCGACCACGATCCCTATCCGGTCATGGTCCGGCCTGCGGCGCAATTCATCATCCGCGAGGGACCGCTCACCCAGCTCGACCGCTGGGAGGACCTCGGTGGCCTCTCACCTTCGACGCTCGCCGCATGCATCGCCGCCCTCATCGTGTCTGCTGAATTTGCCCACGAGGCCGGGGAGCACGTGGCCGCGAGTCACCTGCGTGCGGTTGCCGACTACTGGAACGATCGGGTGGAGACCTGGTGCTCGACCGCGGCCGGCCAGTACGTGCGCCTGGCCGGCGATCCCGATCACCGACCGACCGAAGGCGCGATCGCTCCGGAGTTCCTCGAGCTCGTGCGGTATGGGTTGCGCAGGCCGAAGGACGAGCGAATCCTCCGCAGCCTGCAGGGAGTGGACACGACGCTGAAGGTCAGCCTGCCGGCGGGCCCGAGCTGGCGGCGCTATGTCGGAGACCTCTACGGCGAGTACGACGATGGATCGCCCTGGGACGGCAGCGGGCGTGGACGGCCCTGGCCCGTTCTGACCGGGGAGCGCGCGCGGCACTTCTTCTCCATGGGGCTCCCGGCGGCCGAGCTGGTCCGAACGCTCGAGGGTTTCGCCGGCCAGGGGTTGATGCTTCCCGAACAGGTTTGGGACGCGGCCGACATTCCAAGCCGCGGCCTGCAGCTCGGCCGTCCAAACGGTTCGGCGACTCCCCTCGGCTGGGCGCATGCCGAGTACCTCGAGCTGCTCGTGACCATCGCCCTGGCCGGATTCCCGGACATCGTGATGCCGGCACGGCGGCGCTACACCGAAGGCCATGTGCAGGAGCCCGCTTTCGTGTGGTCGCACAAGCACCAGATCACGCGTCTTGTCGCGGGGCGGCGACTTCGCGTGCAGCTCCCACGACCCGGCGCCGTCCACTACACGTTCGACGGCTGGCAGACTTTCAGCGAAGTCGAAGCGGTCGACACCACGCTGGGAGTGTGGGTCGCCGAGATACCTTCCAACCGGCTTGCGCCCGGCTCTGAGTTCTCCTGGACCGCGCACTACATGACGGGCTGGGAGGGGAAGAACTTCACCCTGGCCGTGGACTAGCCCGCTAGCGCTCTTCGGGGGGTTCCAGGTCGTCCAGCCGCAGCTCGGAGCCCGCCTCCTCGTCGAACTGGCTGTGCAGCTCGCCGCAGTCCGCGCAGCGGTAGTACTCGCCGACGAAACCCTTGTGCCAGACGGCGTAGCTGACAACGCCGGGCTCTTCGACCAGGATCTCCTGCTCCAGGCGGTAGATCACCTGCTCCCAACCGCCGACTTCGATGTCGTCGTCGAGCACGACCAGGCAGTAAGGATGGGGCTCGCCCCACACCATCGTCACCTCGCCGCGACGCTCGTCGTCCGAGTTGACGATCGACCACGCCTCGGCTGCTTGCGCGCGCGTGCTTCGAACCAGGCGCAGCTGGGCCCAGAACCGCTCCGCGGATTCGCGCTCAGCCTTGTCGTGCTCTGCCTGCGCCTCCTGGAACGCGCTCCACATGCGCAGGAGGTGATTGCGAAAACGGTGATAGGTCGGGAGCAGCTTGGGCTGCTGCTTCGGCGAGCCGATCAGCTGCTCGAAGGCATGCTCGAACGCACCCTCGACCCGCTCCTGGCGGTCCGCCACGTCGGGCGCCCACGCCTCATCTTCAGAGAGGCGCATGCTCTCATTGAGCACGACCTCGAAGTCGAGCCAGTCGTCGCCGAACTCTGGGACGAACACGCTCTCGACCAGGTCGGCCAGGCGGTGCTCCTCGAGCAGCGCCGGGGTCACCTTCCCGCGCGCGTCAGGCCAGCCCTTCCAGCCCATGACGTTGTGGATCCAGTAATCGAAGACCGTGACCGCGTACTGCAAGGCCGCGGGCGAGGTCCAGATGCCGGTCGGCCAGGTGCGCTTACCGGTCCGCACCTTGTTGTAGAGGGCGATGACCTGCTCTTCGTCTAGGTATTCGGTCTCCATGCCTTTCCTAGTTTAGGAATAACGGCCGAAGCACCCTGGGTATATTGGATTGACGATGGCAGCCGCCAAGGGCTTCACCCCCGATCAAGTCGCCCGCTACGCGCGCCACTTCATGCTGCCTGAGGTCGGCGCGGCCGGCCAGCGCAAGCTGCTCGCCTCGAGCGTGCTGCTCCTCGGTGCCGGGGGCCTCGGATCGCCGGCGGCTATGTACCTCGCGGCGGCCGGGGTGGGAAAGGTCGGCATCGTCGACTTCGACGTAGTCGACGCATCCAACCTCCAGCGCCAGCTGCTCCACGGCCATGACGACATCGGCCGGCCCAAGGTCGAGTCGGCGGCCGAGACGCTGCGCAATCTCAACCCGGATGTCGACGTGGTCGCGATCAACGAACACCTCAACTCCGAGACCGCGATGCGGATCTTCGCCCCTTACGACGTCATCGTCGACGGCACCGACAACTTCCCGACGCGCTACCTGGCCAACGACGCGGCCCACTTCCTGGCCAAGCCGCTCGTGCATGGAAGCATCTTCCGGTTTGAGGGTCGGCTCGCCATGTTCGACTCCGCCAAGGGCACCGGCTGCTATCGCTGCCTGTTCCCGGAGCCGCCGCCGCCTGGATCGGTTCAAAGCTGCGCCGAAGCGGGCGTGTTCGGAGTGCTGCCAGGGATCATCGGCAGCATGATGGCGTTCGAGACGATCAAGTACCTGCTCAACATTGGGCGGCCGATGATCGGCCGCTACCTCCTGTTCGAAGGCGAGGACATGACCTTCCGCGAGCTGAAACTGCGCCAGAACAAGGCCTGCCCGCTGTGCGGCGAGAACCCGACCGTCGATTCGCTGATCGACTACGAAGCGTGGTGCGGCACCCCTGCGATGGAGCCTTCCGAAGCCCGGGCGAGCTAACCTCTCAAGCTGGAGTGATCATCCAGCTCGACCGTCACGACGCCACCCGCCTCGACCGAGCCCGTGCGATCGTGCGCGACCTCGGGTCGGTGCTCGTCGCGTATTCGGGCGGAGTCGACTCGACGCTCCTGCTCAAGCTCGCCCTGGATGAGCTCGGCGATGGTGCGGTGGGAGTGCTCGCGAGCTCGCCCGCGTATCCGGAATCGGAGCAGGAGGAGGCTCGTGCCCTTGCGAGCTCGCTTGGCGCCCGACTGGTCGAGGTCTCGACCGACGAGCTCGAGCTCGAGGCATACACGCGCAACAACCCGGATCGCTGCTTTCATTGCAAAGAGGAGCTCTTCGACAAGCTCGAACCCGTGCAGCGAGAGCTCGGATTGAATCATCTCGCCTACGGCGCGACCGCCGACGATGCGGTCGCTCACCGTCCCGGCCATGGTGCGGCGATTCGCCGCGGCGTCCGGTTCCCTCTGCTCGAGGCTGGCATGGCGAAGCCCGAGATCCGTGCGGCCGCGCGGGCGATCGGACTGCCGAACTGGAACAAGCCGTCATTCGCGTGCCTCTCGTCGCGCATCCCGCACGGCAGCCAGGTCACGGTGGAGGCGCTGCGCCAGATCGAGGCGGCGGAGGCGGCCGTGAAGGCGCTTGGTTTCGCGCAGGTGCGCGTCCGGCATCACGGCGACGTGGCTCGAATCGAGGTGGACGGGGCGGAAATCGACCGGCTCGTCGCGCAGCGCGAGCGCGTGGTCGATGCGGTGCGCAAGGCGGGCTACAAGTTCGTGGCCGCCGACCTCGAGGGCTACGTAACCGGCAGCTTGAACCGGACCTGGCAGCCTTCCAAATAGCAGGGCGGATCCGTGGCTGAGCGCGGTGTCGTGCTGAGCCTGGATGAAGGCACCACCGGCGCGACGGCGGCGGTCGTCGGCCTGGACGGCGAGGTGCGCGCGAGGGGTTATGGCGAGATCACCCAGCACTATCCGCAGCCGGGGTGGGTCGAGCACGACCCGCTCGAGATCTGGTCTGCGGTGCAGAGCACCGCGAAGGAAGCGCTTCATGCGGCAGGAGTCACGCCTGAAGACGTGCGAGCCGTCGGCATCACCAACCAGCGCGAGACTCTGGTCGTATGGGACCGCCGCACGCTGGAGCCGCTGGCCCCGGCGATCGTCTGGCAGGACCGCCGTACCGCCTCCGAGTGCGACCGCCTTCGCAAGGCCGGCCACCAGGAGCGAGTGCGTGAGATCACCGGGTTGGTGCTCGATCCTTACTTCACGGCGACGAAGCTCGCATGGGCGCTCGAGCACGTCGCCGGCGCGGCGACCGCAGCGGTTGGAACCGTGGACAGCTGGCTCGTGGCGCGCCTGTCAGCAGGCCGCGACCACGTCACCGACGCGTCAAATGCCTCCCGCACCCTGTTGTTCGATATTGGGCGCGGTGCCTGGAGTGAGGAGATGGCTGGTCTCTTCGGCGTGTCGACGGCGAACCTGCCTCGCGTCGTCGATTCGATGGGCGAGATCTCGGTGACCGACCCCGATGTTTTTGGAGGCATCGCCGCCCCGATCAGCGGCATCGCCGGCGACCAGCAGGCCGCTCTTTTCGGCCAGGCCTGCACCACCGCCGGCATGGCCAAGAATACCTATGGAACCGGTTCCTTTGTGCTCATGCAGACGGGGCCGGATCGCGTCGCGTCAGTCTCCGGGATGCTGACCACGGTCGCCTGGCGCCGCGGCGGCCGTCTCAGCTACGCGCTCGAGGGCTCCATCTTCATCACCGGTGCGGCGCTGCAGTGGCTGCGCGATGGACTGGGCATCATCGGCAGCGCCGCTGAGGCGGGGCCGATCGCGACCTCCGTGCCAGACAGCGGTGGCGTGTTCATGGTGCCGGCGTTCGTTGGACTTGGCGCCCCTTACTGGGATCCGTACGCCCGCGGGACGATCGTCGGACTCACGCGGGGAAGCGGGCGCGCCCAGCTGGTGAGAGCCGCTGTCGAATCCATGGCTTATCAGACCCGCGACGTCGTCGAAGCCATGGAACGGGACATGGGCCGGCCCATGCGGGAGCTGCGCGTCGATGGCGGCGCGGCGGTGATGGACGTGCTCTGCCAGTTCCAGGCCGACCTTCTCGGCATCCCAGTGCGGCGACCGCGCCAGACGGAGACGACAGCGCTTGGGGCAGCTTTCCTCGCCGGCCTCGGCGCCGGCGTCTGGAACGACGCTGACCTGAAGGGCCTCTGGAAGCTCGACCGCGAGTTCGAACCGAGGATGTCGCGGGACCAGGCCGGCGCGCTTCAGTCGCGATGGCGCGAGGCCGTGGAGAGAAGTCGAGACTGGGCCAGACCCGATAATCAGTAGACCTTGAGCACCGAGGCCCCGTCCGGGCGCGCGCGGCAGCCGATCCTCTACGCCGACCAGCTGTGGCGTCAGCAGCGCTTTTTCGCCGGCTTCCTCGTCGCGGTTGGGGTTGTGATGACGGTTCTCCTCGTCTACCAGGGCCAGATCACGCGGACCGCCAACCTGATCTGGGTCCTCTACATCCCCAGCGGCCTGCTGCTGGGCGGCGCTTTCCTCCTGTACAAGCGACGGAGCTACGTGGAGGCGCTGGATGATGGCGTGAAGGTCGGAACGTTGCGGTCCAGCGTGCTCATCGACTACGACCGCATCCGTGGCGTGCGGGTGCAGCCGTTGAAGCTCGCATTCCAGGACAGGCGAAGTCGGATGGTCGCGCCGATGATGAAATCGCTCATGGAAAAGCCCGCGCTCTTCGTTCGCCTGCGGGGGGACGACGAGGAAGTCGCGGACATCAAGAAGGCACTGGGTTCGCGAATGATGTTCGAGGACACGATCGCGTTCCCCCTCCGCGACGCCGACGCTGTCGCGTGGGAGATCAGCTCGCGCCTGCCGGAACGCCTTGGACAGAACCAGGGCGGCGGCAGGCGTCGCAAACGGCGGCGGTGACCGGGCCTCCACCACCACAGGTCCGGCGCGAGAGGACCTATTTCGATCGCTGGGACCTCATTGCGGTGCTGGCGCTCACGGCGGTCGCGTTCGTCCTGAGGTTCTTCAGCCCCATCATGCCCGACTTTTTCGTCCATCCGTTTCAAGGTCCCGCGATCACGAACTGCGTCCCGAACACGCCGATCGATCCAAAGGGGGACCAGGGCACGATTTGCGGTCTCGCGTACCCGTTCAACCGCGGGTACGCCGACGCGAACGGGCAGCTGTCGCCACCCAACGGCCAAGTCTTCGACGAGATCTATTTCCCCGTCGATGCATACAACGACGTCAAGGGGATGGAGCTGTGCAAGCCGACAACGAGCAACTGCAAATTCAACTATTTCGACCCTGAACCACCGCTCGCGAAATTGTTCATTGCCGCCGGCGAGTGGGGATACGGTTGGTACCGGGCACACTTCCAGGGCGCATCCGGCGACTACATCGACCTCGGATTCAATACATTCGGCTGGCGCATAGCCGCCTGCATCTTCGGAACGCTGTGCATCCCGATGATGTATCTCTTCGCTCGCCGCCTCTGGCCCAACCGGCTCTTCGCGATCGCCGCGGCTACCCTCGCCTGCTTCGACGGGATGTTCTTCATCCAATCAAGGATCGGGATGATCGACATCTTCCCGATCTTCTTCATCCTGCTCGCCTATTTCCTGTACCTGGTCCACATCCAGAGCCGCACGCCGCGCTCGTCCCTCGTTTCGCTCGTCGCGCTGGGCATCGTGCTCGGTATCGGCATCGCTTCGAAGTGGATCGTGCTCGCCGCGTTCGCAAGCATCGTCTTCCTGATGATCGTCAGGGCGATCCGCCGCCACGTCGACTTCCACATCGGCCCGGCGGAGGATCCGATCTGGTCGTGGGGAAGAGGGGACTCGCCGGTGATCCCGGCCGGCTTGCATTGGCCCACCTACGTGGCTGTCGCAGTCGTGGCCCTGGTGGCGATCCCGCTCGCGATCTATCTCGAGTCCTGGTACCCCTTCTTCGCTCGCGGCCAGTTTCACAACCTTGCGGACCTGATCGACTACCAGAGGCAGTCGTACATCTACCACGCCACGCTGACGGCCACGCACCCTTACGGCTCCCCGTGGTGGTCGTGGCCGCTTGTTGCGCGGCCGGTGCTCTACTACGCCGAGTACACGAACCTGGGTCTCGACCACTGGACCGGCCAGCAGCTCATCTCACGCATGGCGGACCTGGGCAACCCGTGGATCTGGTGGACGAGCCTTCCCTGCGTGGCGTCCCTGCCGTACTTCATCGTCCGGCACCGCAGCTTTCCCGCCACGGTGATCCTGCTGGGGTTCATCACGCAGTACCTGCCGTGGTCTCTGATCAGCCGGGTGATCTTCATGTACCACATGTTCGGCGGCCTCATCTTCATGGTCCTGGCCCTCGCGTTCGTGTTGACGCACATCGCCGAGCAGCTGAGCGCGCCCGGGCGACTGCTGCTCGTCGCAGGCCACCTGGGCATCGCGGTCCTGATCTTCTGTTACTTCTACCCGGTATGGACTGGGCTTCCGATTTCCGGTCCCGCTTACTTCAACGGATCCGGCACTCCTCCTTGGGGTCCGAAGACCTGGCTCGTCAACTGCCGCAGCGACCTGACTCCTGACAAGCCGCAGCTTTTCTGTTGGAACTAGCGCCGGCAGCCTTCCTGGCGGCGTGCGTTGCGACCGGGTTCGGCCTCACGTATCTCATCGGCTTATCCCTATACCTCGAGGAGCGCATCGCTTTCGGAGCGGTGCTCGGGGCGACGGCCGTCGCGGCGTCGGGCTTCGTGCTCTCGCTCGCGGTTCGGGACCTCACCGCGGTGACAGTCCTTCTGGCTCTCGGCGTCGCGTTCCTCCTGGCAGCGGTGGCGATCGCTACGCAGATGAAGCAGGTTCGGGCGGATGTCGCGGAGGCGAGGAAACGATGGCTGGTGCCGCCCCGCTCGCCGGGACATCCGTGGCCTCTCGCGGCGGTGCTGCTCGTCTGCGGCGCGTGGACCGTGCACTTCCTGCACCAGGCCTACGTGTACACGCCCAGCGGCCTTTTCGCCGGCTACGTGAACATCTGGGGAGACTGGGCGGCGCATCTCAGCTTCGCGGGATCGTTCGCCTACGGCCGCAACTTCCCGCCCGAGTATCCGATCGATATAGGACATCACCTCGGCTACCCGTTCATGATCGATTTCCTGGCGGCGAGCCTCGTTCCGCTCGGCAGCCGGCTCACCTCCTCTCTCGTGATGACCAGCGGCCTCCTCGGCCTGGCCTTCCCGGCAGTGCTCTACCTGGCCGCTCAGAGGTTCGCGGGCGGCCGCGCCGCGGCGGTGATCGCTGTTTTCGTTTTCCTGCTCAGCGGCGGCCTCGGGTTCTTCTACCTGCTGGGCGATGTTCAGCACGGCGGGCTGGCCGCCCTGGTGCACCTCCCGCGCGAGTACACGCTTAACCGGGACCTGAACTATCAGTGGCTGAACCCTGTGCTCGCGTACCTCGTCCCGCAGCGCTCGACTCTGTTCGGCTTCGGCCTGGCCCTGATCCTGCTGGTCATCTTGTGGTTGGCCGCGAGAGGCGGTACTCGTTTATCCCATCTCCCCACCCCCGGCTTCGCGGGCTGGCAGCCTTTCTTGTTCGCCGGAGTCGTCGCCGGAATCGTGCCCTTGTACCACGTGCACGCCTACGGCACGGTGGTCGCGCTCGCTTTCTTCTGGGCTCTGTTCACCCGGCGGATTCAATGGCTCGGCTTCTTCATCCCGGCTCTGGCGATCGGCATCCCAATCCTCGTTTGGATGTGGCCGCCGGCCAACACGAGCGTCTGCGGCGACAGCCCGACTCTGCACGGCTACTGTTTCGAGCTGGGCTGGCTGTCGTACCTGGACTGGCAGCATGACGCCGCGATCTGGGCCGGCCGCGACTTCGTGTGGTTCTGGATCAGGAACACGTCGATGTTCATCCCGCTGCTGGTCGCGGCCCATTTCCTGCGGAATTGGATCCCCACCGGGTTTGCGACCTGGTTCTCGCCCATGTGGTTGTGGTTCCTCGTGCCCAACGTCATCGTGCTCCAGCCATGGGACTGGGACAACACAAAGTTCTTCATCTTCTGGGCGCTGCTCGGGAGCATCGTGGTGGGAGGCGTCCTGGCGCGGATGTTTCAGCGCGGGCCGGGATCCGCGATCGTCGCGACGGCGTTGCTGGTCCTGCTCGGACTCTCAGGAGCGCTCGACCTGGCGCGCGCGTCGGACTTCAGCGTCAGCGCCGTGCAGTTCACCGATACGGGCGGGCTGCAGGTCGCGGACTGGGTGCGTGGGCACACGAGCCCGGAGGCTGTGTTCGTCGTGGCTGACGAGCACAACAGCCCCATCCCGACGCTGGCCGGGAGGCGCGTGCTGATCGGATATCCGGGCTGGCTGTGGACCTACGGGCTGCCGGATTACGTCCAGAAGGGCGAGGACGAAAAGCGGATCCTCGACGGCGACGCGACGGCTGGAGATCTGGTGCGAAAGTACGGTATCGACTATGTGATGATCGGGCCGCAGGAGCTTCCGCGCGGAGCGAGCCTCGCGTACTGGGACGAGCACGGCACTCTCGTGTACGACAACGGCGAGTACGCGGTGTATCGGGTTTCGGGCTAGGGCGCCGGCAGGCTGATCGGCGGGCGCTCGGGTTCAGAGGCTCGCGGCGCCGGTGGGTTTGTGGTCGTCTCGATCACCACCTCGAGGTGCCGGGCGATCCGCTTGAGCTCACGGTCACCGCGGTCGAGGCGGTTGACGATCTGCAGCAGGATCTCGTCCTGGTGCATAAGGTGATTCATGAGCGCCTTGAGCTCTTCCTCGGCCTTGACGTCGAGCTCGTAATCGTGCTGAGCGCGCAGGCGGTCGCGGTCGGCGAAGCGGTTGAGCGCCATCAGGACGACTGAGACCCACACAGCAGCCTCGAGGCTCAGGATGAAGTTGAGGAAGAGGAACGGATAACGGTCCCACGGATGGATCAGGTTGAAGGCGTTGAGCCCCACCCACAAGACCATGATGCCGGCCTGCGCCAGGACGAAGATCCAGCTGCCCACCAGCCGGGCGAAATCGGCGGCGACGCGGTCGGCGAAGGTGAGCCTGCGTTCGACCTCGCGGTTGAGGTCACGGACCGGCGGGTGGTCGTGCTGGTGCTTGATCAGGTCTCGGGCGATGTCTTCGATTTCTCGGCCGATCGACATGGATCCTTCCTTTGGGGTTGCTGCGTTCAGTGCCGCGGCAGTAGTCCGATTGGCATAGCTTCGCTCAAAAGACCCTTGCCTGGCTACAGAAAGTAAGTCTTGGTTACCGGTAGTCATGCGATCGCTGGTGCGGTCGGGGCACGCCTTCGAGCGCCTGGATGTGGCTGGCGAGCACCGAATACACGCCATCGTTGCGCTGCATCACCCCGTCGATGACCAGGATCGGTTGGCGGTTGGCGACCTGGCGGTAGCGTTCGTAGACGTCGGGTTTGATGGTCACGTTGACCTGGCCGAACTCATCCTCCAGCGTGAAGAAGCGGATCTTTTTCGCGGTCGAGGGAGCCTGCCGGGTGATGACAAGGCCGGCCACCCGCACTTTCTGGTGGTTGCGAATCGAGGCGAGCTTGCTGCTCTCCAGCGCGCCCAGATTCTGAAGGCGTTCGCGACAGAAGTGGATGAGGTGGTGGCCGGTGGAGAGATCCGAGATCCTGTACTCGAGCTGGTTGGCGTCGAAGGCGTCGATCGCGGGCAGGTCCGGCGCGGTGCCGTTGAGGCGCAGCTCGGATTGCTTTTCGATGCCTCGTCGCAGACCGTGACCGTGCCACCTCTCCTGCCAGCCCCACAGGAGCTCGCGCCGGGGTTGGCCGAGCGCGTCGAAGGCGCCGACCATGACGAGGTTGCGGACCGCCCGCGGGCCGACAGGGGCGCCGCGAAGACGGTGCAGGAAATCGTCGAAGGACGGGTAGGGACCATGGACGCGCTCGTCGACGATCGCCTTGCGGCCGTCCTCGCCGAGGTCGCGAACGTAGTTGAGGCCGACGCGCATGGCGTGGGTCATGTTCTCAACAGGTTCCGGTAGGCATCGCACGTCGGAGCGGTTGACGTCGACGGGCAGCACCGTCACCCCGTGGCGCTTCAGGTCCTCGACCAGCACGCTCGGGTGGTAGAAGCCCATCGGCTGGTTGTTGAGCAGACCGCAGCCGAACTCGACCGCGTGGTTGAGCTTGAGCCACGCCGTCTCGTATGAAGTGCGCGCGAAAGCGGCCGCATGCGAACGGCAGAAGCCGTACACCGCAAATCCCTGCACGGCGGCGAAGAGCTGGTCCGCGACCTCGCGAGGCACGCCGTTGGCCAGGCAGCCGCTGATGAAGTCACCCTCCAGCGAAGACATCTCGACTCGGTTGAGGTGGCGGGTCATCGCCCGGCGGAAGCCGTCCGCCTGGCTCGGCGTCATGCCCGCGACGCGCATCGCGATCTCGATGATCTGTTCCTGGTAGAGGATCACCCCGAGCGTGTCCTTGAGGACGGGCTCGAGCAGCGGGTGCGCGTAGGTGACCGGCTCGCGACCCTGCTTGCGGCGGATGTAAGGGTGGACGGCGTTGCCCTGGATTGGGCCCGGCCGGATGATCGCGACCTCGACCACGAGGTCGTTGAAGGTCTGCGGCCGCGTGCGTGGGAGGGTCTGCATCTGCGCGCGCGACTCGATCTGAAAGACGCCGATCGTGTCGGCGGCGCTGCACATCTCGAAAACCTTCGGGTCGTTCAGCGGCAGCTGGTCGAGGTCGGGTCGTGTGCCGGTCGTGTCCTTGATGAGCTCGAGGCTTTCAGCGACCACGGAAAGGGTGCGCAGGCCGAGCATGTCCATCTTGATCAAGCCCAGGTCCTCGACGTCGTCCTTGTTGAACTGGACGACGCGGCGGCCCTCCATGGTCGCGGGCTCGACCGGCACGATGTCGACCAGCGGCTCGCCCGTGACCAGCATCCCGCCCACGTGGATCGACAGGTGGCGTGGAAATTCGATGATCTCCCGGCACAGCTCAAGGAACTGCTGCCAGCTCTTGGGCCGCATGTCAGGCGGCGGGACAGCGTCCAGCATCGAGTCCGCAACGTCTTCCGTGAACCATCGGTCCACACCCTTGGCCAGCCGGTCGAGCAGCTCGGCGGAGAAACCCAGTGCCTTGCCGACCTGGCGGATCGCCATCCGCGGTTGGAAGGTGACGACGTTGCACACCATCCCGGTCCGCTCCCAGCCGTACTTGTCGTAGACGTACTGGATCACCTGCTCGCGGTGCTCCGTGGAGAAGTCGATGTCGATGTCCGGCGTGCTCGTCATCTCCTCGTGCAGAAAGCGCTCGAAAAGCAGGTTGTGCTCGATGGGGTCGACCCGGGTGATCCCGAGCACGTAGGCGACGATCGAGTCGGCGGCCGAACCGCGGCCCTGGCCCGGGACGCCACGCTCGCGCGCGAATCGCATCAGGTCCCAGTTGATGAGGAAGAACTCAGCGAGCCCAGTCTTCTCGATCACTTCCAGCTCGCGCTGCAGGCGCTGCGCCACCTCGGGCGTGATCGGGCGGTAGCGTTCGCGGACGCCTTCGAAGCAGAGCTTGTAGAGAAACGAGAAGGGCGTTTCGCCGGCGGGCACCGGGTAGCCGGGGAAGCGCACCTTGCGGAAGTCGAGATCTACGTCGCATTCCTGCGCGATGTCCCACGGCGTGGCCAGCGCTTCGGCATGTCCCTTGAAAAGAGGCCGCATGTCCGCCCCGCCCTTCAGGTGGTGCTCGGAGTTGGGGAAGAGGTGCGGCCGTGCCGACTCCAAGGTGGCGCGATGGCGGATGGCGACCAGCACGTCATGCAGCCGTCGCCGCTCCGGGACGTGGTAGTGCACCTCGTTGGTCGCGACGACCGCGGCTCCGCATCGTTTGGCCATCGCCGCACGTCCTTCGAGCACCCATGCGTCCGCGGGGCACAGGTGATGGTGCAGCTCGCTGAAGACGTTCTCCTTGCCGAGCGCGTCCTGGAGCTCGTGAAGCCGATTCGCGTCGTCGGTCGCGCTGAGGTAGAACAGGTCGCCCCGATGCTCGCCGACCTTGGCGATGGTCGCGCGAGCTTCGCCCTTGGGTTGGTCGGCATGGGCAAAGCTCAGCAGGCGGCAGAGGTTCGAGTACCCGCGGAGGTTGCGGGCGATCATGACGACCTCCTGGCCGTCCACCTCCAACGCCGTGCCGATGATCGGCTTGACGCCGAGCTTGCGGGAGGCCTGGAGGAACTTCACCGCGCCGTAGACCCCTCCGCGATCGGTGATCGCAAGCGCGGGCATCTCGAGCTCGGCCGCGCGCGCCGCCAGCTCGGCTGGATGCGATCCGCCGTCGAGGAACGAGAAGTTGGAGTGGCAGTGCAGCTCGACGTATGGGTTCACGTTCGAGCAGCTATTAGAGGTAGCCAGGCGACAAATCTCGGGGATTGCGGTCCCAGCGATAGGGGCGCTACGGTTGTGGACGGCCCCGAGGGATACGAGCGAGGGATCTGGCGCCAGCCGCAAGGCAGGCGCCGGAGACAGCGAGGCGATCCGTTGGGGTCATTTCTTTTTCTAAGGTCGCGGCGCCATTCAGACGCTTCAGTCATAGATCCGCTCCACGAACCACCTGTCCTGGTGAAGGTCGTGGTACAGCTCGCACAGAAAATTGCTGTTGAGCAGCGCCTTCCAGTACTCGCGGACCACGGGCTGCTTCCACCACCCGGTTTCGACCTTCCAGCGCGCAATGGGGTCGATCGACCCGCTGAAAGCGCCGGAGATGAACGCCGGCGTGCCGTCATCGCTCAGCGTGACCTCGACCTCAGCCGGAGGCGAGAGCAAGCGGGTCACACGAAGCGTTCCGAGGGGAGTGGGGAGGAGAGCAGCGCCGGCCGCGGCTTGTGCACCACCTCGTCGCCCCATCGTTCCTGCAAGCGCTCGAGCGCGGCGGTCACCTCCTCGCTGTTTCCGTCACCGCCCGTCCACAGCCGCAGCTGCCGCCGCCCCGCTCCTTCGAGCACTGGCAGCTCAATCCACATCTCGGTGATCGGCGCCTGCGGCTGCCATTCCTTGATCCACGAGCCGATGAGTCCGAACAGCTCGGCAGCGCTGCTCAGCGGATGGCGAACAACAGTCTCACGCTGCTCCTCATCACCCAACTCGAAAAGTAGTCGCACGCGAATGCGCTTGGCGCCCGCCCCGCGCAGGCCGAGCTCATCTGCGAGGTCACCGCACAGCGCGCGTGCGACGAACAACAGGGCCTCGCGGTCTTCGACCGGTGAGTCGAACTGCCGATGTGCGCTCGTGAAAAGAGGAGGACACCATGGCGTGAGCTGGTCGGGCTCGAGGCCTCGCGCCAGCAAGACCGCATGACGTCCGTCACGGCCGAGCTGGCTCTCCAGCTCGCGCGGTCCGATCGCCGCCACTGCGCCAAGCGTGCGAAGACCAAGAAGGTCCAGGCGTTCAAGCTGCTCCGCGTCGAGGGGGAGCTCGTGAGACGAAAGCGGAGCGAGGAACATGCTCGCCTTGTCGACCTGCACGAGACGGCCGGGTCGCGCGCGGGCCGCTGCAAGCCTGGCGGAGAAAGGGCCCGGCGCAAGACCGAGCTGCGGCTCGCGGCCGATCGCCGACTTCAAGCGACGTCGAGCTTCGCGGATCGATTCGCCCGCGCTCACGACGCCGCTCACGTCAAGCCACGCAATGCCTTCGACCCGGACCTCGACGACAGGTGCGAGGTCGTAGAGCGCAGAGGAGATCATCTCCCGCAGGTGCGAAGCTGCTTCCGGGTCAGGGGGAAGAAATGTCGCTTGCGGGCAGAGGTGCTCGGCCTGGCGCGATGCCATCCCGGGCACCACGCCAAAAGGCAGCGCCTCCGATGAAAGAGCGATGACCTGTTCTTCCCAGTGTCCGATCACGACGGGACTCCCGTACAGGTCGGGGCGCCGGGCGAGCTCCAGGTATCCGGTCAGACCACAGCAGACGCGCACTTCAGCTCTTCTATAAGAAGCGAAGGAATTTCGACGCGAAGCGAAGAAACTTCGGCGACGTGGACCGGGTGGTCGGACAGCGGCTGCGCGCCCAGCGGGTAGCGGACCTCCAGCTCGCTCTCTCCAAGCGGAGGCGCCACGCGGTTTTTCATGCAGCGAGCCAAGGCGCGAAGCCCGACCAGCTGCCCGCGTTCCCAGATCCAGTCCGTGCGGGAAAAACCGATGCTCAAGCTTGAAGCGTGGGCGAACGCCCGCCCGGGCGAGTCGACCACTCCGACGATCACCGTTCCCGAGCGATTGGCCCCCGACTCCAATGGTCCCAGCCAGTGCTCCGGGACCTCACCGATTAGAAGGATGAAGCCCGCTCCGGCCCTGGCCAGCGTGGCGGCCGCCTCGCCGGCAAGATCAAGAGCCGGCGCGCGGACCACGGTCAGCGCGCTCAGCTCGGGGTAGAAGGGAAGCAACGTCCACGGATCGAAATTCCCCACGAACTCGGAGGCTTCGCCGTGAGTTCGCGGGGACCCCTGTTTGAACCCTGAATGGGTATCGATCACCATCGCGTGCGCGAACTCACGGGTTGCCCCCGCGAGCAGCAGCAGAGCGAGCGTCAGCTTGCCGCAAGTCCCGCTCCCGGTCAAAAGGGTGAGCCGGCCGCGGGGCAGTCCGCCGATCCCGCTCAGCCGATCGATCGCGGTCCGGCTGGGCCAGGGCTGCGGGGCCGGAAGTTCCGTCGCCCTCGTCAGCGCCTGGCTGCCGAAACGGACCCGAATCGTGTTGATCGCAGCATCGAGTGCTATTTCCTGCATCTTTTGGCGGCCTCGCGGGGGGGAAGACGCAGGGGAGAAGTGGAGGCATGCTGACCATATCGAACAGATGTTCGCAAGTCAAGCCCCTTCCCTCTCTCTATCTATGTGTCGGGGGCGGGAGGGTGCTGCGTACACCAGCGTTGCTTGGGCAGCCGGGTTTATCCCGGCTGCGACTTTGTTCAATCGACTGCATGCTTCGCGAGGAGGGAGGGAGGGTATGGGAGGGAACCTTGGTTCCCTTCCATAAAAAAGAGCGCCGGGGCTCCACAGAACCCCGGCGCAGAACGAACTACAAAAAGAATGAAGAAGTCTTAGTTACTTCTTCTTCTTGGCGGCCGGCTTCTTCTTCGCGGCGGTCTTCTTGGCAGCCTTCTTCTTAGCCATCATGCTTTACCTCCTTCTCCTGGTGATACGGACCCGAGGTTCCATTGGTTCGGTGGTCTCCGCGTTTGGTGAGACGTAATGAACAATCTCTCCTGCACGTACCTCCTCTGCAACCCCACGGGTTTCGTCGCGGAGCCTCAATGACGAGGACTTCGAGACGTTGGCGGTTGTGCGAAATGACACGCTGACTCGCGTCGGGTCCGTCGCCTCTGTGGTGGCAACCACGAGCAGCATCGCCATACAGAGTGTTGTGATACCCGAATGAACCCTCTCACGTCAATGGTTCGCGAGAATTTTTTTTGAGAGGCCTGTGGAAAATTTTTGCGATATGGGTCGTTGAAGACCTCACTCGACCTGTTGAAAGACTGCGACGATAGACATCATGCGAGTCGTCCTCGGTCATGGCGCATCAGGCAATGCGGCGTCGATGAAACCCTACGTCGACGGGTTCAAGCGTCGCGGAATCGATGCCATCGCGGTGGATCTTCCACGCGGCGGAGCCGAGCGCGCGGTGCCGGTCTTCATCAAGACCTCTGGTCGAGGACAGGAGGTCATCGGCGGTGGTCAATCATTCGGCGGAAGGGTCGCGAGCATGGCCGCGGTCGAGGCGGACTTCGGGGGACTCATCCTTTTTTCATATCCGCTGCACCGTCCGGGCTTTACCGACCAGCTCCGCATCGAGCACCTGCCGTCAATTCGCTGTCCGACCCTCTTTTTGAGCGGCGACCGCGATCCGTTCGCCCGCCTCGACCTCTTGAAGAAGAATGTGAAGCTCGTTCCACACGCCCGGCTCGAGATCTTCAAGGGCCAGGGCCACGGACTCCTCGCCGTGCTCGACCAGGCGCTCGACGTCGCGGCGGAATTCATACACTCCAACTGCAAGTGACAGCGGCCCAGCACATGATTCGGGCGAACGGCCTTCGATTTCGAACCATGGTCGACGGGCCGGCCGACGGTGAGATGTTCATCCTGCTTCACGGTTTCCCCGAGGGCGCCGAGTCGTGGACGAAGCAGGTCGATGCGCTGGCGAAGGCAGGCCGACTTGCGGTCGCTCCGGACCTTCGCGGCTATGGGCTGAGCGATGCGCCGGAGGGTGTGGAAAAGTACGCGATCGGTCACCTCGTGGAGGACGTCGCCGGGATCATCAAAGCCTTTGGCAGGTCCGAAGCCCACGTCGCCGGCCACGACTGGGGCGCCATCGTCGCGTGGTTCTTCGCGGCGCGCCATCCAGAGATGACGAAGACGCTGACCGTGCTCTCGGTCGCGCACCCGGGCGCCCTGGCCGAAGCAAGTCGCGCGGACCAAGACCAGCGGGAGCGATCGCGCTACGTCGCCCTTTTCCTGCAGGAGGGCAAGGCCGAGAGCGTCTTGGCTGCCGAGGACCATAGCCGGCTCCGCGCGATGTTTACGCGCGGACCGAATCCCGGCGCCGTGCCGCTCAGCGTCGTCGAGCACTTCGTGCGTTCTCTCAGCCGCCCCGGCCGGCTGACCGCGGCCCTCAACTACTACCGCGCCAACCTTGGCGGCGAAGGCGGGGCATGGGCGGCCCTCACGCAGGAGCTGAAGATCACGACGTCGACAACCCTTCTCTGGGGTGACCAGGACCCCGCTCTCGGAAGACGAGCTGTTGATGCGACGGCGGGCCTTGTCGGGGGTCCCTACCGGCTGGAGGTTCTCGAAGGGGCAGGTCACTGGCTGCAGTTCGAGCGGCCGGACGAGGTGAGCCTCTCGCTAACGCAGGTCGCCAACTATTAAGCTTTCTGCGGTGCTCAACCGGTCCGATCAGAACCGGCGGCAGGGTTTGCGCCGGCTCGATGACATCCTTGAAACGCTCGAGCAGCTCAACCTGCACGACAAGACCGAGCTGCCCGATCACGTGGCGGAAGCGCTCGTCCTGCTGGGAATCGACGCTCCGCACAACATCCCGGTCCCGCAGCTCATCGAGCGCGTGTGGGCGATGCAGCAGCCCTACCTCATCACGATCGTCGTCGAGCGCCGCCGGCGCCGCCGGCGAAAGGTGTCGAGCGACACCGGCCTCGCCTGACCCGGGTAAGAGACGCTCTGACACCAGGCGATTGGCTCGACAGTTTTCAGCGCATCGGCGCCGGCGTGCGCCGGGCGGTGCTTCCACTGGCGGGCACCGAGGCTGGTCGCGTGCGGCTTGGGCCGGGTGCGGGTGGTGACACCACGCTGGAGCTGGACCGGGCGGCAGAGTCCGTCGTCTTCGCCGAGCTGGAGGCGCTGGCCCGGCGCGGCGAGCAGTTCTCGGTTCTCTCCGAGGAAGTGGGGCTGCGCAGCTTCGGCGCCGAATATCCGCTGGTCTTGGTCGATCCGGTCGACGGCAGCCTCAACGCCAAGCAAGGCGTCCCCCTGTTCGGGCTCATGCTCGCGGTCCTCGATGGCCCGGCTGTCGATGACACCTTTGCCGGCCTGGTCCTGAACCTGAACACCGGTGAGGCGTGGACGGCGATTCGCAAGCAGGGCGCGTGGCGGGGCGGCAGGCCCCTGGAGGTGATCCCTCGGGAGGATCCAAAGAGGATTCAGCTCCTCGGCCTCGAGAGCACGCCGCGAGCGATCGCGATCGCTCGACCGCTCGTGGAGCGCTCGAGCAAGATCCGCATACTGGGTTCGATGGCGCTCTCGATAGCGCACACCGCTTCGGGCGGGCTCGATGTCTTCTGCGCGCCGATGCCCATGCGCGTCTTCGACATGGTGGCGAGCCTGCTGCTGCTCGCCGAGGCGGGCGGCGTCGCGACGGACATGCGGGGCAATCGCATCGGCCCGCTTCCTGCCTCGCTCGACAGCAGAACGACGCTGCTCTGCGCGCCGACCAGGGAGCTGCACGAAGAGGCGCTGAAGATGCTCGGGGACCCAGGGTGATCCTCTCCCCCGACCGAACGGTCTTCGTCCTGCTCAGCTTCGAAGGACCTGATCTCTACAGCCAGGCGGGCGGTCTCGGGGTGCGGGTGAAGGGTCTGTCGCGTTCGCTCGCGAGGCTGGGCTACGCCACACACCTTTACTTCTGCGGTGATCCCGACCTGCCCGGCGAGGAAACCCAGGAGGCGGGCAAGCTGCATTACAGGCGATGGTGCCAGTGGATCTCCGCGCAGCATCGCGGCGGCGTGTATGACGGCGAGGAGGGCAAGATCCGCGACTGGAACTCGAGCCTGCCACCAAGCCTGATCGACAAGGTCATCGCCCCGGCTGCCGCCGCCGGCAACAACGTGGTCTTGCTCGGCGAGGAGTGGCACACGTCGTGGTCGATGAACCTGATCTCCGACAGCCTTTACCGACGGGGCCTGCGCGACCGCGTGGTGATGATGTGGAACGCGAACAACACCTTCGGCTTCCACCGCATCGATTGGGCAACGCTGGCGTTGGCCACGACCATCACGACGGTGAGCCGCTACATGAAGTTCAAGATGTGGGACTGGGGCCAGAACCCCATCGTGATCCCGAACGGGATCCCGCGATCGTCGATCGCAGACGCCGATCCGGAGGCGGTTGCGGAGCTGAGAGCCTCTGCCGCCGCGGACCATTTCTGTTTCAAGATCGGCCGGTTCGACCCAGACAAACGCTGGCTGATGGCAGTGTCGGCCATGGCTTATCTCAAGCGCCGCGGACATCGCGTGAAGCTCCTGATGCGCGGCGGGCGCGAGCCGCACGGCGCCGAGGTGATCAACCACGCGCGGCACCAGGGTCTGACCGTGGTCGACGCGGTCACGCCCCCGGACCCGGCCGGGTTGTCTTCCCTGCTGCGCCAGAACCCTGACGCGGACGTGATCAACTTCACCAGCTTCGTGAGCGATGGGCTGCTCGGGGTCATCTACTCGGCCTGCGACGCGGTGCTCGCCAACTCGGGACACGAGCCGTTCGGCCTCGTCGGCCTCGAGGTGATGGCGGCGGGCGGGCTGGCGGTTACGGGCTCGACCGGCGAGGACTATGCCGAGGCGTATCGCAACGCGCTGGTCCTCGAGACGGACGATCCAGTCGAGCTGGTCACCGAGCTGGCCCTGCTGAAGGAGCGCCCAAAGCTCGCCGCCTCCATGCGCAGGCGCGGCCGGACGACCGCGCGCGAGTACGTCTGGGAGAAGGTGATCGATCAGCTTCTGCTGCGGGTGGAGTTCGCCGCCGCGCAGCAGGCGGTCAGACCGCCGCCCGCAGCACCGAAGGCCCCGGCCACACGTGGCTGAGAACCTAGTCGTCTATACGATCGTCCATCAACCTCGACGATTGAAGCTGCCCGCGCAGGTGATCCCGTCCGGGACCGCGCCCGACGACTTCGCCGGCTTCCTGTTCGACGAGGCGATGGACCGCCGCTACTTCGACCAGGTCGCGCAGTACTCGTACCTGCCCGCGAGCGCGCTGTTCCGCGACCTGACCAGGCGCGGCTGGCGCATGTCGATCGGGTTCAGCAACTCCTTCCTCGCGCAGGCGGATACGTGGGGAGTGAAGGTGCTGGACTCCTTCAAGCGCCTGTGTGCCAGCCCCAACGTCGAGGTGGTGTGCGTAGAGCCGTACCACTCGTGGCTCTTCTACTTCGACATCGTCGAGTTCAAGGAGTCGATGCTGTGGGCCCGCCGGCGCCTCGAGGAGCTGTTCCAGAAACCCGTCACCGTGACGGACACCACCGAGATGTTCATGTCGAACGATGTGTACTTCGCGCTTCAGCAGTGCGGCTTCAGCGCCGCATTCATGGAAGGGCGCCCGTGGCAGCTTGGCTGGCGCGAACCGACCCACGTCTATCGATACCCAGGGCAGAACCTGGCGCTGCTGGTCCGCCATCACGAGCTCTCCGACGACGTCGGCTACCGGTTCTCCAACCGCGGATGGAACATGTGGCCGCTGGCGGCCGACACTTATGCCGGCTGGGTGCGCGATGCCTGGGGCGACGTCGTGACCATCGGCTGGGACTTCGAGACGTTCGGTGAGCACCACCGCCAGGACTCGGGCGTCTTCCATTTCATGCGCGCCCTGAACACGCAGATCAAGAAGCGGAAGGTGCGCATGATGCTGCCATCGGAAGCCGTGTCCCAGCTGGCCGAGCCGCGCTATGAGATCCCGATCAACGAGTATGGGACGACGTGGGCGGGCGAGGGAGGCATGGAGTTCTTCCTGGGCAACCCGGCCCAGCAGGGCATCTTCCGCCTGATGCACCATGCGTACTCCAAAGCGCGGCTCACGGGAGACCCGAGGCTGATCGAGATCGCCAGGTGGCTGCTGCAATCGGACAACCTGCACCTCATCCAGTGGTTCGGCCGGTGGGGATCCGCGGCGGAGGTGAGCGCCTACTTCACGCCGGACGAGTGGTGGGAGCTCGGCGCGCACGGCATCATCCGGGAGCAGCAGCGCGTCTACTTAAACTTCATCCGAGCTCTGGATGAGTATGCGAAGTAAGTGAAGCTGATCCACGTCGCCTTCGTCTGGCACATGCACCAGCCGTATTACAAGGACGACCTCACCAGCACCTACCTCTTGCCCTGGGTCCGGCTTCGCTCGTCGAAGGACTACTACAAGATGCCGGCCCTGCTCGACGGCTATCCCAAAATCCGCGCCACGTTCAACCTCGTCCCTTCACTGCTCGCTCAGATCGAGGACTACGGCAAGGAGGAGTCGGTCGACCTCTTCCTCAACTTGAGCCGGCGCGACGCCACCGAGCTCACGGCCGAGGAGCGTGAGTTCCTTCTGCGTTGGATGCGCGAGTCGCCCCGGGCCCTGCGCGTCCAGCAGTCGCCCCGCTACCTCGAGCTCGCCTCGCGGCCCGCCGATGCGCAGTTCACCACGGCCGACATCCGTGACCTCCAGGTGTGGTTCAACCTCGCGTGGTGCGACCCCGTCTGGGTCGAGTCAGACCCGCGTCTCGCCGAGCTGAAGCGCAAGGACCGCGACTTCTCGGAAGGCGACAAGCCGCCCCTCTTCCAGGCCCAGTTCGAGATCATGGCGAAGGTCATCCCGAAGTACCGCGAGCTCGCGGACCGCGGTCAGGCCGAGCTAACCTTCTCGCCCTATTACCACCCGATCCTTCCTCTTGTGTGTCACGTCGACTCGGCGCGCAGCGCCAATCCTCAAATCCAGCTTCCCGAGCGCCACTTCTCGCATCGCGAGGACGCGGAGCGGCAGATCGCGCTCGGCCTCGGGCTCTTCGAGCGCCTGGTCGGGCGCAGACCGAAGGGCATGTGGCCTTCCGAGATGGCGGTGGGCGAGAGCGTGGTCGGTCTTGCCACGAGTGCCGGGGTCGATTGGATGATCAGCGACGAGGAGGTGCTGGCGCGCTCGCTGGACCCGCACTACTCTCGTGAAGAGGACCTGTACAGCCCCAAGCGGGTCGATCGGGAAGGCCAAACCCTGGCCATGGTCTTCAGAGACTCGCAGATTTCGAACGCGATCGGTTTCGACTACCAGCGGATGTCCTCGATCGACGCGGCGCGCGCTCTCGTCGGGCGCCTCAAGCGAATCGGTGAGCAGCAGGGTGACCGCGACGATCTCGTCGTGATCGCGCTCGACGGTGAAAACGCGTGGGAGTTCTACCCGCGTGACGGCCATGACTTCCTCAACGCGCTGTACACGGAGCTGGAGTCGAGCCCGGACGTCGTGACCACGACGGTGGCCGACTTCATCGCCCAGCATCCGCCCCAGCAGCAGCTGCACCACCTGCACACCGGCAGCTGGATCGGCGCGAGCCTGGACACGTGGATCGGCGACCCCGAGCACAACATCGCATGGGACCTGCTCGCCGAGACCCGCTCGTGGCTGGAAGACCAGTTGCGGCAGCGGCCGAAAGACTCGGATCAGGCCGCGCTCGCCTGGCGGGAGATCCTCATCACCGAGGGCAGCGACTGGTTCTGGTGGTTCAGCCGCAAGCACGACTCGGGCATGGACCCGATCTGGGACAACCAGTTCCGGCTGCACCTGCGCAACGTCTACAAGCTCATGGGCTCGCGGGCGCCCGCGCGACTCTTCCAGCCGATCATCAAGCGCGCGCCGGCGCCGGAGCGCGGCGTGCCCGGGGCGTCGATCAGCCCCGCTTCACGTGACGACCCTGAGTGGAGCAGGGCGGGCTACTACCTCGTGGGTTCGGGCTTTGGCGCGCTGCACCGTCCGGCAGGGATCGTCGAGCGCGTCTTCTACGGCAACGACGATGAGCAGCTGTACTTCCGAATCGACACGCCCCGCTCGCCGGCTGAGCTGGAGGCCCAGCACGTCGACTTCTGGCTTTACTGCTCAGGCGCCCCGGCAGGTGACGGGGCAAGCGACATGGACCTTCCGCTGGCGGAGGCCGCAATGGCCGATCTCGGCTTCGAGCCCGCCTACGCGGTCAGGATCGTTCCGCGCGCGCAGGGCGGCTCCGTCACCGTGGCGAGGATCGTTGAACCGCAATCGAAGGGAGTCGCCGAGACCGGATGGGAGGTCACCGACCCCTTCTTCGTCACGATTCCATTCAAGCGGCTCAACAAGCGGCCAGGCGACACGCTGGAGATGGCCCTGGTCGTGAGCCGGGACGGTCGAGACATCGAGGACGTGCCGCCCTCGGGCTCGCTGGGCGTTCGCGTACCCGGCGAGGCGCCGGCGGCGGAGGTTCCTCACGCCCAACATCTCAAGGTGCTGGTGGCGACCGCGGAGCTTGCCCCCTTTGCCAAGCTTGGGGGAGTGGCCGACGTCGCCGCCTCGCTGTCGAAAGAGCTGCGCCGTGCCGGCCACGACGTCAGGGTGGTGCTGCCCCGATACCGGCAGGTCGACATCGGTCGGTACAACCTGCGCCCCGTCGTGACGGGCCTTCAGGTCCCGCTCGGCGCTCAAAAGATCGAGGCGACGATCTACGAAGGCCGCCTCGGCGAGATGGTCGTCTACTTCGTCGACTGCCCGCAGCTTTTCGACCGCGATGGAATGGCCGGTTTCGGTGACGACGACGCGCGGTCCGTCTTCTTCTCCCGCGCGCTGCTGGAGATGGTGCCGGCGCTGGACTTTTACCCGGACGTCATCCACGTCCACGACTGGTACGCGGCCCTCGTCCCGAACCTGCTGGACCGCGTCTACAAAGCGGGCCCGTATGCGGAGATAGCCACCAACCTCACCATCCACAACCTCGCCGCCCAGGGGGTCTTCGGCTTCGGCGCTCTTGTGCTGGCGGGCCTCGAGGAAGGGGGCCTGATCCAGGTCGGGATTCCGGGGCTCGACAACGTCGTCAACGTGTTGGGTCGGGGCATTCATTTCGCCGACGTCGTCAACACGGTCAGCGAGCGCTACGCGACGGAGATCCAAACCGCCGAATTCGGCGAGGGGCTGGACGAGCTGCTGCGCCGCAACGCGCACAAGCTCCACGGTGTGGTCAACGGCATCGACTACGAGATCTTCGACCCGCAGCGGGATCCGAACCTCCCTCATCACTACTCGGCGGAAGCACCGGAGGGCAAGGCGCTGTGCCGCGCCGAGCTCCGGGCCGAGCTCGGGCTCGATGACGTGAACAAACCGCTATGCGCGATCGTGTCCAGGTTCTACGACGTGAAGGGGCTCGACCTCGTCGAGCAGTCGATGGCGCACCTGCTCCACCACGGCTTGCAGGTGGTGGTGATCGGAACGGGCGACCGCCGTTACGAGGACATGTTCCGCCGGTGGTCCGGCGAGGTCCCGCGCCAGGTCTCGGCCTCGATCGGATTCGATTCTGGGCTCGCCCAGCGCGTCTATGCCGGCGCCGACATGCTGTGGATGCCGTCGCGCTTCGAGCCGTGCGGCCTCGCGCAGCTGATCGCCCTGCGCTACGGCACGATTCCGGTCGTGCGCGAGACCGGAGGGCTGGCGGACACCATCAGGGATTACGACCCGGTGGCGGCGACGGGCAACGGTTTCACGTTTGAGGCTTACGATCCCTGGCAGTTCTTCGCCGCCGTCATCCGGGCCGCGGAGACGCACCGGCACCCACAGCTGTGGGCGTGGCTCGTGCGGCGTGCGATGACCGAGGACGTTTCATGGTCGCGCTCTGCGCACCGGTACGTGCAGCTCTACCTGGCGGCGATCACCGCGCGCCGTGAGCGCCGCGGCGTCGCGGTGCTGGCGGACTAACCACTTACCAATACGAAGTGGAGCCCTAGGCCGGATTCACTCCGGCCGTCACCTGGCGCCGCATTTCCAAACGCCACCCAACGTCGCAGAAGAGAGGAGGGGGTTCCGCGGGGGAGGACATCTGTCCTCACCCGCGCCTTTACCCGCCCCAGTCGGGGAGCAGGCGGAGCTGCTCCACGCGGCGAGCGCCCGGCGCATAGGCCAGGTTGAAGTAGTCGAGCACCATCCGGCGCGCCGCGAACGACGTTGCGGTGTGACGGATCGAAGCCCGCATCATCTCGACCCAACGCTGAGGGATGCCGTCCTTGTCGCGTTCGAAGAAGGCCGGCACGACCTCTCGCTCGAGCAGGCGGTAAAGGCCCTCCGCTTCCGCGCGGTCGTCGACCTCCGGACGTTCCAGGGTCGCCCCCGAAGGGATCGCCCAGCCGAGCTCGGGACGGTAGGCTTCGTCCCACCAGCCGTCAAGGATGCTTACGTTGAGGGCTCCGTTGGCGCCCGCCTTCATGCCGCTGGTGCCGCTCGCCTCGAGGAATCGGCGCGGGTTGTTGAGCCACACGTCTGCGCCGCGAACCAGGTGACGGGCGAGCTCAATGTCGTAGTCCTTGAGGAAGACGACGCGCGGCTCTTCTCGGGCTAAGGCGACGATGCGCGCGACGATGTCCTTCCCAGGCTCGTCCGCGGGGTGTGACTTGCCCGCGAAGAGCAGCTGCACCGGGCGCTTCGAGTTGTTCAGGAGCTTGGCAAGTCGCGCCGGGTCCTGGAGCAAGAGGTTGGCTCGCTTGTAGGGCGCGAACCGCCGGGCGAACCCGAAGGTCAGCGCGTTGACGTCCAGCTCCCTCGGCGCCTCGGAGCGCTTCTTGGTGAAGTCGATGAGGCGGCGCTTCAAATCGAGGTGAGTCGCCCACAGCTCGGCCGCGGGGATCTCCAACACCGCCTGCCAGCGCCCGTCCTTGCCGTCGAGGTCCCACCAGTCAGGTCCGACGAAACGGCGGAGCAGCTCAACGATCTCCGGCGCGAGCCACGTCGGCATGTGCACGCCGTTGGTCACGGAGCTGATGGGAATCTGGGTTTCGGGCAGGCCGCGCCACGCGTCCTTCCACAGCCGTCGCGAGACCGCACCGTGCAGCCGGCTGACCCCGACCGACTGGTCGGCGAGCCGCAGGGCGGCATAGGTGGTGCACAGCCGCTCGCGCGGATCGCCCGGTCGCTGGCGACCGAGATCCATGAATCGGTCGAACGAGATGCCGACCTGGCTCAGGTAAGGGCCCAGCAGGTCCCACACGAGGCCCGGCTCGAAGTAATCGCTTCCCGCGGCGATCGGTGTGTGCGTGGTGAACACGATCCCGGCGCGCGCGACGAGCCTTGCCTCCTCCAGCGTCATCTGTCTGGAGGCCCGCAGCTCGCGGATTCGCTCGATCGCGCAGAGAAAGCTGTGGCCCTCGTTGAGGTGGAACACTCCAGCCGTCACGCCCAGCGCGCGGAGGGCACGCACGCCGCCGATGCCGAGCACGATCTCCTGGCGCAAGCGCCGGTCGGGCTCGGGGACGTACAACCGATCCGTGATCGCTCGAAGGTCGGGCGGGTTGGCCTCGAGGTCGGTGTCGAGCAGAAACAGCGGCACGCGCCCGACCTGGGCGCGCCACACTCCGATCCGCACCATGCGCGAACCGATGGGCGCTTCCACCTCGACGCCGTCGACTCTTTGCACCGGCAGGTCGCCTCCCCCGTTCTCGGAGTACACCTCGACCTGGCGGCCGCCGGCGTCGATCTCCTGCCGCCCGAAACCCTGCTTGTAGAAGAGACCGACCGCGACCAGCGGAAGCCCGAGGTCGCTGGTCGCCTTCAGGTGGTCGCCGGCCAGGACGCCCAGGCCACCCGAGTAGATCGGAAGGCATTCGGCGAGACCGAACTCGAGCGAGAAGTAGGCGATGACGAGCGGGGCGTGCGCGTCCATGAATCGCGGATGGTGCTCGTAGTACTCGCTGCGAGCCGCGCGCGCACCCTCGAGCGCCGCTAGAACGTCCTCGCGCTCGCTCGCGCTTGCGAGTCCCGCCTGGCCGAGCCGGTTGAGCAGAAGGACGGGATTCTGCCGGGTCGACTCCCACAGCTGAGGATCGAGGGTGCGAAAGAGATTTTCGATGCGGGGCTGCCAGGTCCAGAGCAGGTCGTGAGCGAATTCGTTGAGTTCTTCCAGCACCGAACTAGGATGGTAGCGAGATGAAGGCGGTCGTCATGGCCGGAGGCGAGGGGTCGCGTCTCCGGCCGCTCACGAGCCGCCAGCCCAAGCCGCTTGTCCCGGTCGCCGGGCGGCCGATCATGGAACACATCCTTCTGCACCTGCGCCGCCACCAGATGCGCGACGTGGTCGCCACGGTGCAGTACCTCGGAGCGTCGATCCGCAACTATTTCGGCGACGGCTCCGAGCAGGGCGTCGCGCTGACGTACTCGGTGGAGGATTCGCCCCTCGGCACGGCCGGCTCCGTCATGCTGGCCCGCCAGCAGCTGACCGAACCGTTCGTCGTCATCTCAGGGGACTCGCTGACCGACATCGACCTTGCCGCCGCCGCCCGCTTCCACAGGGAGCGCCGAGCCATTGCCACGATCGTCCTCAAGCCGGTGCCCAACCCGCTCGAGTACGGCGTGGTCGTCGTGGACGAGGGCGGAGCGGTCCAGCGCTTCATCGAAAAGCCAAGTTGGGGCGAGGTGATCTCAGACCTCGCCAACACGGGCATCTACATCCTCGACCCGGCGGTATTCGACTTCTTCCGGCCCGGCGAGGTGACTGACTGGTCGGGCGACGTATTCCCGAAGTTGCTCAAGCAAGGCGAGCACGTATTTGGCTGGGTGGCGTCGGGTTATTGGGAGGACGTCGGAAGCCACGCGGCCTACGTGAAGGCGAACTTCGACTGCCTCGAAGGGAAGGTGAAGGTCCAGATCCCCGGCGACCGCGTAGGCGACTTGACGTGGATCCACCCGGACGCGGAAGTTTCGCCCGGCGCTCGCATCGACGGCCCCGCGCTCATCTGCGCCGGAGCGAAGGTGCGCGCTGGCGCATGGGTCAACGGACCGTGCGTGATCGGCGGCTACACGACCGTCGATTCGGGGGTCAAGATCTCCAACTCCATCACGTGGGACCACACCTACATCGGGTTGAACTCGCGGCTTCGAGGCGCTGTGGTCTGCAGGT
>JBGQGS010000010.1:0-29389 GCA_041497555.1 Candidatus Dormibacteraceae bacterium | reverse complement strand
GAACGAATTCGAGTGGCCTGACGCGTCTGCAACCGATGTGTGCAGCTGGTAGGTGCCATCGTCCACACCGGCCGAGTTCCAGCTGCGCGTTGCGGTCCACGTCAGTGGGTCGCCTGCGGTTGGAACACCCTGCGCGGTTCCAATCGTGGCCGAACCTTGCGGCCCGGAAATGTTCCAGGAGACCGCGCCGGCGCCATCGCCCGTCCGGGCCTTGGCCGACAGCACGATGGTCCCGCTCACCGACCCAGCCGCAGGCTGCATGTCGAGAATGACCGGCGTGCTCGTGGCGGGTGACCAGGTAAGGACGATCGACTGCGTCTGCTGAATGGGTGCCGGCGACGGGAGCACCGGCAGCACCCCATATGTGAATGTCGCGCCCGCTGTGCCGCCGACGTCCGTGATCTGGGTGGTGGTCGTCGTCGCCACGAGCACGGGTGCGCCGCCGGTCTGCGTTCGATACACCTTGTAGCTGGTGGCGCCTGGAACCGCCTGCCACGACACCGTCACATGACCGTCGGCCGGCACGGCATCCGGTGCTTGCACCACAACCGGTTCAGGCGCCGGCGGGTTGGAGCTGGTGCCTGACGTGTCCGTGGTCGTGCCGGTGGTGGTGCCCGTGGTGGTCGTTCCGCTGTCGGTGGTCGTCGTCGTGCCGGTGGCGGTCGTCCCGCTGTCAGTCGTCGTCGTTGTGCCGGTGGTGGTCGTCGTGCCGGTGGTCGTCGTCGTGTCAGTGGTCGTCGTCGTGTCAGTGGTCGTGGTCGTTCCACTGGAGGTCGTCGCCGGCGCGGTGATCGTAGTCAGCACGATGGATGTCGAGTAGCTCGTGTCGAGGGTCATCGGGCTCTGGTTGTCGCAGTCCTGCCCGCCGGCGGCGGAACACGTCTTGAGTGATGTGACGCGGTAGAAATCGGTGCCGACCGGAGCCGTCGAATCGGTGAACTTGAGAGGAACGACCGCGTTGGAGATCTGGCCGACCAGGATCCACGGCCCGGTGACCGCAGTCGCGCGCCACACCGCATACGCGCTCGCGCCCGCGGCACCTTGCCACGTGAGCTGCGCCGTGCCGGCCGCCGCGGCCAGGGCCGTCGGGGCGACGAGGGCGGTTGCGGGGGCCATCGCCGCCTGGGCGGCCTGAATGCTGCGCAGCAACGCGGCGACCATTTGAGGAGTGATCTGGGGCTGGGGCCGCGGAATCGCGTGGCCCTGCAGCAGCGCGGTGCCGGTGCTCTGGTCGTAGCTCACGACCGCGAATCCCTTGGACACCGCCCAGATCGCCACCCGGTCGGCGGTGGGATGCCCGGGCAGTTTGACTTGCCACAGACCCGCGTAGGGATCGACCGGCCGGGCGTCAATCTTGGGCAGCCGAACCTGAACCACCCAACCACTTTCGTCAAGATGTCTCCCCGGGATCGTCGTCAGCCCGTTGTCCACCATGAATTGCTTGACCTGCCTCGGAGTCGCCAGCTTGGGGAAGTAGATCGTTGCCGAATCGCTTCCGGTGACCTCGACCGAGATGTCGGGGACTCGGAGTAGGTATGTCCCGAATGCCGGGTAGGAATCGATCATCTCGAGGCCGAACCGGTCCGCGATCCCCTGGACCTGCTGGTCCGCAAACGGCGCAGTCATCCTCAATGTGAGCTGGCCGCTGGCGGGTCCCGGAACGACACTGAACACGCCGGCCGTTTGTGGAGACTTGACCAGCGACTGGCTTGGACTCGGGGTGGTGGGTATCGGCATCGCCTGGCCAAGCGATCCGGCTACCATCGCGACGATCGACCCCATGGCGGCGAACCAGGTGACGGCGTGCGACAGGAGGCCACCCGCGAAACTCACCAGCGCGGCACCTTCTGGTCGGACGAGCGGAATGTCACGCCGCCGCCGTCATGCGCACGTGGACCACCACATGAGGTGACCAACCGAACCCTAGTAGCACCCTTCCTTCCTCTAGACACGACGCGGCGCGGTTTGAAAAGTTGATGAAGCATAGCACCGGTTTGGAAACGTGCGAAAGAATTTTGTTACGGGTTCTGTTTTGCGGTCTCGAAAGGTCGGAGACGCCCTACCGGACCGAAAATCGTCACGCTCATTGAGGTATTGCTCAGCGAAAAGACTAGCTTCCGCCCTCGGTCAGAGGGCGTGGTCGTGGAGCTCGCCGCCGCGAGCGGCCTCGATGGTCTCCCTGGTCTCCATGCCGACGAAAACGAGCAGGGCCAGCGCCGCCACGTACTCCGCCCACCACCAGCCGGCGACGAGATTGAGTCCCACGCCGGCCAGCGTGGCGGCGCCCATGAAGGCGCAGGTGACGGTCTCAGCGATGTCCGCCCGGAGCGCGGCGCTTCCGATGGCGACATTGGCGCGGCGCTTGCGCCAGGCCAGGACCGGCATCACCAACACGGCAGCGGCGGACACCGCTACTCCCAGCACCGACCCTTCCGGATGGAGCTTCGTCACCAGCCCGCCCAGGCCCACCAACACCAGGTACGTGCAGAGGAGAGCCAACAGCACCGCCGAAATCCTGGTCGCGCGGCGCTCGACACGTTCGCTGTGGGCTGAACCGGAGCCGCGCGCTTCGGAAGACAGCCGCCAGAGCAGCGTCACACCGCTGAGGAGCTCGATGACGCTGTCGAATCCGAATGCGGTCAGCAGGACGCTGCGGGCGGCGATGCCCGCCCCGATCGCGAGCACTCCTTCGACGGCCATCCAGGCGACGGTGAAAACTTCGAGCCGGACAGCGACCCGTACCGCCGCGCTGCGCTGGGGGTCAACCACTACCGCGCCTACGTTACTAGGCGGCTGCCGGCACGACCACCTGCCTGATCGCATCGTCGATCGAGGCCATCGGCACCTGTCCGATCATGATCCGGACGACCGTGCCGGACCTGTCCGACAACACGTTGACCGGCAGCCCGACGTTCACGCCATAGGCGGATCCGATCGACCCTTCGGGGTCGATGACCGCCTCGAGGTTCACGTGCAAGCCGGAAAGGTACTGGCGCATGCGGTCGTTGCTCGACTCTCGGTAGTTCACCGCGAGCACTGCGAGACCGTTGGATCGATATTGGTCTTGGAGTCGCTGGAGCGCGGGCAGCTCCTCCTGGCACACCGTGCACCACGTCGCCCAGAAGGAAAGGAGCACGGGCCGCGTGCCGAAGTCGGAGAGGCTGACCCTCTTGCCGCTTAGGCTCCACGTTGTGAAGTCGGGGCTCGTCCCGCCCACGCGCGCGTGACCGGCGGCCACCCAGACCGTGTTCGACGACCGGCCCGCCACGACCATAGCGACGCCGAGGCTCATGGCGACCAGAACCACCAGCACCGGGAGCGCGAGCGCCCACCTCGGCACCCGGCGACCCCCGGGGGCCGTGACATCCGACCGGATTGCGGTGTTCAGAGCTTCACGGCGGAGGCAAGCGCGGCGGACATGAAAAGGAAGGCCAAATAGGCGAGCGAGTAGTGAAACAGGGCGAGCGCGGACGCACTGTCCTGCCGGCGCGACGCGCGGCCTGCAAACGCAAGGAACACCGAGCCCAGGACGATGCATGCCGCCGCGTAGATCGGCCCGAGCCAGAGGACCGGCACCAGGCTGATGGCGAGCAGGACGAACGAATAAAAGAGGATGGAGCGGCGCGTGCGCTCCTCGCCGACGACGACCGGCAGCATGGGAACGTTGGCCGCCGAGTACTGCCTCTTCAGGACCAGGGCCAGCGCCCAGAAGTGGGGCGGCGTCCAGAAGAAGATGATCGCGAAGAGCGCCCACGCCAGCGGGCTCAGCGAACCCGTGACCGCGGCCCAGCCGACCAGCGGGGGAAACGCGCCCGCGGCGCCGCCGATGACGATGTTCTGCGCGGTCGACCGCTTGAGCCACATCGTGTAGACGAACACGTAGACGAGGCCGCCGCCGAGCGCCAGCGCAGCCGCCAGGACGTTGCTAGATAGAGCGACCAGAGCCACCCCAAGCAGACCAACGGCGATACCGAAGCCGAGTCCCGCGGCCGGCGTGATCCTGCCGGCGGCGATCGCCCGCCGGCGCGTCCGCGGCATGAGCTTGTCGATGTCGCGGTCGAACCAGCAGTTGACCGCGCTGGCGCCGCCGGCTGCCAGCGCCCCGCCGAGCACGGAACCGACGAGCAACCCGGCCGAGGGCAAGCCACGGGCGGCCACGATCATCGCGCTGAGCTCGGTGACGACGAGCAGCAGGATGATCTTCGGCTTGAGCAAGGCCAGGTAGTCACCGGCCACACCTAACAGGGCTTCGAATGAGGCGTGCCGCGGCGCGGCTTCGGGCCGGCCCGGTGCCTCAACCGCCATGCGCGTGTCCTTCATGGACGCGACCTGGTACCTGCATTTGCGCTCGAGCGTCCTCCTCAGCCAGCCATTGGAAGAGGAGCGCGACGAACACGATGGAGTAGGTGATCGCGCCGGGCACCCACATCATCCCGCCTCCGAGCTGCTGGTCGGTGAGCGCCGAGATGCCGCCTGGGCGCGAGGGAAGCAGTGCGTACGCGTAGAAGGGGACTGTCGCAAAGGACAGGACGGCGGCGAGTCCCCACGACTGCACCATTGCGAAGAAGACATAGGACGCACGCCCGAGGGTGCCGAGCGGCGCTCGAAACGGATGCTGGTCGAACACGTGCGCCCAGAAAGCGAGCCCCAGCCCGAGAAAGAGGCCGTGCTCCAGGTGGTGGGCGAGGTGATTCCTCAACGTCAGGTCGTAGAGCGGGGGCAGGTGCCACAGCCAGAGGTTGGCCGCGGACAGGACCCAGATCACCCCGGGCCGCGACACCTGCTGATAGATCGCGCGCAGTGGGGCCAGCCGAGGATGCAAGAAGACCGGCCGCGCGACCCAACGCCTGACGACCAACGGCAGCGCGCGCCAGAGCCGCGTCCATGGCGAGGCGAGGGCCAGGAGCGGCGCCGCAACGACCATCAGCAGCAGGTGCTGGACCATGTGCACCCAGAACAGCTGGCGCGCGAGCATCTCGATCGGGCTCTGGAGAGCAAGCAGGATGGTGAGCAGGCCCAGCCAGAAAGCTACGGCGCGCCACCGGTCCGCCGAACCGGCCCGGCGCTTGTGTGGCCGGCCAAGACCCCCGACTATGTAAAGCACCGCCGCAAGCTCGACGCCAATGAGCACGACCGGCTCGAAGGGCCAGTACGAGAGAACGGCCCCTAGACCCGGGGGCATCTCAGACGAAGTACAGGACTAAGTAGGCGACCAGGCTGACGCCGGCGAGGAAGATCAGGAAGTTGCCGAACTGGACCGCGGATGCGGGCCTGGCGGTCGAGTCGCCTGTGGGAACGGCCTGCGCAATGTGCGTGCTGAGCCAGAGCAGCGCTCCGACCAGCTGGACCATCAACACTCCTTTGAGTCCGACGAACACGCTGGGGTATCCGCCACCGAGCTGCGGGTCGAAGCCCAGGTTGCGGAACTCGTAGAGCTGGACCGCACAACACAGAACACCAGCCGCGAGAGCCAGCCAGAACAGGACGCGCGCGGTCACCGGCGCCTTCGCCACGGAGCGAGCCCCAAACACATAGAAGGCGGCGCAGACCACGAGCAGCAGCACGATGAGCGCGCCGATGGCGCGCGTCGGATGAGTCGTCCCCTCCGGCAGCCACGCGTAGTCGTTGTTCATCGCCCTGAGATAGAAGAAGGCAAAGAAGAACGCTGCGAAGCAAAAGACGTCAGCGCCGACAAAGATGCGCATCCCGACGCGGGTGAGGCGACCGTCCACCTCGGGCGCCCACTCCGGCGCCGGCGCGACCAGGTTCGGCAGCCCTCGCGACTGTTCTGGGCCGACCCGCTGACTCATGCCGGTGCAGGCTCCTTGCCGAGACCCGACTGCCGGCCGGAATCACTGCGATCGTCCGGACCGCCAAGGTCGGCGACCGGCTTTGCCTTGGGATCGCCGTAGTCGTAGGGGCCGCCCGTGAAGACCGGGATGCGCTCGAAGTTGCGGCGCGGAAGTGGAGTCGGCAGCTGCCATTCGATCGAGCGGACCTGCCATGGATTGGCCGGGGCCGTCTTGAAGTTGAAGAACCAAGACCAGATGATGTTGACGGCGAACAACAGCATCGAGGCGAACAGCAGGTACGCCCAGAAAGAAACCCAGTCGTTGAGCGTCTGCAGCGACACCGCATATGTCGACACGCGCCGCGGCATGTCAAGCAGGCCGGCCGCAAACAGAGGCATGAACGCCAGGTTGAAGGCTATGAACATCCACCAGAAATGGATCTTCCCGAGGGTCGCGTTGAGCATGCGGCCCGTCATCTTCGGGAACCAGTAGTACGTCGCCGCCACGATGGCGAAGATCTCGCCACCAACGATGGTGTAGTGGAAATGCGCCATGGAGAAGTAGCTGCCGTGCAGCGTGACGTCGCTGGGAACGTCCGACAGGAACACCCCTGATATGCCGCCGATGAGGAAGTTGAAGAGAAATCCGAGGCAGAAGAGCAGGGGCACCGTCAGCGAAAGTTTCGCCCGCCACAGCGTCCCGAAGGCGACCAGGAACACGATGCCGGTCGGGATCGAGATCATCTCGGTCGAGAGCATGTAGAAGGGCCGCAGAGCGGGGGCGATACCACTCACGAAAAGGTGGTGCTGCCAGACGAACCAGCTCAGCAGGGTCACGCCCAGCAGCCCGACGACCGCGGTGCGGTATCCCCAGAGCGGCTTTCGCGCGAAATGCGGGATGAGCTCCAGCACGATGCCGAACGCGGGCAGGATGAAGATGTAGACCTCTGGGTGGCCGAAGAACCAGAAGAGGTTCTGCCACAGGTATGGGCTGCCACCGTTCGATGAGATGAAGAACGACGTGTTCAGCGTCCGGTCCAGGCCCTGCATGACGAGCGCCGCCGCCAGCACCGGCGCGGCGAACGTGCCGAGGATGGACGCGGAGAAGACGCCCCAGACGAAGATCGGCATACGGGTCCACGTCATCCCAGGCGCGCGCAGGCTGATGATCGTCGTCAGCATGTTGACGCCGGACACGACCAGCGCGAGACCGACCAGCGTGAAGCCGACGATGTAGCTGTCGAATCCCTGGTCCGACTGTTCCGAGAGAGGCGTGTAGCCGGTCCAGCCCGTCTGGAATCCGCCGAAGATCGGCGCCGCGAGAAGGATGACGATCGCCGGTGGCACCAGCCAGAAGGAAAGCGCTTCGAGTCGCGGGAAGGCCATCCGGTTGGTTCCGATCATGTACGGCACGAAGAAGTTGCCGAAGGGCCCCACGATTGCCGCGCTTGCGACGAAGACCATCATCACGCTGTGCATGCTGACCAGCGTCAGGTACCTGTCGGGCGGCAGGATGGGAGTGCTCGGGTCGAGCAGGTTGGTCCGCACAAGCATCGCGCCGATGCCGCCGAACAGCATCGCGATCAGCATCGCCACGAGGTACTGGACGCCGATCACCTTGTGGTCGAGGCTGAGGTTCAGGTATCGCCAGACACCCGTGTGATCGTCGCCGGCCGGCTGCGGCGTCACGCGCCAGCCGAACAGCCGCGCGAGCGGGTAGCTGGCGAAGCCGATGCCGACCAAGAACATGATGGAGGCGAAGGTGTAGCCCAGCAGCACACCCGTGTTGAAGTCGTCGATGAGCCCAAAGCTATTGCCCAGCTGGACACCCGCCCAGTAGCCGACGGCGGCGAGCACGATCCCGGTCAGGATGTTGGTCGGGACGACGATCCGCCGCTCGCTGGCCTGGATGATCGCCGGGCCGGTGGTCAGCTGCGTTGCCATGCTCAGTCCCCCTTCACGCGTGGGCTTGGGAAGTAGGCGGGGGCGTAAGGAGGCAGCTTGAGATCAGCATTGTCCGCCTGCACCTGGGCGATCCAGGTCGCGAAGTCGGCCTGGCTGACCACCTGGCCGTTCGTGTCGAACATGTTGCCGTGCCAGATCCCGCAGAGCTCTGCACAGCGGACGGTGAACGCGCCCGTGTGCATCGTGGTCAGGTAGACGACGTTGTCGACTCCAGGGTTCGCGTCGGCCTTGATCCCGAGCTCGTAGGCCCAGAAGGAGTGAAGGACGTCGGTTGAGGTCACGTGGATCTCGATATTGGCGTCCACGGGGAGGAACAGGTGCAGCGACTCGACCCCTCCGTAGTCCGGGTATCGATAGGTGAAGTACCACTGCTGGCCGATCACCTGGACCTGCAGCTCGTGTCCGGCCGACGTGCCGACGGGTGCGCTGCCGGCGGTGGCGAGCTGGGCGGCTGTGAAGTTGGTGGCTTGCGCCTCATTGTTGAGCCCGGTGATGCCGACACCGGCAAGGAAGAGCACCACCACGGCCGTGATGGCGATCCACGCGACCTGCATCCGAAGGTTGCCGTAGCTAGGTGGGCCGTCGACAAGGGCCTTGCCCTCCTGGCGGAAGACGAGAGCTGAATACACGACGAAGAGACAGACGCCGACGAAGACCGGCATCGACAGGATCAGCATGAGCTGCAGGAGGGAGCTCTCGTCGGCGCCCTGGCGGGACTGGTCGCCTGGCGGAAGATGGATTTGCATCGCGATGACGATGCCGATCACGCTGAGCACCGCCCACGCGACCAGCAGCCGGAGAGCGTGCGTGCGGTCTAGCCGGGTCAAGGACTACTGGACGACGAGAAAGCCGGCCATATAGCCGAGCGTCTGCATCGCATTGCCGTTCCCGTAGATGCTGCCCGCTCCACACGGCACGAAGCACTGCCAGCGGTAGATGCCGGCCTTGCCGGTCTGGAAGGAGAACGTGATCACGTTCTTGCTGCCGGCCGGCGCGGCATCGCTGATGCCCTGCAGGGGCACGAAGACGCCAAGGTCCGGGATCGCGAAGCTGTGCCCCAGCGTGGATGCGTCGTCGAGCGCGCTGAAGTCCCCCTCCTGGGGATCGCCGTTATCGTCGTAGTAGGTCATGTGGAACTTGCCACCGACGATCCCACTCGCCTTCGACCAGAACGGGTTGCGCAGTCCGGAAGCGCCGTCCTCTTGGTCGATGACAACGGTCACCGTCGAGTTGGCAGGCACCTTCAGGATTGTGGTCGGCAGGTAGCTAACCCAATCGGGGTGAGGATCGTCGGGCCGCGGGAACGCGATTGCTTCTGACACGGCCGCAACGGTCTCGAGGTGAATCGTCACCCCCGGGCCGGTCTGCGCCGCGGTTGCTGTCAACGTCGGAGGGAACTTGAGGGCAAAACCCAGCACGAAGCCGGCCACCAGGGCGGCCAGACCCAGCGACGCCACCAGGACGACCACAAGGCGCGCGCCCACTCTCGGGGCGCGTTGGGCTACCACTTCGCTCGGGAACATAGCAGCCCAGCGTTTTCTTGTAAATGAGCAAAATCTTGCGCAGCTGCTCGCAGTTTCCTGAAATCGACCGATGCCGGAGCGCTCAGCTCCGGTTCAGCAGCCTCACGTCATTTTCAACCCAGCTCGGTTGCGGAACGTCTGCGAAGGCAACCCGCTCGTAGCCGCGGCGGTCGATCAGGTAGATGACCGAGCTGTGCGCAAGGTCGCCGCTTGCGGCCAGGACCGAGATCCCGTAGCTGTCCCACACGCCCGCCAGCTGCGATCGAGTTCCGTTGAGCCAGTGGTAGGTTCCCTTCAATCCGTGAGATTCGGCGAACCCGGCGATGGCGGCGGGCGTATCCGCCTCGGGCCGCACGCTGACCACCACCAACGTGAGAGGCGCGCTTCGGCCAAGGTCCGACTGCACTGTGCCCAGTAGGCTTGCCTGGAGCGGGCACAGGTTGAGGCATTGGGTGTCGAGGAACGTGAGCGCGATGACCGTTCCCCGAATCCCGGACAGCGAGATCGTCGAGCCCTGCTGATCGTGCAGGCTGAAGTCCGGGGCGGCCACCGGCGGGTTGATGACGATGTCGCCGATGAGGGTCTGCGGCGAAGACCTCACCAGGAGCCTCGGAGCGATCACGCCAGCCAGGACGCCAACGACGGCGGCCACGGCCACCAGCCAGACGGCCAGGTAGATTCTCCACTGGCGCTGAGTCAGTCGCAGACTGGACACGTCGCGTCGGAGAATACGCGCGCACCGGCCGCCGTGGTGTAACTCCCCTGGGTAAAACCTTGGAACTAGATGGGAGTCCGCATCAGCCCCGAACGGCTCGACCGCGAGCTAGCCCGCCGTGGATGGAACGCCACCGAGCTCGCGAAGGCTTCGGGCTGCAGTCCGTCGACCATCTCGGGGGCATTGCGGGGCCGGCGGGTGAACAACGAGACCCTGCGCAAGATCGCCGACGCCCTGCTCAACGCGCCGGTCGTCCCAGGTGTGGACAGCTTGCTCGAGCCCGAGAACGGGAACCCGGCCAACGGGAGCACGCCCGCCACGTAGGGTGAGCGGCGCTTAAGCGGGCGCAACCGAGCGGCAGCTTGACTATGCGGACGAGGCCTGCAGCTGCATGAGGATCGCGCTCTGCGCCTCATTGATCGCATGGACCTCGACGGTCAGCTGGTGCACCGCGGTCAGGGTTTCGTGGTCGGCTTCGGCACGCGCATCGTTGGTGGCTTGAATCACGTTCTGCCCGACGATAATGATCGGCAGCAGAACGAGCTGGAAGAAGGTCTGCGCGATCCAGGCGACGATGATGATGACCTGGTGCGTGCTGATGGCAGCCGGCAGAGAGATGAGGGCGACGGCCGCGAATAGGTAGGCGATCCACATGGTGCCCACGGTCTTGGTGATCTTCACGGCAAGCCAAGTGTTAAAACGTCCGAAGGCTCCCGTGCCGTGCACCGACTCGTTGCCGTGATGGCTGAGCACGAGGCGAGGCAGATGTCGTTGAGCCGAGGTGACCTTGGGGCTGTTTACGCTCACAGTTGCTCCTTTGTGTTGTTGAGTTGAGAACTAGACGCTGCGGTCGGCTGCACTAACCTTCGCCGGTCGCCCATACCGATGCGACCGCGTCCGCCACGCTTGCCGCCTGAGCGCGGCCGGCGCGCGCGGAAGCCGCGCGATGTGCGGGATCAAGCGTGTTACCGCCGATCGCCTTTCGCGCTTGCGCATCGGGTCTGACCACGACCGATCGGACGCTCGACCCGAGCGACCCGAGCTGGCTGGCGATGCGGCCGCTCCGCCGAAGCGCGAACGTGATCGGAGCCAGGACCACTACTCGGTCGCAGCCGGTGGCCAGGTCGGCGTTGGTGCCCGACCGCATGCCGCCGTCCATGTAGCGGCGTCCGTCGATGGTGATCGGGGGCCAGACGAGCGGGACAGCGCAGCTGGCGGCCACCGCATCAGGGAGCGGGACGCCGCTGTCGCGATCGAAGACGCGCGCTTCTCCGGTCTCTGCGTCGACCGCAGTGATGAGCAGCCGGCGCTCAGGCCATGAGCGACCCGGCAGGCGCTGTTCGATCACGGCCCGCCGCTCCGACTCGGGCACGGTGCGGGCCTTCATTGCGGCGTGGCCGAGGCGCGCCCGGCCGCGCTGTTCGTCCCCAGGCCAGCCCAAGGTGATGGCGAAGCGCAACATGACGCTCAAGCCCATCGTCGCTGCGATCTCGCCGGTCGCGTCTGCCAGTTGCACGGCGTAGAGATCCTCGATCGCGCGGCCGCTCAGGATCTGGGCGCCGACCACCGAGCCGGCTGAGGTGCCGACCACCACCTCAGCCGATGTCAGGTCGATCCCGGCCTCGGCGAGCCCGGCCAGCAGGCCTGTCTCCCAGGCGATGCCGGTGACGCCCCCGCCGCCGAGGACGAGCGCTCTACGGCTGGTCGGCATGGGCAAGAAGATAGATCAGGAGTTTGAGCGGCGCTCGAATGCGGTCATGGCCCACACGCTTGCCTTCGTCTCAGCCGTGACGGTGGGCGCGATCCGCCGCCTCGGAGAGGTGGCCAAAGCCAACAGGTCCGCGACCTGTCTAGCCCGCCTCCAATGCGGCGCGGCGGACCTGGTCCGCGTGGTCGTGGCAGTGCGCGGCGTAGACCTCGAGCCAGGTATCGATCGAATACTCCCCCATCTCGCTATGGGTGCCTGCCCGCCCCCACTCCTCCTCGCTCAGGGCGTCAAGGATCGAAGCCGTCGATTCCCGCGCGGCCCTGATCGCGTCCAGCGAAGGCTGCACCGACCGGCTGGCGTAATGGAGACGGGCCGCGAAAAGATCCGGGTCGTAGCCCGTTATCTCGGGCCTGTCCTCGGCGACCAGCCGGCGGAGGCGGATGGCCGAGGTCATCTCGCTGTCGGCGGTGTGGTGGACGACCTCGCGCGCCGAAAAGCCACCGTCGGACGGTTTGTAGTCGAGCTGCTTCTCGCTGAGACGGGACACGGCATCCGCGAGCACGGCCGGACCTTCGCGGTACCGGCGGATGAGCTCCCTGCGGTTTGGCTTCGACATCTCAGACCGACTCCGCCGGTGCAAAGACGACGAGCAAGGTCAGGTCTTCGGTCACCGAGGAAAAACGGTGATCCTCGTGGGCCGGAACAAAGAGCACGTGGCCAGGCGCGATGTCGACCGTCTGTCCAGCGGAAGTGAAGCGGGCGCGGCCTGCGGTGACGATGTACACCTCGTCCTCTTGGTGGGGCTTCTGTGGATCCTCGGCCCCGGCCGGGATACAGTACGTACCCAGGCTCATGCTGGGAACACGCAGGTGCTCGCGGTAGTTCGCGGCAGGCCCTTTCGCCTCATAGGTTCCGACGTCTGTCAAGTGCTGCATTGGTCTGGTCTCCAGCTCGCCTTACTGACTTCGCAACGATACCGTGCGCAGTTGAGTCAAGTTCGAGCGAGCTAGACGGCGGGATTTCGGGTCTCATCTCCCAAAGTCCGTCCACGTATAAGAGGAGACGCGCGCGAACGCGACAGAAGCCCGTGAACTGCCCCCCAGCCGGTGAGTGGGCGCGGACCCCGCGAAGGAGAACAGGTCGGGTTCACTGCTTGGAGCGCTCTGAGCGACCGATTAGAGGTTGCTGTGGAACGGGCCGCGCCGGCAGTGCTTCGGTGTAGATTCGCCTTACACGTGGACGCGATCGACAGAGTCCTCATGAACACGCGGCTCCATTACCTGGGAAGCGCCGCCCGCATCATCGAACCGGCGCAACACATTGCGATCCTGACCTGCATGGACGCACGGATCGACGTCAGTGCCCTGCTCGGGCTGCGGCCGGGCGATGCACACGTCATCCGCAACGCCGGAGGCCGCGCCTCGAACGACGCTCTGCGAGCGATTGCGGTATCGCAGGCGGTGTTGAAGACACGCGAGGTCATGGTGATCCACCACACCGATTGCGCTCTCGGACGCTTCAGCCAGGCTCAGCTGGCTGAGCAGATCAGCGCGGCGAGCGGTTACCACTTCGCCGAGGAATTGGATTGCTTCACGGACCCGACGGACGCGATCGCCGAGGATGTGGAACGCCTCCGCGCGTGTCCTTACCTGCCGGCTCGGGACAAGATCCGCGGCTTCATGTACGACCTGGCCGCCAACTCGGTCACAGAGGTCCCCACGAGCTCATAGCTGAGCGCGGTTCAGGTGCGGACGACGGGAATGCGCCGCCACAAAACTGAGGATGATGGCGTCGATCAGATCAGCCAACGTCCGGACCCCGAAGCATGCGGTGAACGCGCTGCGGCAATCACGTGGTCGAATGGCTCAATCGCGCAGAGAAGCCTCGATGATGTCGGCGGCTCGAAGGTCGCCGGGCTGGTCGCGTTCGCGGAGCCGTTCGGCAACCCTCCGCTTGGTCTCCCCGGTACCAGCCGGACCGGTCTTGAACTTGACGTGCCTGCGCACGACGCGCAGTCGCATCGTGGCGAGGCGCCGCAGGCGCGCGCCATAGAACTCGCCCAGTTTGACGGGCTCGTATGACGCGCCCGGCTCATATGCGGCCAGCAGGCGGCTGAGGGCGCCGGCAACGTCGCCAGGATCGGTCGACACGCGTTCGACATCGCACTCGAATGCGACAGCGCGAAAGTGCAGGGTGGCGCGGCCAGCGTCCTGATCATCGACCCAGTTATGAGGCGACCAGGCGAGAAAGTCCGAGACGAAGAAGGTCACGCGCGGGTTGGCCCCGACCGCATCGAAAGTTGGATCGCCCTGGACGCAGTGGAGCTCGATGACATCGCCGGTTTTCACAAAAGGCAGGATGCTGACCTGCGGGTAACCTTCGGCAGAGCAAGCGATCAGCGTCCCGTGGCGCATCTCGGCGACAAACTTTTCAGCCGCGGCCTGGTCGGGCGGATAGTTAGAACTGGCAAGCACGGGGCTAGTCTGGCAGCACACTTCAGGCGTCGAATAGCTGCAGCTCGTAGCTCTCGGCCTCGAAGGTCCCGAGGCCGCCCTCGGGCCGCCAACCAAGCGGGCCGACGTGCGCAAAGCCCAACTTCGTGGCAACGCGCCGGCTGGCGTGGTTGTCGCGACCGGCCCACAGCGTCAACCGATGAACTCCTAGCGTGCGGGGAGCCCATTTGATCAGCGCTCGACAAGCTTCGGTGGCGAGGCCCCGCCCGGTGTGGTCCGACCGCATCCAGTAGTGCAGCTCGGCCGCCTCTCCGCCTTCGCGATTCAGGCCGACGACGCCCAGAACAGAGCCGGTGCTGCGTTCGACGGCGACAAAGTGGAACTCACGGTCATCCCGCCACGCGTCGACGCTCCTCATGGTGGCCCCGCGGCCGCTCTCCAGAGTCGGCTTGCGGGCCCATGGCATCCAAGGCAGGAGCTCGAGACGCGATTCGATGACAGCCTGATGGAGGGCCTTGGCATGTGCAGTGGACACGGGCTCGAGCGACAGGCGCTCGGTCTCGAGGACGCTGCGCTCGACCGTCACGCGCCAGAATCCGTCGACGATGTCCTCTCCCGGAGCTCTTTTACGAGCCGGGCGGTGACCGGCACCGCCACTCCCGCCCGGGCGGCGTGCCTGACCACGGCCCCGCCAATGGCGTCGAGCTCGAGCGGCAGACCGGCTGCCTGGTCTCGCTGCATCGATGACCCCATGGTCTCCGGGACCGAGTCGAAGAGGCGGACCACGGCCTCGGCGTCAACGGCAGCGCCTTCCGCCCTGGCGACGGCAGAAACCTCGGAGATGAGCGCGACGGCGTCATCACGTCGCCGCGTCCGGACCTCGCCGACGTTGGCCCGCTCGTGGGTGGTCAGCAGAGCCAGAGGGGCCAGGAGGACGAGCTTGTCCCAGAGCATCGCGGTTTCGTCGTCGCGAAGGCGGACGTCGAGCCCCGCCTCTTTCAGCGCAGCGGCGAGCCGCTCCACCCGGTCCCGCCCGGTGGCCGTGGTCGCGATGTCAACCGAGGCGAACGGGCTGGTGTGGAGGATGAGGCCGGGTTCGACTCTGGCCACCTCCACCCGGATGGTGGCAGCAGCAACGTTCGAGCGGGGGTAGACCGATCGGAGCACACCGACGTGGTCGATACCGTTGAGAAACGGGACTATCAGAGCGGGCCCGAGGGCGTCAGCGGGCACCCGCTCCAGCGCCCGTTCCAGCTGGGTCGCCTTGACCGTTATGAGACAGGCATCCACCTCGCTCTGCAGTTGGACGGCGGCGCCCACCTTCACGTGGAAGTTGCCGAACCGACGGCTCTCGAGCGTGAGACCCCGTTCGGCTATCGCCCGAACGGTGCCCTCACCGGCGAGCACGAGCACCGAGTTCCCGGCCCGCGCCAACAGCGCGGCGAGCAGCCCGCCGACACCTCCCGGGCCCAACACCGCCACACGGAGAGCCTCAGGCACCACGAGCACCCATCTTAGTTTCGAGAGCCGGTCCCGCCGACGAACGTCATCGTGATTCCGATCCCCGACAAGCGCCCATCCCTAAAGCGATACTCCGCGCCGACATGGGCGGGCCGAGGTGACTACGCCAAGGACGTCTTCGGATTCACCAAGGGCGAGGAACAGCTGCTCGAGGGCTCGGAGTGCCGCACGCCCTGCGGCCGCTGGTGATGTCTCACTCCACGGCCAGGTCCTGCGAACCCTGGCTCGCAGGACGTAGAACGCGACATCGTCGTCCTCTCAGCAGTCGGAGGCAGTGGTGAGGCGGGCGGCGTCGGTCAGCAATGGCGCGGCGTCGGCGGCAGGGATCTGCTTGCCCGACTGAGCGTCGAGATAGTTGACGAAAGCGCCTAGCTGGCCGCAGGCAGAGGTCTCGTCACCGCGGGCGGTCGAGGCAATGTAAGCCTCCAGCTTGCTGGTCAGGCTGTGGGAGGTCCCCGCCAGCAGACCCATCTCGGAGAGCGCGTCGATGACGCCCTGGGCGAACTGCGCGGGCGACAACACGTTGAAGCTCTGGGAGACGTCAGGCGCGGGGTTGAAACTGTCGTTGCCACCCTGCGCCGCGGTGATCGTGCACTCACCCGTTCCGCTCAGCGACACAGTGCTCCCTGAGACGGAACACGGACCAGAAGCCGTGAACGTAACCGCCAGCCCGGACGAGGCCGTCGCGGTGACCCCAAAGGCCGGCTCACTGAGGATCTTGTCCGCGAGCGGCGCGAAGCTGATCGACTGGTCCTGCAAAGGCAGCGGGTTCCCGACCGGTGGGGGGACGAATGCGGGCGCGGGGTAGTTTGTGGTGAAGCCCCCGGCGCATCCGCTGGGCTGGATGATGCGGTTGGTGTCCAGCGTCACCGCGCCCAATCGGGCCAGGGCTCTGCCATTGAGCGTTGCTCCGGTCTGCATCTGGATGCTGAACAGGGCCATGACGTTGCCGACGAAAGCGGTCGAGGTGGCGATGGTTGCCGAGCTGCCCACCTGCCAGAAGATGTCGCACGGCTGCGCGCCGTTGATGAGTGAGACGCGCGCTCCGGATGCGGTGACGAGCGTGCTGCCGATTTTGAAGATGTAGACGCCCCCGCCGCTGAGGGTGAGCGTTCCGGTCAGAGTCGGCGCAGTGCTCTGGTTGTAGACCCCTGGGCCGAGCGTCAGGCCGCCGAGATTGACGCCGGTGTAATCGGTGGTGGTTGCTTGGCCTGAGTTGTTATATGCGGTCACCAGGTCCGTTTCGGCCGTGGTGTACACACCGTCACTCAGGTGTTGAAGTCCGGAGGTTGCCGGGGGGAATCCGGTGATACCGGCGCTAGTCCCGATCGCGCCAGTGATCCAGGAGGGGCCGGTGGTCGTAATGGTGGTTCCGGCCAGGACCGCGAAATTGCCGGCGGTTCTCAGTCCAGGGTCGGTGGCGGCCAGCGCGTTCGCCGGCCAGATAAGAACCACAAGGGCTGCAAGGCCGAACGACATGGCGGATCGACGCATGTTTTCACCCCTTTACGGTGTTGACGACGTATGTGCTCCACGTTGACGTGCCCGGTAGTGGTGGCCATAGCAGACCTCCTCCTGAATCCCTGGTGCGGGCACGCCCCGAGGCGAGGTGCCTCGTCGGGAGGCTGAAATCTTGCGCCTTTCCGGCGCCGTTGTCCACGCCACGTCCCATGCGGAAAGTAAGGCGATCAAATAGGGCGTCGAACCTTCACGGCGGCGGCTCTTGGAGCCAGATGGGAACAGATTGGCCAGCACGCGGCGGCGCCGATGCGAATCCAGGGCGTCCCAGGATTAGTCTGGCTGTTGGTTGTTTGGATCAGCGTGATCCGCCGGGCCCGTTACTTCCAGGTCAACTGGCAACCTCGCATCGGATCGCAGGCAGTTCGGATAACAGAAGCGAGACAAGCTCTCGATCCCACTGCTGGCCCGCGCCTCGCATCAGGGCCTCGATCGCTTCCTCAGAATTGCGCCGAGCCCTGTAGGGCCGGTCGCTCGCCAGCGCGTCATATGCGTCGCTGACCGACACAATCCGTGCCAGGAGGGGAATCTTGTAGCCGGCCAGGCCGTCTGGGTAACCCCCGCCGTCGAAGCGCTCATGGTGATGGCGGATGATGATCAAGACGTCCGCGGCCGAAGGGAGTGGCTTGACGATTCTCTCGCCGATGACCGGGTGCGCACGCATCTGCCTTTCTTCCTCGGCGTTCAGCGGTCCGGGTTTAAGGAGGATTGCGTCGGGCACGCCGATCTTGCCGATGTCGTGGATGAGGCCGCCGCGATACAAGGCAACCAGATCTGATTCCTGAAGTCCGAGACGCGTTCCGAGGTGGTGTGCGGTGCTCGCTACCCGCTTGGTATGGCTTTCGGTGTATGGATCCTTCGCTTCCGCGGCTGCTGCAAGCGCGAAGAGGACCTGTTCGGGATCGAGGTCAATTGAGAGCATCATGCTCACCATTTTTTACATGGGCCGACTCGTAAAGTCACCATGCTGGAACACGGCCCCGGGCCCTAAATTCAAAGGGGTTTTGAAGGCCCTAAATTCAGAGGGTTTGGAAGAGGACGTGGGCCGCGGACTTGAACTCACGCCCTCTGTCACACCTTCGTTCCGACCCTTGGCAACGCGACCCAAGAGCGGCGGTTTCGTATCCAGAAGTCATGGTGGACCCGAGGGGATTCGAACCCCTGACCTCTTGAATGCCATTCAAGCGCGCTCCCAACTGCGCCACGGGCCCACGACCGCCCAGACGAGTAGTTGATGATACCGCCCACCTTCTCGTCTCCTCTAGGATCTGCTGTTGCCGATGCAAGCCCGTGACATCGATCGCAGCGAGTTGAAGGGCGGTGGCTATCTCGCGGCGCCCGACGGGTCCGGCCCGCACCCGGGCGTGATCGTCATCCACGAGATCTACGGGCTCAACGACAACATCAAGGACATCACTCATCGGCTCGCCGAGGCCGGTTACGTCGCGCTGGCCGTCGATCTGTTCTCCGATCGCAACCGCGCTGTCTGTATGACCCGCTACATGAGCGGGATGCTTCTCGGCTCCGTGAACCGCTACGGCGTCAACGACCTCAAGACCGCGCTCACGTACCTCGCGAAGAATCGCGATGTCGACTCCAAGCGCATGGGTGCCATCGGGTTCTGCTTGGGCGGCGGGTTCGCCATCGCCTGGGCGTGCACCGACTCACGGCTCAAGGCCATCGCTCCCTTTTACGGCGCCAACCCGAGGCCGCTTGACGCGGTCAACCGCTTGTGCCCTGTGGTCGGCTCCTATCCCGAGAAGGACTTCACCGCGAGCAGCGGACGCGCCCTCGACCACGCGCTCGACAAGTACAACGTCGCGCACGACATCAAGATCTACCCCGGTGCCGGGCACTCGTTCTTCAACGACCGCGGCAAGGCGTACAACAGAGCAGCCGCCGAAGACTCATGGGCTCGAGTCTTGAAGTTCTTCGGCGAGCAGATTGGCGGCCGGACGAGCGCCTAGGAAGATCGCTTAGAAAAAGCGACCTGCTAGCGCGACCGCCTACCTGACCACCTGTTGTTGCCGCGACTCCGGTTGGCGCGTGGAGCAGCACTCGTCGGACGCGCCTGCATCGGCCGGCCTTCTCGGTAATGCCAGCTGCCCTCGTCGAGCAGCATCTTGGTGTCGAGCTCGCGGATGTGCGGTGCGCCCTCGCGACTGAGCTTCATCCACGCGGGCTCATCTTCGGGCGTCACGAACGTAAGCGCGCGCCCAAGCTCGCCCATCCGCGCCGTCCGGCCGACTCGATGGGTCAGCCAATGCGCCGAATCGGGAAGCTCGAAATTCACGACCAGTCCGACATTGACTACGTCGATGCCTCGCGCCGCCACGTTGGTCGCGACGAGGATTTGGCTTCGACCCTCGCGAAACGCATCCATCGCTCGATCGCGCGTTAGCTGCGACAGATCGCCTTGGAGCTCGACCGAGTTGTGGCCCATCTGCCGAAGGTTGTGGTTGAGCTTCTTCACACCATGCTTGGTGCGGCCGAAGATGATCGCGCTCCCCGAGTGCCTGCGGAGCAAGCGGCTCAACGTCTGCAGCTTGTTCTCACGATCGACCCGCAGCATCCCATGCTCGAGCCGGTCGGCATGGTCTGACTCGAGGCGAACCTGCAGCGCATTATTCGTGTGCTTCTCCACCATTCTCGTCACCCAGCTCGGCATGGTCGCCGAGGCGAGCACCGTTTGCGGCTCATACGTGAGACCCAGGATCTTCTCGACTGAAGGCGCAAAGCCGGCATCGAGCATCTCGTCGGCTTCGTCGAGCACCAGGTACTCGATACGCGACAGCGAGAGCTTGCCCTGACCCAGCATGTCGATGATCCGGCCGGGAGTGCCGACGACCACGTCAACACCATGCTTCAAAGCGAGCCGCTGCGTTGCGTAGCCGACACCGCCGTACAGGACGGTTGTGCGTAGATCGGTCGCAAGGCCGCGCAGCACTTTCTCGACCTGGAGCGCCAGTTCCCGAGTCGGCGTGACGATCAGCGCCCGGGGCCCGGCCCCGCCGCGCGGCAACCGCTCGACCAACGGGATGAGATAAGCAAGCGTCTTGCCGGATCCGGTCTGCGCTTCCATGACAACGTCGTGGCCGGCGAGCAGGGCCGGGATGGCCTCTGCCTGGACCTCGACCGGTTCTGTGATCCCCTGTGCGGACAGGGTGGCGAGTAGGCGCGGGCTGACGCCCGCTTCGGCAAACGAGCCGAGTGTGCGCGGGTTTACACCCGCTTCAGCGATAGCTGGCAACGTATTCTCCTGATCCTCTCCAAGTTCGTATTGGGTTCGCGACGATCAGGACACCGTTACCGTTACGGCGAGAGAGGACCCGAGCGGTGCGGGCCGGCAGAGCCGGCCGAGGTCACCAGTCTACGGGTTCGGCACATTCGACGTCATTTCGCTCACGATTCGGGTTCAGATGAACGTCCTCGTCACCGGCGGCACAGGCGCTCTCGGACGCCACGTGGTCACCCTGCTTCGAAGCTCTGGGCACCGGGCTCGCATCTTGAGCCGCAACCCTCGCGAAAACGTCGATGCGGTCCAGGGCGACCTGGGCACCGGCGCCGGCCTAATCAACGCAGTGGCGGGCATGGACGCGATCATCCACGCCGCATCCGCGACCGCGCAGCCCACGAAGCTGCGGACCACCGACGTGGTCGGCACCCGCCGCCTCCTCGCGATGGCGCGCGAGGAGGGCATCCGGCATGTGGTGTATGTCTCGATCGTCGGCATGGAAGGCATCGCGTATCCCTACTACAAGACCAAGCTGGCCACCGAAGCGGTGGTGCAGGAGAACATCGTGCCCTGGTCCATCCTGCGAGCCACACAGTTTCACACGCTGATGGAAACCTTCCTCGGCGGGTTCTCGGTATTGCCGTTGTTCGCCACCGTCCCCTTCAAGTGGCGGTTCCAGCCGGTCGACCCTCGCGAGGTGGCAGCCCGGCTCATCGACGTTGTCACGCACGAGCCGGCCGGCAGGCTGCCGGATTTTGGCGGCCCCGAAGCAAGAAGCTTCAAGAGCATCGCTGAGTCGTGGCTCAAAGCCCGCAAGCTGGACAAGCGATTGATCAACCTTCCACTCCCGTTCAAGTTCAGCCGCCAGTTCGCCCAAGGTCGCCTGCTCTGCCCCGAGCACACTGACGGCAAGATCACCTTCGAGCGGTACCTGGCGGAGAAATACCCCTCATGAACCGCTTCGTCGATCGCTTCGGCAGGACAGGCGCTGCCGCTATCACGAGCCTCATCTGGGCACTCCCCATGGCCGCCTGGGCCGGCTCGTCCGACCTCTCGCCAATCGACCAGACGGCATACCCGTGGGTGGCGCTGACCATCGGCATCGTGATGCTCGCCGTCTGGCTGTTCCTGCTCACGCGCCTGGGCCGGATCCCGGTCGCACCTCGCCAGCGCCGCCTCGACCTGGCGCAGATGTCCCGATCCGAGAAACGCTGGACGCTGGCGCTGGTGGCGTTCGGCGCCGGTCTGATCGCTTGGCTCAACGGAGCTGCGACGGTCGACTGGACGCCGCTCGGTGCAGCGGTGGGCTCCGGCAAGGTCGGACCGATCCTGTTTGCGACGGGCCTGGCCGCCTTCCTGGTCGCCATGCTCGCGGGCATCGGGTTCAGCTGGCATCGATCGCGTGAGGCCTTTCTCGAGCGAAAACGCTAGCGACTCGCGGGCGAGGTGCCGTTCGCGAGCCACACGATCAAGCTCGAGGTCGATGCCGAGATCGTCGTCAAGGCGGCAGAGCTCGCGCAGGCTTCCTGAAGGTTTGTCCGAAGGGGGGCTCTTGCGGCCCCCTCGTCCTTCTATATGTGTGGATCAATGAATAGGATTACCCCCGGGGCCAAGCTCACCAGCGCCGGCTGACCCAGGTCTGAGCTAGCCGGCCTCCGCCTTCGCGGCCAGGTTGGCCAGCAGGGTCCCGAACTCCTTCGATACCTGGGGACCGAGCATGCCCTGCATGACCGGGCCCAGCGGGCCCTTGACCTCGACGGTCTGGCTGATCTTCGTCTTGCCGGCCGCCGGCTCGACCCGGCAGTTGAACCGAAACCGCGTGCCCGGGACCACGCTCGTCTCGAGAGCGAAGAACCGGCCTGGCTGAACCTCAGCCAGCTTCATCTTGTGGTGCTGCCCCGCGCGCGTGTTCATCACGCCCTCGGTGCCCTGCGCGAAGCCGCCCTGCCAATCCATCGTCGACACGTTTGGGTTCCAGTCGCCCCATGTCGACATGTCGGACCAGATCCTCCAGACCCGGTCCGGCGAAGCCGTCGTTTCGACCGACGTCCCGTACTCAGCCATGCGTCCACCTCAACTCAAACCGAATACTGCCGGATAGGACGCCATTTATAGTCCCGTGGTGACCCCAACCGCTCGTCCACTCGGGTATGGGATCGACTTTGGCACCAGCAACAGCGCGGTGTCGATCGCGTACGCAGACCGAGTCGAGGTCGTCCCCGTCGGAGCAGCGCGCACGTCGATGACGCTTCCTTCGTTCGTTTACCTGCATCGTTCCGGAAGGCGTGCTGCCGGCGACGAGGCGGTCAAGACGTTCCTCAAGTCGGGGCACGAGAAGACCGATTGCTGGAAATGCCCGCTCGCGCCTTACGGGTGGGACACGGACTGCCGCCAGTACCGCAAGGGGGGTGGCTGCAGCGACGCGCGGCTGCTGTCGGGTGTGAAGCACGAGCTGGCGAAGCTGGGATTCGTGGGCACCAACAGCTGGGCGATCGACTTCAGCGTCGGGGCGCTGGTCAGCGTCGTATTGAAGCGTCTGAAGCACGAAGCGGACACCGCGGCGGGTGAGGTGGTGACCTCCGTCGTGCTCGGACATCCCGTGGTCTTTGCTGGAGCGGACCCGGAAGACCGCGCCGCCTCCGACGCGGAGGCTTTCCGGAGGCTCGAGCTCGCGGCGCACGAGGCGGGCTTCACCGAGGTGGCGTTTCTTCCCGAGCCAACCGCGGCTGTCATCGGCGAGACGGCGCATCGCGGCGTCGAGATCGCGGTGGACTTTGGCGGCGGCACCTTTGACGTGGCGGTGATGGACTCGCGCGAGGGCGAGCCTCGGATCGCCGGCATGTCGGGGGTCGCGGTCGGCGGCGAGATCCTGGACGGCGTTCTCTTCGAAACCAGCGTCGGACCAGCCCTCGGGTTGGACGTCTTACCGAACTGGCTCTTCAACGAGCTGCGCACCTCCAGCTCGGTGCGACTCCTCATGGCCGACCCGGGCATCCCGTCGATCCTCGGCCGCCTCGGCGGCACAGAAGCCTCCTTAGTCCACGCGCTGCTCTATGACGGCCATGCGTATGACTTCTACAAAGCGATCGAATCGGCAAAGATCGCCCTCTCCAGCTCAGAGGAGACCGAGCTGCGTTTCCCTCCGCTCGGCCTACACGTGACCCTGCGGCGCGCGGCGTTCGAATCCATGATCCGGCCGGAGCTCGACCTCGTCCGTCAGGCCATCACCCGTGCGCTTGGGGAGGCGAGCGTGACCCCGAAGGAAGTCGGCCGGGTCCTGCTCACCGGCGGGTCGGCTTACATTCCAGCGTTCCGCGCCGACCTCGTCGAAATGTTCGGCGCGGAGCGTCTGGAGCAGCGCGATGCGTTCACCGCGGTCGTGCACGGCCTGGGTGTTCGCGCCCAGCAACTATGGGCTTAAGCGCTTTCACCTCCCCACTTGTGGGGAGGTGGCGCGAAGCGCCGGTTGGGAGGTGGAGCTGGCATCGCCTGCCTGCACCACCGGCGGCGCGTTCTCCTTCGACCAGTTGAGCAGGACGATCACGCCCATCAGGAGTGCGGTGCCGACGATCTGGAGCGCGTAAAGAGGCTGGTTGAAGCCCCACGGCGGCGGCGCCGAAGCGATGAGGGTGGCTGCCACCGGGTAGGCCATCTCGGCGATGGTCGCGAGCGAGGCCGGCGTCTTCGACAGCGCGCGGTAGTAGAGCAGCAGGGCGAGCAGGCCCGGAACGATGGCGATGGCGAGCAGGTTGGGCACGAAATCGCTCGCGCGGTAGTGGCTGAACCCGCCGATACCGTCCTGCGCCAGTACCACGATCACGAGCACGGGAAAGGCCAGTGTGAAGCGCAGCGCCGTCACGCTCCAGAACGAGATCGAGCCGAGCGCGAAGCGGCCGAGCACCGTGCCGCTGCCCCAGAGGGCCGCGGCGCCGAGGGCGAAGAGGCCCACCTCGAGACGACCGTTTTGCAGCGCCGAGACGGGCGATAGCGGGTCGCTCGCGAACAGGACCATGTAGACGGCTGCGATCGCCAGGACGGCCGCGGGCCAGAACCACGGCCGCCGGCGCTCACCGAGCACGATCCAGGCCAGCACGATCGCGATGAGCGGCTGGGTCTGCTGGAGCACAAATGTCTCCGCGAACAGCTGGTGCTGGGCGGCGATCGAGAACGACGCCGTGAACAGGATGGTCGCGAGCGCCTGCGCGCCTGCGGCGATGATCGCGACCGCCATCCACCCGCGCGCGCCCAGAGCTCGGAGCTCGTGGCGATTGCGGAACAGCACAGGAAGCAGAAAGAGCATGACCAGCGCGTCTTCGGCGACGACGATTTGCGTCGGGCTCAGGTGCTGGACCAGCTGGTTGCGGAAATAGGCGTCGGAGGCCCACAACGTCGCCGCGACCGCGACCAGGATCACGGAGTAGCGGTCGATGCCCGCACGGCTCGGTGTGGCGTTAACTCGTCTCACTGAATCCACTTCAACGCCTTTTTCCATCACTGTCTTCCGCTACGCCGGCACTTCATCCGCGGCGACCATCCCTTCCAGCGCCACGTCCGAGTGCTGCAGCACGTAGATCTCCTCGGGACGCTCGTGGCCCTCGAGCCGCCGTTTGCCGACGCTGATGAGCTGGACATCGTCCCGGAGAATATCCGCCACGATCGAGTAAGTGGTCTCTGAGACGAGCACCTGGTTGCCCACCGCGCGGCGACGCAGCTTGGCGCAGCGATTGACGGCGGGCGATCGATAGTCGCGGTCCTGCGCGTCTGCTTCACCGGTCAGGACGGCCATTCGCACGCTGATCTGGATCTGGTCTCTCCACGGCTCGGAGAGGATCGCCTTCTGGGCATCCAGGGCAGCAATCACCGCGTCGGTCGCGCGCAGGAACACGGCGAAGAAACTGTCGCCTTCGCCACGCTCCTTGATCACGATTCCGCCGTTCGACTCGATCGCTGCGCTGAGCAGCTGATCATGCCGCCGCATCGCCGAGTACATCTGTGCCCTGCTGTGGATCCAAAGGACAGTGGATTCCACGACATCGGTCATGAGGAACGTGACGATCCCATCCGGTAGGGAGTTCGCCGTCTCGACCGCGATCGCAGTGGGAGGACGCGTCCCCCGCGCAGTTTCGAGGCCGGCCTTCGGCCCGATGGTCGCCGCCACGGCAACGTATTCGTCAATCGTGTTGGCGCGCCGGAAAAAGTGGACGTTGTAGGACGGGAGGAAGCTCCAGGTCGCAAAGTCCGATTCCATCTCGCAGTCGCGACACACCTCCGGCGACACAGCGAGCAGCCGGCCCAACTTGATCGTCGAGAGCTCCTCGAGGCTCAGCTCCCGCGCCACCTGTTCGCTCGTCAGCCGGCGGTTCTCCTGGTCCGCCGTGACGGCCAGCCGCACCGCTTGGACGAAACTCTCGAGATCGCCTTCTGTGTCACGACATCGATGCAGCTGCTCGACCGTCAGTGTCACCTCAGCGTCTGCGCCGACGCTGCCGTTGGAACCGTTGCTCTCGGGGGCCGGCGGGAACATGGCGACTACGCGTTCGAAGCTGTCCTCGACGGCGAACTCCCGGGTAGCTCGCTGATACACCTCGCCAAGAGGCGGCCACCTGCCCGTGGCGACGAAGTAGTTGGCCGCCACCTGCTCGAAGAGCCAGGCGGATCCGCCAAGCGCTAGGTCGAGACTCAGGGACAACTGCAGGAAGTCCACGGTCGTGCGGTAGAGCTCCTGCACGAACGCCAGGGCGCCTGTGCCCCCGACCTTGATCTCTCGGTCCAGACCGAGCGCGGGATTGTGCCTGGCGGTACCGTCCGCATAGGTGAACGCCTCGACCGCGACGAGGTCGCCGTGGTTGCGCAGCTTGATCCGCGTCTGGGACACGCGCGGGCCTGGTCCCGCGACGTCAGGCCTGTCCGCCACGTGGACGTGGCCGCCCGGGCCCCAGACCTTCTGGATCGGCGCGCGCAGATCGGACACGAGCGAGTAGCAGCGCTGGATGAACGCCAGCGCTTCCTTGCCCCCAGCCGTGTCGTATTGATCCTGCCGCACGGCGCGCAGGTCGCCCTCCCAGGCTGCGGTGATGGCTCCCCTCAATCCAACGATGCCTGGCTGCACCGCTCTATTCCTTCTCGGCGTGGCCGAACTAGTAAGTCCAGAACCCGGCTGCAAAGAGTAGCCTCACGGGTGCCCTGGACGAACCCCCTTTTCGGGGGCCGCCAAATCCGACTTTCAGTGCAGGAAGCGGCCATGTTGCGCCGTCCGCACCCTCGGGGGCTCAAAATTCGCGCAATGACGCTTGCCCCTGCCAAGGAACAAACGCATGGCCCCGGGCTTGGGATCGCCGCGGACCGCGCGTCGAAGCGTCCCCGGCCCATGCGGAGCGCTCTCAACGTGCTCGCGGCCGCGATCGCATCATGCGCCGTGCTCTATGTCGCTTTCTTCGGCGCTGGGCCCCTACCGGCGCTGGGCCCCGCTTTCAATCCGGCCACCGGGGCCTGGACGATGGCCGCCGACGCCTTGATCAGCAACGAGACGCTGCGCCTGGCAGGGCTCCAACAGCCGGTCAAGGTCACCTTCGAAGCGGACGGCGCCGCGCACGTGGTCGCTCAGACCGACCACGACCTCTTCCTGGCCGTCGGCTACGTGCACGCCCGCTTTCGCCTCTTCCAGATGGACCTCATGCGCAGGCAGGGCGAAGGACGGCTGTCGGAGGTCGTCGGCAAAGCCGCCCTCGACAGCGACCGGTTTGAGCTGCAGCTCGGGCTGGTGCGCACAGCGCAGCTCGAATGGAACGCGCTGGCACCGGACAACCGATCACGCCTCGCTCTCATCGCTTACGCGCAGGGGGTCAACGATCGCATCGCGCAGGTCGAGGCCGACCATCAGCTGCCGGCGATGTTCACCCTGCTCGGATACCAGCCAAAACCATGGACGCCCATCGACTCGCTGATCGTCAAAGGCGACATGACGTACACGCTCGACTTCACCGACACGCCGCTGGTGATGGCGCTCCTCGACAAGTCGCTCGGTCCTGAGCTCACGGCCCAGTGGTTTCCCATCTTGCCCCCGAATCCGCAATCTCCATATGATCTCGGACCTTATCCAGACCAGCCGGCGCCGGCGCCCATCGCGGCGAGGGCCCAGGTCACGGACGCAGAGGCCGCCTCCGCCGCGGCGCTGTACCACCGACTGGCATCGCTTCCGACCGGCCTCGTCACCACCGGCGGCGCCAGCAACAACTGGGCCGTCGCTGGAGCCAAGAGCGCGAGCGGTGGTGCGCTCCTGGCGGGCGACCCTCACCTGCATTTAACGCTTCCGTCGATCTGGTTCCAGCTGACCATGGATTCGCCCGGATACCACGTGAGCGGCGTGAGCTTCCCGGGCACGCCGGTGGTCGCGATAGGCCACAACCAGCACATCGCCTGGAGCGAGACCAACGGCCAGAACCAGGCCACGTTCTTCTACGAGGAAATGGAGGACTCGGCGCACCCGAACCAGTACTTCTGGAACGGCGCCTGGCAGGCATACAAGAGCGTGAGCTACGACATCCCGGTTCTGGGCGGGTCCACCGAGCACCTGACGGTGAAGCTCAGCGTACACGGCCCTGTCATCACAGAACGCGGCCAGACCACGTCAGTGTGGTGGGCGGGAAACATCCCCTCGCAGGACCTGGACGTGCTGCTCGGCGTCGACCAGGCGAGCGACTTCGAGGGCTTCCGAACCGGCTTGCGGGACTGGCACGCGCCATCGCAGAACTTCATGTTCGCCGACGACAAGGGCAACATCGGAGTGGTCTCGGCGGGCGATTACCCGCTGGTAGGTAAAGGCGAGCCGTGGCTGCCGCTGCCCGGCACAGGCGAGTACGACGTGATGGGCAACATCCCCTATGACGACATCCCGCAGGCCTACGACCCGCCGGACCACATCCTCTGGACCGCCAACCAGCGCCAGGTGAACCCCGACTACCCGTACTACATCGGCACCGCGTCGAACTTCTTCGACCCCGGGTATCGGGCCAACGAGATCCACCGCGTGCTCAGCCAGGGCGGGAAGCTGAGCGCCGCGGACATGATGGCGCTGCAGACCGATACGCGCGACTACCTCGCCTCTGAGATCACGCCCGTGCTTCTCGACGCGCTGTCGAGCGGCGGGTTGAGCGCGAACGAGCAGCAGGCGTCGCTTCTCCTCGCGCGCTGGGACTATCGGATGGAGACGGATTCCGCGGCCGCGACCATCTGGTGGACGTTCTGGCAGTCGTACCTGGCCGCCACATTCGACCCGTACTGGAAGTCGCGCGGCGTCAAGGTCGACCGCTCGGAGGTGAACGACGCCCTCGGCCAGGACCTCGAGGCCTGGACTCTCGGAGACCAGAACAACCCGGCCTTCAAGTTGGGTGGCTCGTCGCGAACCGCAGTCGACGTCATGAGAATCGCGTTCCAATCCGCCGTCTCCACTTTGAGCAAGCAGCTCGGCCCCAATCCGAACACGTGGGCCTGGGGCAAGGTCCACCAGCGCGTGCTCGAGAACCTGGCGCAGATCAGCGGTCTCAACTACGGTCCCCGAGCGGAGAGGGGCGACGCCAACACTCTGCTCGCGGCACCCGACTTCCCGTCCAGCGATGGACCGAGCTGGCGCATGGTCGTCGACTGGGGCGCCGGCACATTCCAGGGCATCTACCCGGGCGGTCAGAGCGAGAACCCGGCGTCCCAGTGGTACGAGAACCGCGTCGACGCCTGGTTCAACGGCCAGTACGCGGCGATGCTGACGGCCGACCGGGCCGCGTCGTCTAGCGGCTCGACGGCATGGAGCCTGAAGCCATGAAGTTCGTTGCGGTGGCGGTCGTCATCCTCGCAGCGGTGGGCGTGGACTTCGGCGTCTGGTGGGCCCCCTTCATCGCCGGCGTTGTCATCGGGATAACCGATCCTCGGGCCCGAGTCGCCCTACCGACCGGCGCAGGGATCGGCCT
>JBGQGS010000009.1:0-30720 GCA_041497555.1 Candidatus Dormibacteraceae bacterium | reverse complement strand
GTCGCCGGCTCGCGCGACCATGCCCGGCAGCTCCTTGCCCAGGTGACCGCCCAGCCATTGCGACGTCTCGATCAAAACGTCGAGGTTGATCCCGGTGTCGACCCCGAGGCCGCGCAGGAGGTAGACCAGGTCCTCGGTGGCGACGTTGCCGGTGGCCTTCGGAGCGAAAGGGCAGCCGCCGGCACCTCCGACCGACGCGTCGAGCGAGACTGCGCCTTCCTCCAGCGCCGCCACGGCGTTGGCGTAGCCGGTGTTGCGCGTGTTGTGGAAGTGGGCGCCCACCGCCGCTCCAAGTCGCCTCGCCCCGCCCACGAGCTCTTTGACCTGCGGGGGCACGCCGACACCGATCGTGTCGGCCAGGCAGATCTCGTCTGCCGGTACCGCCATCAGGTGTTCGACGATCTGGAGCACTCGCTCTGCCGGCACAGGTCCTTCGAACGGGCATCCGAAGGCGACGCTCAGCGTCACGGTGATCGGCATCCGCTCACTGCGCGCTCGGGCCACCAGCGCCAGCGCTGTCTTCAGGCCTTCCGCAGTCGTCGCGTTCTGGTTGCGGCGTCCGAACTCGTCGGTGGCGGCAAAGGCGTAGTGCACCTCGTCTACACCGGCCGCGACCGCGCGCTCGTACCCCTTTTCGTTGAGCACGAGGCCCGCGTACGACGTGCCGGGAATCCGATGGAGCGCAGCCATCAGCTCCTCGGCCCCGGCCATCTGCGGCACCAGCTTGGGGTTGACGAAGCTAGCCGCCTCGATCCGTTTGAGGCCTGCAGAAGCCAGGCGATTGCAAAGCTCGGCGCGAACGACTGGCTCGAGCGTGCGGCTCTCATTCTGAAGGCCATCCCGAGGGCCGACGTCGCAGACGATCACACTCACACAGATAAGGTAGAGCGGCCGTGGTGATCTGTGCCCCGCGAACTCGGAGGCAGTCGCCGTGAGTTCGCGCGGACCCGTGGTGACCGTCCGAGTCCACCCACGCGCGTCGCGCGCGAGAGCGGCGTGGAAGGGTGACGTGCTCGAGGTCTGGGTCACCGCGCCCCCTGTGGAAGGCGCTGCCAATCAAGCTGTCCTGCGCGCGGTCGCCAAAGAACTCGGCGTACCGGTCTCGGCGCTCAGCCTGCGCTCAGGCGCGCGCGGCCGGATCAAGACGGTCGAGGTCACAGGCGTGGATGTGAGGGGCGCCGTTAGGCGCCCCTCACGAGAATCGAGTTAAGGAGTCGGGTCCGCGAAAGTACCGCCGTAGATGTCTGAGTTGCCAAACGTCAGGCTCGGACAGTCCTGCTGAGGCGCCGGCCTGGCCACGGTGGCTCCGCTCCTGAGTGACATGCGCCAGGCGTCGATGGCCGGGCAGTCGACTCCGTTCCTGGCGTCGTTCCAGACCGCCGTCCCGTAGGTTCGGGTTGCTGCGGCGTACACGTAATCCCCGAGGAACTCTGCCGTCAGGCCGTTCTGGCTGGTGCTCCGGGGATCACTTGCAGCACCTCGATGCAGCTCCGTGAATGCGCCGGTGTGTCCCGATGCATTGACGTCTGCGTGAAGAACGACTCCGACGAGCGAGCGCGGATCGGTGGTGTTTTCCCGGTAGGGCGTGGTGAAGGCGTTGTAGACGACGTACACGTCTGTGCCATTGGGTGAGATGGCGGGCGCCGTGTACAAGCCGCGGTCGGGATGGGTCGTGCCGCGACCTGTTTCGATCGCCGATGGAGTCGACCACGTAGCGCCTTGATCAGCCGACTCTGTGAAGTACACGTGTGGAGTCGCCGGCGGGCCGCTGACGTAGCTCATCACGATCCGGTTGGTCGCGTCGGTTCCGGTCGGAGCGCCGTTCGCGATGTCCACGCTCGGCCCGGGAGCGAGGTCGCTGCGGGCGCCGGCGATGCCGTCGATGGTCGGGCGGCCGAGCACTGGATCCACGATGCCGGGCTGGTTCACCGGGCCGGCCACGGGCGTCTGAGCCGACCAGTTCTTTCCCCCGTTGCTGGAGACCGACATCATCTCGAACGGCAGGTGGCCTGCGGACGAGCTTGTGCCGACGCCGAAGACGTAGGCGTTGCCCTGGCTGTCCGTGCGCACGGTGCAGCCGTCCATCGGGTTGCGCTGGCCGTTGTTCGCCGCCGGTGAGATGAGGTGCTGCGTCCATGTGGTGCCGCCGTCCGAGGAAACTGCGACGAGCAGCGGCGCCGGGGCGGCGTTGGGACTCTTCTCCTGGCCCATGAACGAGGCCCAGCAGAGGTAGACGTTGCCGAAGAACGGGCTCGACGACGCATTGTCCGCCCAGATCTGTTCCTTGTCGGAGAAGGTGGTGGACGACTGCTTGGAGACCACCACGGGTGGCTTCCATGCAGCCTTGCCGGCAACGCCGCCCGCGGCGGCGGCCTGGACGTTATCCGTGCGGGAAACCGCGATCGCCTCGAATCCCTTGAATGTCGCAGCGAAGCTCGAGGTCAGGTTCGCGTAGTAGAGACGCGAGCCGTTGGACCATTTGAACTTGCCATCCGTGCCCTGCAGCGGGCCGAAGGCCAGAGCCGGGTCGCCGTCGGCGATCAAGCCTGCCTCGTAGTACCAGGGAAGCGTTCCGATGGATCCGACTTGGGCAGCGCAGCCGGGGTCTGCGTTCCCAACCACTCCCGTGCAATCGCGCGCAGTCCATCCCGTGTAAGTGGGCTGAGTCCACGTGGCGCCAGAGTTGAACGAAAAGTAGACGCCGGAGACCCCGACGCCACCGGTAAACGGACACGTGGTGTCGTCACCGGCATTGCACGCCTCCTCGTCGATCTCGTCGTTCGAACCGGCGGCGAGAATGGCGGGCCTGTTCGCGTCGATCGCGACCGCAGGCTCGTTCTGCTTGTTCTGGGAAAACGGACCCGACGGGCTTCCCGGCGGGCTACCGTTGACCACTCCGTCACCGGTAGGTACGGCCGCCGCTGAGGCGGGCGCCGCCAAGAGCAATGCCACGGCGGTGGCGAACAACAAGGACGTCTTTCGCATGGCGTTTCCCCCTAATCCACACCCGATGCCTACGAATCCGAACCCCCCGAGTCTACCTCCGGTCAGGCCTCGGCTTCAAATTGCGAACTCAGCCGCCTGAAGGTTCGAACCAGCCGGGGGTCAGGACCAGGGTGCGGGCGCGTCTGACTTCAGCCAGAGTATCCAGGCGAATTGGCTGGGGTGGCTAGCGGGATTCGAACCCGCGACAGCCAGATCCACAATCTGGTGCTCTGCCATGCTGAGCTATAGCCACCACGCGTGGGCCAGGAGTCGTCGGCCCGGTTTGAGAACCACGATTTTACCCGCCCCGATTGGCAGAGAATGGATGGCGATGCCAACTGCGGCCGAGTTCGACCAGATGATCAAGTCCGGGGAGCTCATCGAATCCATGAACGAGATGACCCCGGAGTACCTCCGGGAGCTCAAACACACGCTCATCGTCTCGGGGGATACCGAGCTCATCTCTGCCCCCGCCTACTACCTGGCCGCCAAACGCGCCCCATCCATCAATGCGTTCATGACCGGCATCGCGATCATCCAGGACGAGCTCGCGCACGCTCACATCGCCTACCACATCCTCGAGGAGCTGGGCGAGGACCAGGAGAAGCTGATCTTCAGCCGCGACCCCAAGAGCTTCCGATACCCGTACGCCTTCGACGTTCCGCTGGACAGCTGGACGGAGCTGGTGGTCGCCAACGGCATGTACGACCAGGCGGGCTTCTGCCTCCTGGGCGACATTCACGACAAGTGCTCGTACGGGCCATGGAAGCGCGGCCTCAACAAGGTCATGGTCGAAGAGAACTTCCACCTGCGCAACGGCCGCACGTGGATGAAGCGGATCAGCGCGGCCGGCGGCTCGGCGAAAGAGGAGCTTCAGCGGGCGGTCGACTGGATGTTCCCGCTGAGCGTTGAGTGGTTCGGCCTTCCTGACTCAAAGAAGATGCACTCCGCCCAGCTCCAGTACCGCCTCAAGGGGCTGACCAACGACCAGCTGCGCCAGTGGTGGCTCTCCACGGTCGTCCCTTACTGCGAGCAGATCGGGATCAACGTCCCCGCGCACAAGGAGGTGCGCGATGGCAAGGACGTCTGGGAGCTCGACTATCCCTTCCCATGCGTGTTCGACCCCGAGGCAAAGCGCTGGGACTTCAAGCAGCCGAGCTCGTGGGATGACGTGCTGGTCCGCTGGCGGGCGCGAGGGCCTCGCAATGCCGAGATGGTCGCGATGTTCCAGGAGGAGTTCCACAAGTTCCGCAAGACCCACCGCAACGAGTCGTGACCGCGCGTCTCTGGTCAGCGCTTTCCGAAGTCCAGGATCCGGAGATGCCAGTGAACCTGGTCGATCTCGGCGTGATCTACGGGATCACCGAGCACGACGGCACAGTTGAGGTCGACCTCACCTTCACCGCGATGGGCTGCCCGGCCTCGGATTTCATCCTGGAGGACGTCCGCGAGAGGCTGCTGCGCGAGACCGGCGTGCGGGAGGTGCGCGTCAACGTCGTTTGGGACCCTCCATGGACCGTCGCGCGCATGACAGAGGCCGGCCGCGACGCGCTCGAGTCGTGGGGCCTCGCCGTTTGACCACCCACTACAAGCGCGTGAGCGGCGACGCCGTCGAGTACGAGGTGTTCGCCCGCAAGACTCGGGCAGAGCCGCTGCACCAGGTGGGCAGCGTGGTCGCGCCCGACGACGACCTCGCCATGGCGTACGCACGCGCGACCTACGACGAAGAGCGCTGGTGCGAGATGGCGATCGTGCGCAAGGAGCACGTCATCGAGCTATGGGCCCCCGGCGATGCAGGATGAGCCTCTCTGACCTCGTCCTCAGCATCGCCGACAACAAGCAGATGCTCGGGCTGCGCTATGCCGAGTGGGCGACGCGCGCTCCCTCGCTGGAAGCCGATATCGCCGCGGCGGCAATGGGACTCGACGACCTCGGACACAGTCGCGTCCTGTACGGCTGCCTCGAGCCCCTCGGATCCGATCCCCGGGGCCCTGAGCGAGAGTCGGATCCCGCGAGCCTGCGCTCCCTCCCCTACTTCGACCAGCCGTGGTCCGAGTGGGCACAGTTCGTGGCCGCCAACGCGATCCTCGACACCGCCTTCACCCTGATGATCGAGGCCTGTGTCAACGGCTCGATCGAGGTGCTTCAGCACCGGCTGCGCAAGATGCTGATGGAGGAGCGCTATCACTTCCTGCACGGACGGAGCTGGCTCAAGTCCGGCATCAGCGCGGAGCCACTGAACCGCGCGTGGCGGGAGGCGATCGAATGGTTCGGGCCGCCAGATGGAGAGGTCGCAGCGCTCCATCGCGAAGGCAAGCTCAGCATGGGCCCGCACGAGCTGCGAGCCAAACTCGAAGAGCAGCTCGAGAGCAAATCGCCCGATGTCCAGGTCGACTGGAAGGGCTGGGATCCGATCCGCCGTCGCAGCCGGCCGGGCGCGATCGACGAGCCAACCTTCGGCATGCTGCGCGGACTCGAAGAGAAGAGGTTCGCGCCATCCAGTGCCGCAACCAAAGAAAGCTGACCCGCCAGAGCCCCGCTCCGATCCTCGCTGCCCGCACTGCCGCGCGCGCGACGCGGAGGTCATCTCGCTGTTCGGCACGCAGGCGATGACGCTCCAGTACCGCTGCCGGAGATGCGGCACGCTTTTCGAAGCGATCAAGTACGAGGGCCAAACAGAGAACTAGACCTCGCCTTCCTCCTCAACTACTTCCCCGCGCGAATGGCGCCGGCGCAGGATGGCGAGGGGAAGACCGGCCAGCACGACGAGCACGATGAGGACCGCAACGACGATCGGCAGAACCTGCCCGCCACCAATGGTTGGCGCGCCGGGGGGCGGCGAGGCCGACGGGTAGCCGGCGGCGAAATAGCCCAGGGACGGCGTCCTGGTGTCGATGGTGAACGTGAGCGATTGCTGCGCTGCTCCGATCGGCTTCCAGGGGCCTGCCGGGTCGCTCGCGAAGTAGACGTCTGTGGGTGCAGGTTCGAGGTTCGAGTAGCGCACCGAGAGGCTTGCCTGTTTCGCGGGCTTGATCAGCGGCGCGCTTGCGGTGATCTGGTAGACATTGGTCACGAACCGTATGCCCGGAGGCTGAGGACAGGTCGACAGCGGCGTGACGTCGACCGAGATCGTGGTCCTGCCCGTGGCATCGAACGCGCCCGGCAGGAACCCGATGACGATCTGGCTGTCGTTGTCGAAGGCAGAGCCGGCTTCGCTGACACCGCCCACCACCTTGATGTCCGCGTGGCCGGAGCTAGGCTTTTGATTAGCGCCGGCCTGCGGCGGGGGACACGTCCAGTTGTAGGGTTGCGGCGGGCCGAACCCGTCGTAGAAACCCGGAGCCACCATCCAGGCCGCGACCATGTAGGTCGCCACGGCCGCCGCCAGCAGCACAGCACGCCTCACAGCGCGAGGTCCGCGATCACGTGGGCGATGACCGGCGCCACCAGGTCGCGGCAGGCCCAGCGCCAGATCGCGAGCAACAGGCCGGCAGCGGCCACGGCGCCGAGGAAGGCCGGCGGATGCGAGAGCGCGTGCGCAGCCGTCCAGAGCACGGTGCTGCCGGCGATCGCAAGCGGCGCCCCGCCAAGCTCATCCAGCGCCGCGTAGAGGACGCCGCGGAAGGCCAGCTCCTCACCGATCGAGACCGCGACGGCGGCGAGGGCAAAGCCCGCGGGCAGCACGGGGGCGGCGCCCGACCGTACCGCGGCAGGCAGCAGCAGCACGACGCCCAGCGCCAGGCCTCCGATGACGCGCAAGCCGAGCCTCGAGGTGCCGAGGCCCAGGCGATCGGCCGGCCAGCCCACCGCCACGAGCCCCAGCGCTGCCCCTCCCAGGACGAGGGCCGCGACAGCCAAGTGCGGCTCGGCCTGGATTGACGCCCGCGTCCACTCGACGAGCAAGACGTAGGCCCCGACGAGGACCGCCCGCACAGCCGGGTGGGGAAGCTTGAGAGCCAGGCTCACCGCGTCAGGCGTTCGGGTCCCGCATAAACGTTGTAGCGGTCTCCGCGGAGAAACCCGACCAGGGTCTGGTGAAACTCTCGCGCCAACGCCACCGCCAGGCTCGACGGGGCGCCGACGGCGGCGAGCACCGGGATCCCTGCGCTGATCGACTTCTGCACGATCTCGTATCCGGCGCGTCCGCTGACGACCACGACGGAGGCGGCGGCCGGCAAAGCGCCATCCAGCAGCGCGCGCCCGACGACCTTGTCGACCGCGTTGTGCCGCCCGATGTCCTCGCGGAGGTAGCGGAGCTCTCCGTCCGCGCTGAACAGACCCGCAGCGTGAAGGCCTCCCGTACGCGCGAACACTCCCTGTCCCTCCCGGAGCTTGTCGACCAGGCCCGGGAGCACCGACGGGTCGACCTCCGGGCCATCCGGCAGCGTCGCGAGATCGCGCCTCAGGTCCTCGATCATCACCGTACCGCAAACTCCGCATGCCGAACTGGAGAGCATTGAACGCTCCGGCTTGCGCCTCGGCGCGCCGGTCAGGTGAATGTCCACCTGGTTTGATTCGACGAGCTCAGCCTCGACGCGGACCCCTTGCTCTTTCTCTCCCGCCTCGGCGCTGATGCGGATCAGCTGCACCTCATCCAGGGCGCGCAGGATGCCCTCCGAGAACATCAGGCCCAAACAGAGCTCGATGTCGTGTCCCGGCGTTCGCATGACCACCGACAGAGGCTTGCCGCCGAGCATGAGCTGGAGCGGTTCCTCAGTGACCACCGCGTCGGGAGAATCCGTCCACTCCCCAGCAGACCACCTGCGAACCTGCAGTCCTGGCGCAGCCGGTTTGGCCACTTTAGGCCTGTGCAGCGCGCAGGTGGCGCGCCGCTCGAGGCACGGCGGTCGCGATGGCAAAACCGCGCCATGAGGTCACGCGCTCAGTGCGCAGCTCCATCGCGGAGGGAACGTCATCCGGCGCAATTCCGTATCGCTCGGCGATGGCGGATCCATCTACGGGGCCGCCAAAGGTTCCGCGGACGCAGGCGCCCACCATCAAGGAAGGACGGAAACGGTGATGCGATTCGACCACGAGGGCGCCCGGCGATCCCACGCGCGGCCGGCCGCTCGCCGGCGCGACGGTGACCTGCCCGCGATCCACGTCCCAATACGCCGGGCGGATGACCGGCATGCCGCCTTCGATCCAGCACGCATAGCCGCGCGAGACGCCTGCGAGGCGACGGCTCACTTCGGCGGGAACGGCGGGGACGCGCGCTGCCTGGGCCGCCGGGAATTGAACGCCCTCGATGACGTCGGCCTGGCTGGGCCGCAGTCGCAGGACGACGCGGTTGTAGGGAAGCCATTCACGCGGCAGCCTGGTGACGTCGAGCACGTAGCCGGCGACGAAAGGCGCGTTCTTCAGTGCGTAGCCGGCCATGCCGAGGACGTAGCCCGGCCCGTCGAGCATGGCGCGCACCTGGCTCGACACCGACAACGGATCGAACACCTCGATCGCGCCACGCAGCAGCACCGCCCGGGACCCGCCATCGACCAGGAACGCAGCCCGCGGATCTCGGCGGGCGAGCATCGTCTTGGCGGCATAGCGCGAGGTCGTCATCCACAACGACCCGGCGGCGAAGCTGAAGACGGCAGGGTTGACCAGCGGGAGACGGCCGGCGCGCAGCGCGAGCATGCCAATCGGGGAATGCCCGAGCACGGCGCGGGCGTCGCTGGTCAGCCGCATGCGCCCAGCTTAGCCGGGCGCGCAGGGCGCATTTTAGTCAGTCGCTTCCAGCCTGTCGCGAATTCGCTCCAGCGCTCTGTCGAGCCGCCGCCGGACCAGCCAGTCAAGGCGGCCGGCGATCGCCGCACCGAGAATCGAGGCCGGAGGTTCGTAGTCGATGCTCAGCTTGATGAGCACGCCATCCTTGACCTGGGTGAACGTGAATCCCCCCTCCTGCTTGATGAGGCCGGATAAGGACGCCCACCCGATCTCCTCCGGCCGGCGCCACCGATTCAGCCGGAGCACGCTCTTGAGCGGAAAACCGAGGGCGACCATCTCGACGTTGTAGCGAGCGCCGACGCCTCGCGTTTTCGCGCCGACCGGCTCCCATCTGCTCACGCCTTCCAGCACCGCGGCCACGTGGCGGAAGTCGGCGAAATAGTCGAAGGCGCGCTCAGACGGACATCTGACTGTCACCTCTGCGGTCAACTCGAGCCTGGGCATCCCAAGCAAGATATGACTGTGCTTCGGGTGACGGACGGCCAGGTCTCGATGGAAGACTCGGTCGTGAGCCCGCGAGCGCCCACCGGCCGCCGGCTCCGCGAGAGCTTCCTGGAAGACATCCAGCAGCTCACCCTCGGCCTGGTCCAGGTCCGAGGCAGCTCACTTTATTTCGGGCCGCTCGAGCTGCTGCGCTTCGGCCCCGCCAGGGTGACGCGCTTCGCCGTGGAGTGGCCGATCGAAGGCGGGATCACGGCCCGCGCCCCGGGCGGCCGCCTCCGAATCGAGACCGCACATGGTCGTTTGGTCGCGTCGGTGGACGGCTACCGTCCGCGACTCCCGCTGCCGCTCTACGCGCTGACGCAGCTGCCCGTCCATCACGTTCTGACCCGCTTGCACCTGCTGCGCGTGCGCGGCCGCGAGCCGGCTCCAGGCGTTGCGGCCACGTCCCAGGACCGCCTCAAGGCAGCCGCGGTCGACATCGCTTTCTGCGTCACCATTGCGGGGCTGATCGGCGCCGGGCGCGCGCAGGGCGCACATTCAACCAGGCGCCGAAGAGTGCGAGTTTTGCTGGGGGTCGCGGCGGCCTACCACGTCGCGTGCTGGAGCGTCTCGGGTCGAACGCTCGGCGGCCTGGTGGTCGGACAACGGGTGGTCTCCGTGGACGGGTCGCGACCGAGCGTCGGGCAGTCACTGGTCCGGTTGCTCGCGCTGCCGATCTCGTGGGTTCGAGGGCGCCCGCACCTAGACGAGCTCGCCGGCACCGAGGTGGTCGTCGGCTGGTGAGGGCTAAAAAAGAATTAGGGGCAGCTGTTGCTGCCCCTAATTGCCGGCGTTTGGAAGGATCTACGCGCGGGCGCCCCCCATCTTGCTGCCCTGCATCCAGAGGGCGGGCTTGTTCGGGTAAAGGACGAGGACGAGGACCGCGACCAGGATGGCGATGATGAACGCGACGATGTCGAAGCGGCCGATGGTGATCTGGTCGAAGATCTGCCAGACGATCTCCAGGATCGCGTAAAGCACGAGGGCGCGGACCCAGCTCACGTTAGCGATCGGATCGAATCCAGCGATCATGATGCCGGCGCCGAAGGCGACCCCGGCCACCGAGGCCGTGACGCCCGCCCAACTGTCGAACGGAAAAAAGCTGCTGCCGATGAAGCCCAGACCTGAGCCCATCACGACCAGCACACCCATGACCCACATCAGGAGCTTCAACGCCAAGGGATTCCACTTTGCCACTAGATGACTTCCTCCATATGACCGCTGGTTATTGGTTCGTTACACAGAGCGGCGGTCTTTTCAGTGCAACTTGTACTCGAAATGCACGCGTTTAGCAACGGCTTCTCAGGCAAAAACTTGCGAACCGCCTCGCCAGACCAGGCGCGGTTTGAGCCCGTAGGCCCACGCGAAGGCCCCTTCGTGGTCAGCCTCCCACAGCACCAGGTCCGCCAGTTTGGATGGCGCGATGACGCCGCGATCCGACCGCGAAAGGGAGTGAGCGCCGCCGACGGTCGCGGCGATCAGCGCCCGCTCGGCGGAGAGCTTGAAGACTCCAACAGCGAGGGCGACGACGAGACTCATGCTCGTGATGCCGCTGGTTCCCGGGTTGTGGTCGGTGCCGAGCGCGATCACGGCTCCCGCCTCGGACAGTTCCTTAACAGGCGGGAGCTTGCCGATTGAAATTGCGGTTCCCGGCGCAAGCGTGGCGACGACGCCGGCGCGCGCCAACGCGACGGCATCGCCCCGGTTGGCGCGCAGCAGATGGTCGGCCGACACCGCATGGAGCTCCGCCGCGAGGCGAGAGCCGCCGGTGCGGGCGAGCTCGTCGGCATGAATCCGCGGAATGAGCTTTGCCTCGAGCGCGGCCTTCAGGATGCGGCGCGATTGGGCGACCGTGAAGTAACCGCGGTCGCAGAACACGTCGCAGAACCGGGCTCCGGCGAGGTGAGCTTCGGTGCACCACCCCGAGACTTCTTTCGCGTATGGACCCGGCCTGGCCCCTCGGTCCGGCGGAAGAGCGTGCGCCGCCAGGAACGTGACTTCGATCCGCGGCAGGTCCTTACGCTCGCCCAGGCGCGCAAGCATCCGCGTGGTCTCGAGCTCCCCTTCGCGGTTGAGGTGATAACCGGTTTTCGCTTCGACGGTCGTCGCTCCGCCTTCGAGCCAAGTCCACAGCCGCCTGGCGGTGGACGTCTCCAGGGCGCTGATCGGTTCGGCCCGCGTGGCTTCGACGGTCGCTCGGATGCCGCCGCCGGCCTTCGCCACCTCCGCATAGGAGGCCCCCGCGGTGCGCATCGCGACCTCCGGCATGCGGTCACCCGCGTACACGGGATGGGTGTGGGCGTCGATCAGGCCGGCGGTGACGAGCCCGCCGGCGCAGTCGTCGTCTTCGGTGACGGCCTCCATCAGCGCATGCGGCTCGTGTCCATGGGGGCCGCACCACGCGATTCGTTCGCCGTCGCAGATGACCGCGGCGTCCAGAATCACCCCGGCCGAGGTCCCGGTGAAGAGGCGGCCGATGTTGCGGAGTCGTCTCATTTCGAAAAAGCCGGAAGGCCCCCGACGACTACATTCGTCACGTCGCCGGCAGAGCAGCCATAAATAAGGTATGCGGGATCGAGACGTTTCCCTGCAATTTTGGCGCCGTCCAGCGTGACGAAGTCGGCAAGCATCCCGGGTGTCAGCTCTCCCGCGTCCCACCCTAGCGCGCGCATCCCGTTGACCGTGGCGGCGCGCAAGAGCTCTTCAGGTTGGTGCAGTACGCGCCGTCCGGTTGCCCGGCGTTGATCGAGCTCCAGGGCCCGCGCCTCTTCGAGGACGTCGATGACGGCGTTGGAGTCACTGCCGACGGCCGGCGAACAGCCGGCTTCGGCCAGCGCACGCAGCGGCCCGACGCGATCACCGAGGTCACGTTCGGTCGTCGGGCAAGCGCACACGGTGACATTGTTTGCGCCAAGCAACGCTACGTCGTGCTCGTCGACGTGGATCGCGTGCACAGCGGTCAGGTCCCGGCCCAGGATGCCCTCGCGCTCCAGGAGCTCGGTCGGCGTGCAGCCCTCGACGGCCCTGCACTCCTCCACCTCGGCCGGCTGCTCCGCGAGGTGGACGTGGAGCGGAGCGCGACGCTTGCGGGCCCATTCCGCGACGGTGCGCATGGACATCGGGTCGACAGCGCGCACGCTGTGGATCGCTGCCCCGATGCGAACGCCTTCTCCGTCCCTCAGCTGATCAACCCGCTTCAGCCAATGCTCTGCGTCACCGTCTGAGAAAGACCGCTGCGCTTCGTCGAGGGGCATGCCGTCAAGGCCGCCGCGCAGGTAGCACGCATCGATCAGCGTGATCCGGATGCCGGCCTCAGCAGCCGCCTGGATCAAGGCCTCTCCCAGCTCGTTGCCGTGGCGGTGCAGGTAGTGGAACTCGCCGACTGCGGTGATCCCCGCCTGCAACATCTCCTGAAAGACCAGGCGCGAGTACGTGTAGTAGTCGGGTCGCGTCCACTCGGTCCGGAGGTACATCTCGCGCCGCCAGGCCCAGAAATCCCCGGCACCGGATTCAACCGTTCCACGCAGCGTGCGTTGGAAGGCATGGCTGTGGACGTTGGCGAGCCCGGGGATCGTCCACCCCCCGAGAGCGGTCACTCCGTGGCGGGGCGAGACGCCTTCGGTCACGGATTTGATGCGCCCGCCTTCGACCTCGATCAGGACGTCCTGGGCAGGATGGCCAAGCCACGCTTGCTCGGCGTGCCACAGTCCGGACCCGTTCAACAGGTCACGGGTCGCGCATTGGGATGTGGACGTCGCGCTCGCGGGCCACGTCGAGGGCGCGGTCGTAGCCCGCGTCGGCGTGCCGGATGACGCCGGTGCCCGGGTCGTTGGTGAGGACGCGTTCGAGCTTGCGTGCGGCCTCGTCCGATCCGTCGGCGACGACCACCATGCCCGCGTGAATGGACCGGCCTATGCCGACGCCACCGCCGTGATGGACGCTGACCCATGAGGCGCCGCTCGAGGTGTTGAGGAGCGCGTTCAGGATCGGCCAGTCGGCGATCGCATCAGAGCCGTCGAGCATCGCCTCGGTCTCGCGGTAGGGCGACGCCACCGACCCCGAGTCGAGGTGGTCACGACCGATGACGATCGGCGCCTTGACCGCGCCCGACCGCACGAGCTCATTGAACCGATGGCCCGCGCGCGCGCGTTCGCCGTAGCCCAGCCAGCAGATGCGGGCCGGCAGGCCCTGGTACTTCACATGTTCTTGGGCAGCCTTGATCCAGCGGATCAGCCCAGGGTCATCGGCAAACTCCTCGACCATTGCCCGGTCGGTCGCCGCAATGTCCCCGGGGTCGCCTGACAACGCGACCCAGCGGAACGGTCCCTTGCCCTCACAGAAAAGAGGACGGATGTAGGCCGGCACGAAGCCTGGAAACTCGAAGGCGCGAACACTTCCACCCAGGCGCGCCTCGGCACGCAGGCTGTTCCCGTAGTCGAACACTTCGGCGCCGCGGTCGAGAAACGCGACCATCGCGTCGACATGCCGGACCATGCTTTCGCGCGCGCGCTTGATGTATGTGGCGGGATCGTCGAGCCGCAGCTCCTGGGCGTCCTCGGGTGAGAGGCCGATCGGGATGTAACTGAGTGGGTCGTGCGCCGGTGTCTGGTCGGTGACGACGTCGACGTCGAAGCCTCGCGCCGCGAGCGCCGGCACGACCTCAGCTGCGTTTCCGTGCAGGCCGATCGACAGCGCGCGCTTTGAATGCTTGGCGTCGAGGGCGAGCCTCAGCGCATGCTCGAGGTCATCGGCGCGAACGTCGAGATATCGGTCCTTCAGCCGGCGCTCGATGTGCTCGGGGTCGGCCTCCACGCACAGGGCAACTCCACCGTTCAAAGTGATGGCAAGCGGCTGCGCGCCTCCCATCCCACCAAGTCCCGCGGTCAGCGTGATCGTCCCCGCGAGAGAGCCGCCGAAGCGCTTGCGCGCAATGGCGGCGAAGGTTTCGTACGTGCCCTGCAGGATGCCCTGGGTCCCGATGTAGATCCAGGAGCCGGCCGTCATCTGCCCGTACATCGTCAGGCCGAGAGCCTCCAGCCGCCGAAACTCGTCCCACGTCGCCCATTCGGGGACCAGCATCGCGTTCGAGATGAGCACGCGCGGAGCCCATTCGTGCGTGTCGAAGACGCCGACGGGTTTGCCCGACTGGACGAGCAGGGTCTGGTCGCCTCTGAGCCGCCGCAGCTCGCGAACGATCGCCTCATAAGCCTCCCACGAGCGCGCTGCGCGTCCCGTGCCCCCGTAGACGACGAGATCCTCCGGGCGCTCGGCGACCTCGGGGTCGAGGTTGTTCATCAGCATCCGCATGGCCGCCTCCTGCGCCCAGCCGAGACAGCTGATCTCTGAGCCGCGCGGCGCCCGGACCGTTCGGGTCACTGCAAGGGTCCGGTAACCGATTCAGCCGCTTTGAGGACGGCTCCGCTCCGGATCAGCTCCTCGGCTGCCGCCAGCTCCGGCGCGAGAAAGCGGTCCGCACCGACGCCGGGCACTTGCTTGCGCAGCAGGTCCCGCACCGCTCCTGTCGCCGGCGACGGCTTGAGCGGACGCCGGAGGTCCTGCGCGCGGGCCGCGGACACCAGCTCGACGGCGAGGATGTGCGCGAGATTGTTGAGCACGGTGCGCAGCTTCAGCGCCGCCCCCCACCCCATCGAGACGTGGTCTTCCTGCATGCCGGACGTCGGGATCGAGTCCACGCTCGCGGGCGCGGCGAGGCGCCGGTTCTCCGCCACCAGGGCTGCAGCGGTGTACTGGGCAACCATCATCCCGGAGTTGACGCCCGGCTCCTCGGCCAGGAAGGGAGGCAATCCCTCAGAGCGATGCGGGTCGAGCAAGCGATCGACGCGGCGCTCGGCGATCGAGCCGACCTCAGCCGCGGCGATGGCCAGGAAGTCCGCGGCAAACGCCAATGGCTCGCCATGGAAGTTGCCCGTCGACTCGACCTCCCCGGTCTCCAGGACCACGGGGTTGTCGACAGCGGAGGAAAGCTCGACGGCCGCGACCCGGCGGGCGAAGTCCAGCGTGTCGCGCGCCGCGCCTGCGACCTGGGGGCTGCAGCGTACGGAATACGAATCCTGCACCGCATGATGTGAGTGGCGATGCGAGGCGACGATGCCCGAACCTCGCAGCAGCCGCACGAGATTCGCCGCGCTGGCGATCTGGCCGGGATGCGGACGGATCTCGTGGAGCCGAGCCTGGAAGGTCCGGTCCGTCCCCAGCAAAGCCTCGGCTGACATGGCGGCGGTGATGTCCGCGGTCCTGAAGCAGAGCTCGGCGTCAGCGCAGGCCAGGACCAGCATGCCGAGCATCCCGTCGGTCCCGTTGATCAGGGCGAGACCCTCTTTGGTCTCGAGCTTCAACGGCTTCAGCCGGGCCGCCTTGAGCACCTGCGCCGCCGGCTTCCTGGCGCCGTCCGCATCCGTGACCTCACCCTCGCCGACTAGAGCTAGCCCGATATGGGCCAGGGGGGCGAGGTCGCCGCTGCACCCGACCGAGCCATAGCGCGGGACGACCGGGGTGATCTCGGCATTCAACAACGCGATCAGCGCCTCGGCCACGACCGGCCTGACGCCAGACAGGCCCATGGCAAGCGTTCGGGCGCGAAGCAGCATCGTCGCGCGAACCACCTCGTCGTCGACAGGAGGACCCATCCCGGCTGCATGGGAGCGGATCAGGGCAAGCTGCAGTTCCGGCTGTCGCAGCGGAGCGACCCGGGTGCCGGCCAGGGCGCCGAACCCGGTGGAGACGCCGTAGACAGGCTCGCGAGACGCCGCGGCCCGCTCGACGCGAGTCCTGCTGCGCTCCATCCTCGTGCGGGCCGCCGCCGCCAGGGAGACCTTCTCGCCGTGACGGGCGACGGCCACGACGTGGCTCTCCGCAAGCCCGGCGCCGCGCAGCGTCACCGTCATCGACTGACTAGGCTAACCGATGTTCTTGAGGGCTTCGCGCCGGCTCAGACCGCTCAGCTGCGCCTCATGCGCCCGGACGTAGCCTGCGACCTCCTTCGGGTCAGTCCACGCGTACGCGCGAAGCGCCCACCCGATCGCCTTGCGGATGAAGAAGTCACGATGGGCCAGGTTCGGCTCGATGTTGGCGTAGAGGAGTTCGAGGTCCGTGTCGCGCTTGAAAGAGATCTGACAGATGATCGACACCCGCCGCTTCCATAGGTTGGGATCTTCGCTCCATGCGCGCATTACGGGCCGGATCTGTTGCGGGTGCGTGCGGAGGAGCTCACCGACGATGTGCGCCAGCTCATCGACGTAGTCCCACCACGCACCGCTCACGATCATCTCCTCGAGCATGGGCATCAATTCGGGCGACCAACACAGGCGATGACGCTTGAAAGAGATCAGCCGGATGGCCGCATAGCGCTCCTCGCGGTAGCGAGCGCCACGCCACAATTCGAGGATCGCGGCGCGCCAATCTCGACACGACGGGAATGGATGCTCAGCGAAGATCTTCTTGCAGATGCCGTTGACCTGCGGCGAATGAAGTCCGTAGTAAGGCATGGTCGATTTCATGTACGCCTGCATCCCACGCGCCTTGGCCGGGTCCGCCGACGCTGCCATCTCGGCGCGCAAGCGAGTTGAAAACGTGGCCAAGTTAGGGCGCGGGGATGAACCGAGCGCGGACGAGTGAACCCTCCTCGACGTCGACCACCCAGGTCGCACCCTTCTCGAACCCTCCCTCGCCCGCCTTGACGACGTGGCGCTTAACCAGCTCCTCGACGAGCTCCCACACGATGTCGCCGTGCGTGCTGAGCACGCCATGGTCCAGCTTGGGGTCTCCCATGAGCTGCATCGCGCCGTTCAGGCCCTGGCCTTCGGCCAGGGCGGGCGACTGGTTGACCGCGAGGTTCCGGGCACGGGCCAGCGGCTCGACGGTCTGCACGCAGCGCAGGTACGAGCTGGAGAAGATGGCTGAGACGGGGAACGGTTTGAAGGTGGAGACCAGGGCTTCTGCCTGCTGGATACCTTTCTTGCTCAGAGGCCGGAGACGGTCATCCCCGGTCCAATGCCCCCTGCTTCCGGCTTTCGCGTGCCGCACGAGATAGAAGGTCCCCACGAGGGATCAGGGCATCCACTGGCGCAACTGCTTCCGATCGAGGGCCCTCCAAATCTTCGGCCATCTCGCTCGCGCGTCTTCGGCCGCAACGTGCTCCATGGCGATCAGCTCGCCGGCGACAAACGCGCGGCGTCCGCTGACCCGGGCGCTGCGAAGCCAGGCCTGCGCCGTGACGCTGTCCTGGTGCTCGCCGAGGATCGTCTGCAGCTTGGCGGCGCTTCGGGCGAACGATGCCGCGACGCTGCCGGCGACCGGAGCCACCGCTTCCGCTGCGTATCGCGCGCGCTTGGCCAGGATGCGGATGCGATGCAGCTCGGGATCGGTCGGCGGGTCAGGCAGCTGCCTGACCGCCGAGCGCAACCGCCGCCATGGGCCTGTTGCAAGCAGCGGCAGCACGCTCGACGCCGGTTCGTCTGCCTCGGGCAGGGTCACCGGCGAGTGTGCTGCAGTCACAAGCCGCTCCAGGAGGTCGATATAGCGCTGCGAGCCGAGCTCGGTCAGCAGCTTCTTGCGCAGCGTGTCGATCTCAACCTCGAGGATTTGCAGGAGCGAGTTGGCCGACCTCAGGTCGCTCGCCGGCAGGGACTTGGCGCGCTCGCGCAGGCGTTCGAGCAGGACTTCCCGATCGCGTACGGCGCCCAGGCCCATGGCCAGCCAGCCCAGCTCGAAGCGCAGCGGGTCGGTCCACTCGAGGTCCAGCAGAGGCCCGAACGTACGCAGGTGCGACCGAAGCTTGCGTGTCGCGACGCGAGCCTGATGGACGGCTTCGGGGTCGCCACTCGTTCGCACGAGCGGGTCGTGCCTGAGCAGAGACGCGATGCTCTCGGCGAGCACGTGCCTGATCACGTCCTTGGCGGGTGAGTCGGCCTCCACGGGCTGCGGCGCCACCTCGGGAGGCTCCATGGCTCGCGGGCCAAGAGCCCGGATGTGCTTGGGAGTCGGGTCTGGCGCCCCCGCACCCGCTCCGCGCAATCGCATCACCAGCGGATCGACGATGCCGTTCGCGCCGTTCTCCTGCGGCATCACCTCGACCTCGATCTCCCTGAATCGAGCAGCAACTCGGCGGCCGTCCCTGACCGACACCTCGTCGTCCACGACCTCGGCGACGCGGGTTCCGGCCCCATCGACCAGCCTCACCCGACGGCGCAACGTCGAGAGGCGGGCGACGGGCACGAGCTCCGCCTTGCGGACGTACGCGCGCACGATCGCCACTGCCGCTTCGGGTGGTTTCTTGGGACCACCCTGAAACGTGAGCTCGTCGCGCTCGAGGAGCTCACCCTGCGGCTGTCCAGGAGTTGCCGCCGGCGGCAGCTTCAGGGTCCATCCCTCTCCGGCGCGGTAACGCAGCGATACGCCCCAGCGCGCAAGGCGCAGATCCGGCGTGTCGTAATAAACGGTCTCGAGCCGGACGGCTTCCGGTGGGGTCACCGCTACTCCATCGACGACCCCATTGAGGTCGGGTAGGTGGAACGCAGGTCCCGCCCCGAGCTTCACCTCGCGCTCTCTAACGGGTCCCCGCGAATTCACGCCGAAGGCGCGGAATTCGTGGGGATTAAGCATGCGGGACGCCGTTCACCACCCCGTTGCCACGCGCGCCTTCCAGGGCCAGTTCCTGGAATCGCTTGTGTGAGTTCAGACCTCTAACGGTGGGCAACCGTTGCCAGGCGCCGTCGGGGCAAAGCTCCCAGGCCAGCATGTCGTCGGCGAGCAATATCTCCAGGATGCCCGACAGCCGCTCGCACAGCCGGGGATCGGTCACGGGGACGACCGCTTCGACGCGGCGATCCAGGTTGCGCGGCATCAGGTCGGAGGAACCCAGGTAGTACTCGGCGTCGTCTCCCTCGCCGAAGGCGAAGATGCGCGAGTGCTCGAGGAAGCGGCCGACGATCGAGCGCACCCTGATCCGGTCGGACATCCCCGGCACCCCGGGGCGCAGCGAGCACATGCTGCGGACGATGAGGTCGATCCGCCCGCCGGCTTGGGAGGCAGCGTAGAGCGCGTCGATGATCTCCGGGTCGATCAGGTTGTTGACCTTGATGATGATCCGGCCGCCCGGCTTGCCCTCGCGTTCGATCAGCTGCGTGATGCCCGCGCGCAAGCTGGTCGGCGCGACCAGCAGCTTGCGGTAGCGATGCTGGCGGCTGTACCCGGTCAGCAGGTTGAACAGCTCTGTGACGTCGGCGCCCAGGTCCGCGTCGGCTGACAGCAGGCTCACGTCCTCGTAGCCGTGGGCTGTGCTCGGGTTGTAGTTGCCCGTGCCGACGTGCAGGTAATGCTGGATGTGCCGGCCTTCGCGCCTCACGACCAGGGTGACCTTGGCATGGGTCTTGAGACCAAGCAACCCGTAGACAACGTGCACGTTGGCTTCCTCGAGCGCTCTCGCCCAACCGATGTTGGCCTGTTCATCGCCGCGCGCCTTGAGCTCGACCAGCGCCACGACCTGCTTGCCCCTTTCAGCGGCGCGGATGAGCGCTCTCACGATCGGGCTGTTGGGGCCCGAGGTGCGGTAGAGCGTTTGCTTGATCGCGAGGACGTCCGCGTCGCTCGCGGCGTGGTCGATAAACGCTTCGACCGAGGTGGCGAACGAATCGTATGGGTGATGCGCGAGCACGTCTCCAGCACGCAGAACCGCGAATAGGTCGGGCACTTCGGCCGCGAGCCCACGCAGCCGCGGCTGCGTCGTCGGCGTCCAGGGCTCTTCCTTCAGGTCCGGGCGGTCGAGCTGCGACAGCGCGTGAAGGCTGCCGAGGTCGAGCAGCCCGGCGGCCTGGTAGACGTCGGCGGGTTGCAGCTCGAGCTCCCTGGTCAACAGCTCGAGGACTTCCGGGGACATACCCGGGTCGACCTCGAGACGTACCACGCGCGCGTGGCGGCGGCGGCGACGAAGCTCCGTCTGGATGGCGGCAAGCAAGTCCTCGGCGTCGCTGTCGACATCATCGAGGTCGCCGTCACGCGTGACGCGGAAAGGATGGTGGGCGACCACCTCCATGCCCGGGAACAGAGCTTGTAGGTGCAGAGCGATGACGTCCTCCAGTGGGACGTAGCGCTGCCCTTCGACCAGCGGGATGAACCGGGGCAGCACGGGTGGAACCTTCACGCGCGCAAACCGCTGCTGGTGGCGCTGCGGGTCGCGGACCATGACAGCGAGGTTGAGCGAAAGGTGCGAGATGTATGGGAACGGATGGCCTGGGTCCACAGCCAGCGGCGTCAGCACAGGGAAGATCTGCTGCCGGAAGACCGAGTGAAGTTGGCTCAGCTCGCGCTTGCTCACCTCGTCGGCGCGCAAGAGCGCGATGCCTGCCTCGGCGAGCGCAGGAACGATTTCGCGGTTGAACAGGCCGACCTGTCGGTCGACCAGGGCTTCGACGCGAGTCCGGATAGCTCTCAGCTGCTCGAGCGGCGACATTCCGTCGGGCGACGCCACGGCGACCGCCGCCAGCACCTGTTCCTTGAGTCCAGCGACGCGAACCTGGAAGAAGTCGTCGAGGTTCTGGCTGAAGATCGCCAGGAACCGGACCCGCTCGAGAAGCGGAAGCCGGGCGTCCTCCGCCATGGCGAGCACCCTTTGATCGAAATCGAGCCTCGAAAGCTCCCGATTGAGGTAGTGCGGGGCCTCAGGGCGGGGCGCCGCAGGGAGCGTCTGATCCGAGTCGAGCTGAACCCCCACCACCACGAATGGAAGATTACCGCCTGCCGCGCGGAGGTTGGTTAGGGGCTGGTTAAGGACTGATGACCAACCCGCTTTGGGCCCCGCCACCTACTTCCGATCGCCTGGCTACCCGATCAAGAAAACAGCGTTTGAACGCCCGGCATAGGAAGCAAGTGGGCCGGGGGTCGTCGCCCCGGCCCGCTTCAGAAGCGTCTTAGCCGAGCGCGGCCACGACGTTGGAAAAGACGTTGGCGATCTGGTTTCCCATGGTCAAAAGAATCACGATGACGACGATCGAAACGAGAACCAGGATCAACGCGTACTCCACCATTCCCTGGCCGCTCTGGCGAGCGGCAAATCGGCGACTCATTGGCAGTTCACCTCCTTTCTCGCGCATGCGAGCGTTTGGAACCGTAACTGGTACAACGCTCGACTTCAGGTTTCATTAAGAGTTTTGTTTTAAATATTTGTAATGACTTCCATAAGCCCGACTAATATATCGCGGTGGCCAGGCCCTCCTTCAGCCTCGAGCAGGTTCGGTCCTTCGTCGCGGTGGCCGAAAGCGAGCACATCTCCAAAGCTGCTGCCTCGTTGTTCCTGACCCAGGGCGCGGTCACGCAGCAGGTACGTCACTTTGAGCGCGCCGTCGGATTACAGCTCCTCGAGCGGGACGGCCGTGGCGTCCGCCTGACCGACGCCGGTCGCGCCCTTGCGATTGCCTGCCGGGCGGCGTTGCGAGCTGTCCAGGTCCTGGAGGACACGGCCGATTCGATGAAGACCCTGCAGTCTGGTTCGCTTCACCTCGGAGCCAGCCCGACATGCGCCACCTACTACCTGCCATCCCGACTCGCCGAGTTCGCCCAGCAGCACGCGGGGATCAAGCTCAGCGTGGCTGTCGAGTCCGCGGCCGGCCTCAACCGCCAGGTCCTCGCCGGAGCGTTGGACTGCGCTCTGATCGAAGGAGAGCCGAGCCCAGATCTCCTGGCGGTGGTGCTGGCCCAGGACGAGCTCATCCTCGTCGCCCATCGCGACCATCCGCTTGCGGCCCTTCACAAGATCGCCCCTGCCGACCTGACCCAATACCGCTACCTCGGACGCGATCCCACCTCGGCAGCAGAGCAGAGCGCTCGCGAGATGCTGGGCGATGGGTACGGCGGCTCCGACGCCCTGAACCTGGGTCATCCCGAGTACGTACGGGCTGCGGTGAAGGCAGGTCTCGGATACGCGGCACTTCCGAGGCTGGCCGTCGAGGCCGACATCGAGTCGGGCTCGTTGAAGCAGCTGCCGGGCCTGACCAGCCTTCGGGCGATCCGCGCCATCCGTCGCCGCGCTCAAGGAGGTCCGGCGCTGGAACAGTTCTGGCAGCTCTTGACCAGAAGACTCTCCCCTCCGGCGCCTGCCGCGGGCGGCTGACCGTCCGCAAACCACGAGAATCTACCTTCATGGAAGCAGTCATCGAGACCCGCGGGCTGAGGCGCGTGTTCAAATCGCGCCAGCGATCGGTCGAGGCGGTCGCGGGCGTGGACCTGACCGTGCGCCCCGGCGAGATCTTCGGGTTCCTGGGCCCGAACGGTGCCGGCAAGACCACGACCCTGCGCATGCTCGCGACTCTTCTCCCACCCAGCGGAGGGACGGCAAGTGTCGCGGGCTGCGACCTGCTCACCCAACCTGACCGGATCCGAGAGCGCATCGGTTACGTCGGCCAGGCCGGCGGCGCCGACCGAGAGATCACCGGGCGCCGAGAGCTCGTCTTCCAGGGTCGCCTCTACGGGATGTCGCTCGAAGCGGCCCGGAAACGAGCAGCGGAGCTGATCACGATGCTCGAGCTGGAGATCTGCGCCGACCGTGTCGGGAGCACCTACTCGGGCGGCCAGAAACGCAGGCTCGATATCGGGCTCGGCCTCGTCCACGACCCGCAGCTTCTCTTTCTCGATGAGCCGACGACCGGCCTCGACCCGCAGAGCCGCGCGCGGGTCTGGGACGAAGTGCGACGCATGCACGACCGAGGCACGACCGTCTTCCTGACGACCCACTACCTCGATGAGGCGGACGCCCTCTGCGACCGGATCGCGATCATCGACTACGGGAAGATCGTGGCGGAGGGTACGCCGGAGGAGTTGAAGCGCGCGATCGCCGGCGACGTAGTGACGCTCAGCGTGGCGGGCGACCAGCACGTAGCCCTGGACCTGTTGAAAGATCAGCCTTTCGTGAGAGAGGCCAAGCTCGATGAAGGTTCCGTCCTTCTCTACGTGGACCGCGGAGAAGTTGCGATGCCGGCCATCCTTCGACTCCTCGACGGTGCGGCGCTGACGCTGGTCACGATCGGCCTCCACCGGCCCAGCCTGGACGACGTCTTCCTGCGCCAGACCGGCCGTTCGCTGCGAGAGACGGCTGCGTGAAGCTCTTGCGCGATACCTGGCTGGTGTTCGGCCGCTACTTCGGCCTGTTCATCCGAAACCCGGTGTGGGTGGCGATCGGGGTCATCCAGCCGCTGCTCTACCTCGTCCTGTTCGCTCCTCTGCTCAAGTCCGTTTCGGCGGTACCAGGATTTCCGTCGGGAGGCGCCTACAACGTCTTCGTGCCTGGTCTGTTGGTGCAGCTGGGCATGTTCGGCGCGGCGGGCGTCGGGTTCAGCCTGATCGGCGAGCTGCGGATGGGCGTCATCGAGCGGCTGCGCGTGACTCCGGTGAGCCGAGTCGCGCTGCTCCTGGGACGCGCGCTTCGCGACATCGTGTCGATCCTCGTGCAGTCGCTGATCCTCATCCTGCTCGCTCTGCCGTTCGGCCTCAGCATCCACCCGCTCGGGGTCGTGATCGTGCTCGCTTTGATCGCTCTGATCGGGCTTTTCACGGCTTCGATCGCCTATGCTGTCGCGCTCATGGTGCGCAGCGAGAACAGCTATGCGCCGATCATCTTCACCTCAAGCCTGCCCATCCTGCTGCTGTCCGGGGTGCTCTTGCCGCTCGGCCTCGCGCCCCAGTGGCTGCGCAACATTGCGGCCGCGAACCCGCTGTCCTACGCCGTCGACGCCGCCCGTGCGATTTTCAACGACCACGTCACCGACCCGAGTGTCACCAAGGGCGTGGCCATCATGCTGGTGCTGTCGATCGTCGCGATCGTCATCGGTGCTCGCCAGTTCGGCCGGGCGATCGCCTAGCTTTTCACCTCCCCACCACGTTGAAGGCGGGTGAAGGAAAGCGCGTCGCCATCGTTTAGCGCGGCCAGACTCAAAACATCGGTAACGCGCGCGTGTGTACCAGCGCGACTGGTCATGACAAAGGCGGCACGTTATCCGTGATCACCAGCCTGTGTACACACCTAATTCGTACAGCGCTTGTACGGCCTGACGATGTCGAACACCGCAAATTACGCTGGCTCAATAAGCCTGCCGCTCTTTGACAGGGTCGGGTCGGTGCATGCGGCAAGGTTGAAACAGCAGGGCCGTCGCTTCCCGCTTTTCATTTTCGAGATACTGACTTCGACCCGTCGTTTGCGTGTATCAGGGTTTTGGGTTGCATTGACCCAGCGAACCCATTCCCAGCGCGCCATCGGCGTAATCTCTTTCCATAGGTCTTGGATCTTCTGAGGGGCAGCTGCCAGCGCTGTCTCAAGATCCTGTGGCACGTTCGGCTCCGGCCAGTCTTTGAGTGACTCAATTTCGAGGGTCGCGGTGTCACCCGCGCTTAAAGCAACGGTTTGTTGCAGCTTTCCATCAATCCCCATCCAGTGGCCAAAATAGCCGTCTGGTTCCAACACCGTCTGGAACCCATGGCCATTGATCGTTCCTTGTACTGCCACCTGCCCGCGCGACGGCAGTTTCATGCTCGCTTTCTCAGGCAAGCGCAAAATAGTCGATTTGTCGATCTTGTACAGGGTGGCGTCAAAACGAATTGTTGGCACCCCTGTGCGCTGACTCATGTAGTCATATATTTTGCGGTCCTGCGACCGCGATCTCAACGTCCGGGCCACCAAGTCAGAGTGCCCGCCGGCCTCCGCCTCCAGCTCGCCAATCGCGGTGAGTCCTCAGGCGCGACGGCCTGCGATTTTCGAGGCAGGGGCCTCACGGTCCTGCCCGTTGCATCCTCAGCGTGCAGCCTCTGCGGAGCCATCGATTGCTGCCGTCGGCGCTAGTGCGTCGGCTAGGGGATTTCGCTGGCCGCGGACTCTTCCGAAGTGTCCCCCAACAGGTCGGGCTGCTCGAGGTTGTCCATGGACTTGTCACCCACACCCGTAGGGTGCACTCGCTCCTTGTGCTTCTGAAGCTCTTCTGAGTTCTCGACGCCCTGGCCGCAGATGTCGCACTCCATGATTGCCTCCTTAGGGAAGAGATCACAGGAGCCAAGCCGAAGGGGCGGTCTTGCGACGGCACCCCTTCCGCCTGACAAGGCTACCATCGCCGATTGGCCATAATAAAAGCAGTAACCGAGCACTACAGAATCGATTCCAATCGATAGGATGAGATCCACCGACGGCTCGACGGGCCCATTTGCCAGGAGGTGTTCAGATGATCCACACGTTGCTGGTACTGGCGGTAATTCTTTTCGTCCTCTGGCTGCTGTTCCACGCGACCGGGGGTTTGGTCAACCTGATCTGGCTGGTGATCATCGTGCTGGTCGGGCTCTGGCTGTTCGGTTTCCTTCGGAGCCGCTCGGCGCGCTGAGACGGGCCGCGGTATTGCGGCCAACGAACATCATCTGCGCTTGGTCCCACCCGCATCGGGCCGGCCGGTCGCCTTCGTCTTCCCCATGTGCACCACCACCAATAGCGCGGCCCGTTTTACACCGGCGCATGCACCGTTTGCAACGCGGATTGCTACATGACCTAGTACATCCGTCGCCACGGTAGGTGCATAGGCGCGGCTTGGTCAACTCAGTTCTCAGCGGAGACGACGCCGACTTCCTCCGAGAAGCGGGCCTTTCACCCCTGCCCCTTTGTGGAAGGCGCGCTGGCGAGCGAGGCGAGGCCAGCGGGAACCGGTGTCAGTCGACCGGAGGCAGCTGTCGGACCAGACTAGCCACGTTGAGTTTAGGCATCGGGACCCTCGGGTTCATGGCCCGCAGGGTTTCCAGCAGTATGCGCGACACTGCCCAATCGCGGAACGGCTTGTCGTCCGCTGGGACGATATACCAGGGGGCGACCGGCGTCGAGCACCGGGTCAGGAGCATGTTGAAGGCCTCCTGGTATTCATCCCAATGACTCCTTTCCTTTATGTCATTGAGGCTGAACTTCCATCGTTTTTCGGGTGTGTTGAGGCGAGCAAGTAGCCGCTGACGCTGCTCCTCGTTTGAGATATGGAGGCAGATCTTCACGGGGATCACGTTTGATCTGACAAGTCCAGCCTCGAATCGGTTTATCTGCTCATACCGACTCTCGATGACTTCGAGAGCGGCCAGCTTCTTGACCCTGGCGATGAGCACATCCTCGTAGTACGAGCGATTGAAGATGGTGATGTGGCCTGGCTCCGGCAATTCCTTCTTGAACCGCCAGAGGAAATGGTGACGAAGTTCGTTCGCACTTGGTGCCATGAAAGGACGGACGTGCACACCTTGAGGATTCATCGCCGCCATCACGTGGCGGACCGTTCCGTCCTTGCCGCTGGTGTCCAATCCTTGCAGAACAATCAGGATCGCCTGTTTCTTCTCCGCGAACAGGCGCTCTTGAAGGTCCAGCAACTCGGGGCCGTATTTCTCACGGGCAGCCACCACATTCTTGCGCTTGACTCCTAGGTGATCGCCGGGGTCAACGTCCGCGAGGCTGACCTGCTTGTTCCAGGCGCGAGCCTTGAGCATGTCCCTCACGGATCTCTTTGCCATTGAACCTCCAGTTCAGAAGAGCGCTTACTTGGAACGAGGGCAGCAACGTCGAGTCAGCTCGTGACTTGCAGCTTTCGGAACCTAAAGACCTGGGCCCTTCTCCGGTCGTTGGTCTTCTTGAGGATGGAGGAGGCCATGACGCGGCCGACGTCGATCTGGGTCTCACCGGCGTGGATTGACAGCTCAACCTAAGAATTACCTCATATCAGCGGACCTTGGGCTTGACGCCCTCGACGGCCTCGGCCACCTCATCACCGACACGGCTAGCGTTGGGCTTGACAGTCTTGGCCGTCTGCCGGGCGGCCTGGCGACCCGCCTCCAGCGCGGAGAGCAACCACTGCCGGCGCTCTGAGCCCTGAAACGGGTCCAAGAAGTAGACGAGAGTGCCACCGATGGCAGCGGCACCGATAAGCTTTGGCACACTGACCGCGGGCCGGCGTCGATCGAAAGCCTCCGCCCAGTCACGGCGGTCTATTGCCTTGCTCATGCGGTGAGCCAGTGGCCGCACGGAATCAGCTGCCTGGGAGGCGGCCCGACCAGCTTGCACCGCCCTACCTCGATTCTCCCGCCAGAGAGAGAACAGGCGCTCGCGTCGCTCATCACCCAACTCGGGATCGAAGAGGTAGACGGCCAAGCCACCCAACGCCGCACCCATGGTTAACCGTCTCATTTATCTACACCTCCATGTAGCTGGCGCCAAGGACCACGTATTCCCTGGTGGATGTTCGGTACCGGCTGGCGGGCCTAGGGCTCAGGGATCAAGGCTCGATTGTCGAAGCGATGGTCCTTTCCCTACCGTGAGGTCCGGTTTCGATTGGCCTCCGTACGCACGTCCTCTTTGACGTCGCGGACGGTGCGCTTGACGTTCCCCACCGCCTGCCTCGCCTTGCCCTTCATCTCTTCGCCGCGGTCGCCGGTGACCTTGCCCTTGATCTCTTCCGCCTTGCCACGAACCTGGTCCTTCATGAAGTCCTCCTTTGAAAGGTTCTGTTACAACAACGTCGGTGTCGGACGACTGGAACGAGGATCTGCTCTATGGGGTGGCCAGTACACCGCGCTCGAGCTTGGGCGGAACTGCTCCGTTGAGCTCATGCACTCGAGCCTCCCAGTAGCCGAGGCGCTGGCGAAACCTCTCCGCCTGGGCGACCACCACCGGCACGTTGGTCAGCTCGACCTCGCGCCGCGCCTCGCCTGACTGGGTGGCCATCAGCTGGCGGATTCGCTTCAGAACCTTCTCCTCCATGCCCAGGATCTCGATATAGATCCGTCTCCAGTAGAGCGCCTGCACCATCGTGGCGTGACCCGGAACACCCTCACCGTCCATCGCCTGGGTCCAATCTCCCCCTCTCACGGCCGCATCGATGTCGGGACGGCTCCGTTTCACCTGAGCCCGTTTCATTTGTCTACTTGTACGGGCCTGAGCGTAAGAAGATCAGCAACTTTCTGAGAGTACGCGCAGATTTGTGGTCTGCCGGGTCCCTGGATTGAGAGAAGCCGGCCCGCATCAAGAAACCCTGAGTTCATTCCGGGCTCTTACCGAGCCAACTGAGGCCGGGTTCAGAGACCCGACACGGCCCGGATTAGTACATGAACTAGTACACGAACAGGCGGCGATGCCCTGGCGGCTCCAAGATCTTCGGTACATCCACCAACCTTGAGTGCGCCCACCGCTCGAGCCCGGCGCAGCTGTTCCTGTTCCCGATCGCGATCCAGGGCACGGCGGAGCCTGGCCACGATCCGCCAAATTCCTCACGAAATATGGTGGGTTATGCGCAGGAAGTCCGCGTAGCGTTTCGCGGGACGACCTGCAAAACAGTCTCGGGATGCCAACCCTCAAACGGCCTACCGTTGGCGCCGAGGATTTGCAATGGCACTCGGTGCTGGCCCAGTACGTGGCGCCGTTGGGACTACGTTCAGGTCGCGTGGCCCCGTGTCCTCCCGCCCGAGACGAGGCGCACGACCAGCAGCAGGAGCACCGCGCCGGCAAAGGCCACGACCATCTCGCTGATGATCGGGTGGCCAATCACCTGCACGTTGATGCGAAAGAGGCTGGCAAGGAAGCCCCCCAGAAACGCGCCTAGTATCCCCACGATGATGTCGCCGAAGAGGCCGAGCCCGTGACCAAGCGCAACGCGGCTGGCGAGGAAACCCGCCACCAGTCCTACCAGGCACCAGATCAGGATCGTCGTCCAGTCTAGGTTGATCGCGGTCCCGTTGATGCTTATAGCCATGTATTGATGCGCAAGCGCTGATTACACGATGAACAATCGCCCGTAACAAAGGCAGCAACTAAGGCTCCGCCAAGCCGCTGTGACAAGACGGTTTGCCAGCTCCAGCCGTGAGGACCGGCTAGTCGCGATTACGTCCAACAGGACGCGCACCAGCGCATAAGCAGGGCCCACCGCTCCGGCCCGAAATCCTTGCCCGCCGAGTCTGCCACGCGCTCAGCGAACCTGAGAGAAGCTCCGCGCCGAGTTCGACGTGATTTTGAACCGCACAGGACGCCCAGTCGGTGCGGCGTGCGACTGCGTATCACCTTAGCTTCCACCCCTCGGACGAATCTGAATTCAGATCTTGGTCGGGGGGAGGGGACACTATTTGAACTCCCGAACTGAGCTTGGCGGAGGCCTCCTCGGCTCATCAAGTCTCATCGCGCCCACTTTGATCGAGCCTCCGCCATGACCTACATCTGACGAACCTATTGGCAGGGTCCGGCGGGGATGCCCGAGGTCGTCGCGATTTTGCGGAAGCCGGCCGCGTCGTAGATATAGAGCCCGTCCGACGCCCCGAACCACACTCCGTGCTCATCCGCCACCAGCAATCCCTGCTGCATCTCGGGCCCAAATATCGCTGGCGCGCCCGTGTAATCGATCGTGTAGAAGTTGGTGGCCTGGTTGGGCGCCGCGACGCGCCAGATCTCCAGGTGACCACCAGCGAACGTCCACACGATCGGCAGCCCCGCATGATCAACGCCCAAGAACTGGATGGTCCGGCCCGGGTCGGAGAACCAGACCGTCTGGAGTCCGGTCCCCAGGTCTATGCGGTCGAGACTGTCACCCAGCTGGTTTCCGCTGACGGGCGTTATCCACAGAGCGCCGCTCGCCAATAGATCCCACGATGTCTGAGGATCGAATCCTGGTGCCGGTTTTGGCCGTGAGGTCGATTCGCCAAACACCGACCTGGTTGGGCGGATTCGTGATGACGCCGCCTGCACCATCCTTGACCCCAGAAGGAAGAACGATGTACACGTCGGCCTGATATCCAAGGACCTGGCCGCCAAGCACGCCCTGTGGCCGTCGGTACACCAACTGGTCGGCGCCCGTGGCGACGAGCACGCGATGGAGGCCATCCGCAGACAGGTAGACGTAGCTCTGGCCGTCAGGACTGACTGATGACAGGTCAACAGGTACCCAGCGCTTGGCCTGCGCATCCCACCATGGCTGTGTGCCGCCCGGTACCGGGCTTGCCTGAACCCCGCCCGGCGGCAAGGCGGAGCTGGCGGTCGGATCTGGACTGAACACGCCGCCGGGCAGTTTCAGGAATCCGACCGCCGTGAATGGTGACCGGCCATTGGTGGTCAGGTAAGGGAGCTCGCACGCGATCTGGGGCGTCGGTGATGGACTGGGCGTCTGGGCACTGGTCGCTGCGGCGGCCGGCGTGGGGCTGGGAGCCGAAGCTGGGCCCGAGCTCGTCGCCGTGCAGGACGTCAGCATGCCGACCACTAGCAGGCACACGAAGCGAAGCATGTGAGCTTCAACGGCCGGACTGGGTTCGGGTTACGAGGCCGCCCGCCGTGTGGTTACCGGATCACTGGCTGTGGATCGGAGCAAAGAGTTCAAATAAGCAAACTCTGGTCAGAAAACCTGGTCGGGGAGGGGGGATTTGAACCCCCGACCACCTGACCCCCAGTCAGGTGCGCTACCGAGCTGCGCTACTCCCCGACGAAGAGGTAATCGTACCTGCGGCTTGGAAGCTAACCCCGACCCCCATGAGCGACCAGGCCTC
>JBGQGS010000008.1:0-30739 GCA_041497555.1 Candidatus Dormibacteraceae bacterium | reverse complement strand
TCCACCTCCACCGAGGAGATGTTCTCGCCGCCGCTGATGATCACGTCTTTGATCCGGTCGCGGATCTCGACGTAGCGGTCGGGATGCATCACCGCTGCGTCGCCGGTGTGGAACCAACCGTCGCCCATCACCTTCTGGGTGGCCTCGGGGTCGTTGTAGTAGCCAAGCATGATCACGTTGCCGCGGAAGACGATCTCGCCGAGCGTCTGGCCGTCGGCGGGCACCTCCTTGCCGTCGTTGTCGATGACGCGCAGCTCGCCGGCGGTGATCAGCTCCACTCCCTGCCGGGCTTTGATCACGGCCCGTTCGCCGGCCTTCAGCTGCCGGTGCTCCGGGCGCGGTTCGCAAACGGTGAGGAAAGGCGATGTCTCGGTCAGGCCGTAGACCTGCGTCACCTCCCAGCCGAACTCGCCCTCCATACGCTCGATCGTGGCCGCGGCGGGCGCAGCGCCTGCGGTGACGACCCTCACGCCGGTGGGGACGTCTCCTCGAGCGTCATCTGCCGCGTTGGCGAGTGCGATCAGGATGGTCGGGGCGGCGCACAGCCAGCCGACATGCTCCCTGCGGATCAGGTCGAAGATGCGGGCTGGTTCGACCTTCGGCAGGCAGATATGTGTGCCGCCCACCGCTGTGACTATCCAGACGAACGTCCAGCCGTTGGCGTGGAACATGGGCAGGGTCCAGAGATATCGATCATCCACGCCGATGCGAACGTGCAGCAGGGTGCCGACGACGTTCGTCCAGGCGTTGCGGTGCGTGATCATCACGCCTTTCGGCTTGGCCGTGGTGCCGCTCGTGTAATTGATTGAGATGAGGTCGTTCTCGGCGATCTCGGGACGTTGGAAGTCGGGAAGCGCGCGACCGAGCTCCGTCTCGTACTCGATCCAACCCGTGCGCCCTTCTGACTCTCCGAGCACAACGAAGTGCTCTACACCACCCAGTTGGTCGCGCACTCCGTCAATCGCGGCGATGTAATCGGGGTGGACGCACAGCACCTTGGCGCCTGAATGGGAGGTTATGTAGACGAAGTCCTCCGCCGTCAGCCGGTAGTTGATCGGAACGAGGACCGCGCCGATCTGCGGCACCGCATAGAAGGACTCGAGCTGTTCGTGCGTATTGGGCGCGATGTAGGCGACGCGGTCACCTTGCTTCACCCCCATCCCCAGCAGCGCCGACGACCACCTGTCGCAACGGTCGAAGAACTGCGTGTACGTCAGTCGGAGGTCCCCATCGACGACTCCTTCTCGGTCTCCGTAAAGCTTGCGCGCGCGGCGCGCGAACTCGAGCGGTGTCAGCGGAGTTTCCATGCCCGACCTCCAATCACGAATTGAGCATCAGAGCGAAGTCCGCGGCTTTGATCCCTCCCACGAACGCGCTGTGGGCTCTCGGCTCGAGCTCCACTGATCGCTCGTAGACGAACGCGTAGACATTGTCGATGGTCCAGTCGCCATAACCCTGAATGCGCAGACCATAGCGCAGGCCTTCGTCTTTCAGGCCGCGCAGGTGCAGGTCGGTGGCCCGTGCATAGATCGTCTTGAGGATCTCGAGCTGCATCGAAAGCTCGGCGATGGTTCTCGCGTCGCCCTCCTCTTCGACCAGCCGCTCGACCTGTGTTTCGAGGTCGGCGATCTCTTTTTGGTAGTCGTCCACCCCACGGACGAGTCTACTAGTGGATCAGATAATTGGTGGCGACCGTTCCCGCGATGAGGATGGCGATGATGTTGACCACCTTGATCATCGGGTTGATGGCGGGCCCGGCGGTGTCTTTGTTCGGGTCTCCGACCGTGTCCCCGGTGACCGCGGCCTTGTGTGCCTCCGAGCCCTTTCCGCCCAGGTTACCCTCTTCGATGAACTTCTTGGCGTTGTCCCAGGCGGCGCCGCCGCTCGTCATCTGAAGGGCCAGGAACAAGCCGGTCACGATGGCGCCGAGCAGCATGCCGCCGAGCGCTCGCGGACCGAGGATGAAGCCGACCGCAAGTGGTGCGATCACCGGGATGACGCCCGGCAGCACCATCTCGCGCTGCGCGGCGGCTGTGACGATGCGCACCGCCGTCCCGTATTCGGGCTTGCCCGTGCCGTCCATGATCCCCTTGATATCGCGGAACTGGCGCCGCACTTCCTCGACCACCAGGCCCCCTGCGCGGCCGACCGCCAGCATGGCGAGCGAGCCGAAGAGGAATGGCAGGATGCCACCGAGGAAGAGACCGACAATGACAAGGGGATCCGACAGCTCAAATTTCTGCGGGTGACCCGCGCGCGCGAGCTCCTGCGTGTACGAGGAGAAGAGCACGAGGGCGGCCAGGCCGGCAGATCCGATCGCGTATCCCTTGGTCACGGCCTTGGTCGTGTTGCCGACGGCGTCCAGCCGATCGGTGACGGTGCGAATCTCAGGCGGTAGATTCGCCATTTCGGCGATGCCACCAGCGTTGTCGGTGATCGGGCCGTAGGAGTCGATGGCGACGATGATCCCAGTCATCGACAGCATGGCGGTGGCCGCGATGGCGATGCCGTACAACCCGGCGAGGTCGTAGCTGACCAGGATGCCGATTCCGATCACGGTCACGGGTAGTGCGGTCGCCATCATCCCGATCGACTGACCGGCGATGATGTTGGTCGCGTGGCCGGTCACCGACGCCTTGGCGATGAGGTGGACTGGCCAGTAGGCGGTCTCGGTGAAGAACTCCGTGATGGCCACGATCAGCACCGTGATCACCACCCCGATCAGCGCGGCGAAGAAGAGGTTGTTGGGGTCGCTCACGCCGCCCCCCGCCGGGAGGTAATTGTTCACCCGCATGTACTGCGTAACCAGGTAGAAGCCCACGATCGCGATTCCGACGGCGACAAGCAGGCCGGCGTACAGGGCGCCCATGATCCATTTCGGGTTGAAGATCCGGACGAAGAACGTGCCGGCAATCGACCCGACCACGCTTACTGCACCGAGCAGGAGCGGGTAGATCACCCAGCCGACCTGGTCCTTGAAAAGCAGCGACCCCAGGAGCATGGCCGCGATCATCGTCACGGCGTAGGTCTCGAACAGGTCGGCGGCCATGCCGGCGCAGTCGCCGACGTTGTCGCCCACGTTGTCCGCAATCACCGCCGGGTTGCGTGGATCGTCCTCCGGGATGCCGGCCTCGACCTTTCCCACCAGGTCCGCACCAACGTCAGCCGCCTTGGTGTAGATACCTCCGCCCAGTCGGGCGAAAACGGAGACGAGGCTTGCGCCGAAGGCGAGGCCGACCAATGCGTCGGGATTCTTGAAGACGAAGTATGCCGCCGAGACGCCGAGCAGACCGAGGCCGACGACCATGAACCCGGTCACCGCGCCTCCGCGAAAGGCGACCTTGAGCGCCTGGTTCAGCCCCCCGCGAGCGGCCTCGGCCGTGCGCAGGTTGGAGCGCACCGCGATGTTCATACCGACGTAACCGGCGGACGCGGAAAGCACGGCTCCGACGATGAAGAGCGCAGCGGTGGACCAGTTGATGAAGAAGCCGAGAACGATCGCGATCACGACGCCGATGATCGCGATCACGGTGTACTGGCGGTTCAGATAAGCGGAAGCACCCTCCTGGATCGCCGCCGCGATCTCTCGCATGCGCTCGTTGCCCGGTGGCATGCGCAAGACGAGAAAGATGAGGACGACCGCGAACAGAACCGCGGCGAGCCCACCGGCCACGCCGAACAAAACTGTGTTGGGATCCACAAGCCCTCCTGGAATCTTTCGCCGCCACGCGCGCCCAGGCCTTTTCTCCTGCCGCGGAGCGATACGTTAAACGAACTGGAGTTCCGCTATCGGATCAGGCGGCGGCGCCACCAAACCATCACGCCCGCGAAGACGATCAAGCCGGGCATGAGGAAGATGGTGATGAAGATGATCGTGCCCTGGTCCTGCTGAGTCAGGGTGAGCGGCAGGGCGCGAGCGGGCTTGGGGGGGACCGAAATCAGGGCGTCTTCTCGGGCCAGCCACTGGAACGTCCCGAGGACCAGCTCGAGGTTGGCGTCATTGCTGCTCGGGGGCAGGACCCGGTTCTCGGCAAAGCCCGACGTGCCGACCATCACGACCCGAGCGGTCTTCTGACCGGCGGGGATCTCCAGCGTCTCGATGATCGTGAACGGGCCTGGCACGTCAGCCACCTGGCGCGTCAGGTCCTGGCGTGGCGCAGTGATCGCATAGGAGCGACTGGTCGTCGAGGCGATCACGACCGTCGCAGCCGAGGCAGCCGGCGTGCCGGTGATGGCCGTCGTCTGAGGGAAGAACGACGCGATGCCCTGGATGTTCCGCGTGATGGGGGAGTTCCCATAGGCGAACACAGCGGGCGTGATCAGGTCGAAGGCGCGCGACGTGTCGGGCTCGACCACGAGGGCGCCCGAGAATTCGAGCCCGTACGGCTTCAACACGTCGCTCAGGGACGCGGTCGCAGCGGGCGTCTGGCTCCACGGGTCCCCTGCGATGAGCAGGCTCCCTCCGGCAGCCAGGTAATCATCGATCGCTTTGATGCTCGCGGCTGCGAGGGGAACCGCGGGCGCGATGAGGGCCACCTCGTCGCAGTCCGACGGGATCGCTGTCACACCGGCAACGAGCATGTCCGTGGTTTCGAAGTTGTTCCTGGCGAGGATGTCGGCCACGCTCGAGTATCCCGTCAGGCCGGTGTCCGACCGACTCGGCCCGCCCGCTCCCGCGGCCCAGCACACCACCGGCACGTGATCCGACTCGAGCTTCAGCAGCGCCGAGGTGAAGTCCCGCTCCGTTTGCAGCAGCGGCGTCAAGAGCTGCGTCTTGCCGTGATAGTCGAGGACCAGAGTGTTCGGCTCCCTGACCGAGTACTTCCGCACGTCGGCCACGTCCACATCGAAGCTCTCGCTGCGGTAGACGATGCGGGGGCTCTGGGCCTCGTACAGCCCGACGAGCGCTTCGGCTTCGGTCTGACCGTTGCCAGGACCGGTCCGGAAGATCCCGATCACGAGCAGGTCCGAGGCCAGGCGCGTGGCGGCGAGGACGGACTGTGGGGCCAGCGTGTTGACCCCGCTGCGGGTCAGGTCCCACGCCTGCGTGCTGCGCGACGCCACCACATTCAGGGCGACAAGCGCCACCAGCGCCAAGGCGCTCAGCAGCAGGCTGGAGGATCCTGAGCGAAAGCGGCGGCTCACCGCCAGCGCCTCGAATCGAGAAGGCCAGTCGTGAGAAACAGGGCCGCGGCGGTCAGGCTCAAGAAATAGACCGTGTCCTTGAGGGTCACCTGGCCGAGGCTGAAGGACTGGAAGCGGTTGAAGCCGCCCACGTACTGGAAGAGCTGGTTGGCCGGAGGCGCGGTGAACAAGCCGAGCAACGAACCCGCGTACCAGGTGATCAGAAGGATGGCGAGCGCCACGAAGAACGCGACGATCTGGCTTTGCGTGAAGCATGACGCGAGGACGCCGATTGCCGTCGCGGCGCCACCGACCAGCAGCAGGCCGGCGTACGTCGCTGCAATCAGGCCGAGGTCCAGCGAAGCGAGGTGCCCAGGGACGTAGGCGACGAGCACAGCGACGTAAACGAGAGTCGTGGCAAGCAGCAGCACATAGAAGGTGAACGCCCCGAGCCACTTGCCGGCCGCCACCTCCCAATCGCGGATGGGAGACGTGAGGAGCAGCTCGAGCGTCCCCTGACTGCGCTCCTCGGCGAACACCCGCATGGTGGTGACCGGAATGAGGACCGGCATCAAGAAGCTCGTGATGACGCCGAAAACGCCATCCATGGTCGCGGCCTGACCCGCGAGGACGGGGACCACGAAGCCAAAGGAAGAGTTCAGAAGGACGAAGAGCGCTGCCACGATCCAGCCCGCCGGTGAGACGAAGAGCGCCATCAAGTCGCGACGCGCGATGGTGGCGGCGTTGGTCACGTTGACTCTTCGGTGGTGAGGTGCAGGAAAACGTCCTCCAGGCTGAGCGTCCGCGCCTGTAGCTCACGCAAACCAAAGCCGGCCTCTACGGCAGCGCGCGCGAGGTCGTCGCGCATGTCGGCCCTCGCCGACCTGACCAATACTCGCCACAGCCCGTCGCCTGCGTCGCTGATCGTGAACTTCTCGACGCCCGGAAGCGCGCCGAGGCGACGCTCGATCGCCGCTCGGTCGCCCTGGAGGATCAACTCGATCTCTGTGCCCTGCGCCCCGGCGACGGTGCGCGCCAGGTTCGCCGGCGTGTCGTCCGCGACCAGGCGTCCCTGGTTGATGATCAGCACCCTTTCGCACGTGGCCGAAACCTCGGGCAGGATGTGGCTCGAGAGCACCACGGTGTGCTCCCGCCCGAGAGCCATGATGAGCTCGCGCGTCTCGCGCGTCTGCGCGGGGTCGAGGCCGGCTGTCGGCTCGTCGAGGATCAACACCTCCGGGTCGTGCACGATCGCCTGCGCGAGACCGACGCGCTGCCGCAGGCCGCGTGAAAGGCGCCCGATCACCTCGTGCCGCCGTTCGGAGAGACCGCAGGCGTCGACGGCCTCATCCACCCGCGCGCGGCGCCGGGATGCGGGCACGCCCCGCAGACGGCACATCGTGTCGAGGAAGCTCGCGACGCGCATCTCGTTGTAGAGCGGCGTGGTCTCGGGCAGGTAGCCGACGCGACGTCGGGCGTCGATCGAATGCTCGACGACGTCGAAGCCGCCCACGCTCGCGGTGCCCGAGCTCGGGGCCAGATACCCGGTCAGGATTCGCATGGTGGTCGTCTTGCCTGCTCCGTTTGGCCCGAGGAAGCCGAGCACCTGGCCTCGCGGGACAGAGAAGGTCAGATCCTGGATCGCGGGGCGATCGGCGTAAAACCTGGTCAACCCCTGGACTTCGATCAAAGCCACTGGAATTGTAGGGAGGGTGTCTTGGTGTTCCTCAGCCCGTGAGGTCGAAGCCGACCAGGTCCCCTGCGGCCGCCGACCAGCGGTCTTCCACCCTGTCCACCCGCGCCATCCGCGGACCATGCTCCGCCGCCTGCTTCAGCCGCTCCAGGTCAGACCGCCTCCCTTCGGCGACGAACTCCACCGTTCCGTCGTCGCGGTTGCGCACCCAACCCCGCAGGCCCAGGCGCTGAGCCTCCCGCATCAGGAAGTAGCGAAAGCCGACTCCCTGCACATCCCCATGTATGACGCCGTGCAAGCGCTCCAACTGTTCGAGGTTATATGTTGCCCTCATGCCAACTTCCAGCATCGTGGCGATCGGCGACGAGCTGGTCGGCGGTTTCACGATGGACACGAACTCGCACTGGCTCGCCGAGCGCCTGCGACTGCTGGGTTTTCCGGTCAAGCGCGTCACCGCAATCCGCGACCGGCCGCAGGAGATCGTGGACCAGGTCCGGCGCGAGCTGGTCGACGAGGAGGTGACCCACGTGTTCTGCTCCGGCGGACTTGGTCCGACGCCGGACGATCGCACCTTCGCCGCGCTCGCAGAGGCGCTGGACCGCGACCTCATCGTGTGGGAGGAGACGCGTGCTCGCATCGAACGTCGTGTTCAGCGGATGCACGAAGCCGGGCTGCTGGATTCGCCGGAGGTGACCGAGGGGAACCTCCGCATGGCGCGCATCCCGGCCAGCCCGGCGCAGGTCTTCAAGAACCGTCGAGGTATGGCCCCCGGTGTGGTTTACGAGGCCAGCGGGAAGCGCATCTTCGTGCTGCCTGGCGTCCCCTTGGAGATGAAGGGCATCTTCACCGAAGAGCTAGAGCCGCAGTTTCTCTCCGACGGCACCGCCACGACGGTGCGCGAGCTTCGATTCACGTTTGCCGTTGAAGCTCGCTTTTACCCGCTGATGACGGAGCTCGAGCAGAGCTTTCCAGACGTTTCCGTGGGTTCCTATCCGAACTTCGAGACCAAGGAGCTGGTCATCCGCTGCCTGGGGATCGATCCCAAACGGGTCGAGGAGGTCATCGAGGTCGTGCGCCGGCGCGCGGCCCAGCTGGGGACGTCAGGCTCGAGTTAGGGGGAGCGCAAGAGCTTTCGCTCCAGTAGCGATCGTTCGGCAGGATTCTGGCAGAGCTCCAGCGCGCGCAGCCGCGCCTCTCGGGCGAGGCCCGGCTCGCCAAGCCGGTCGAGCAGCTCGGCCCGCGTGGAGTGGAACAGGTGATAGCCGCCGAGCGTGATGGCGAGATCGTTCACCTCTCCGAGCGCGATCTCAGGCCCAGCGAAATGGCTGAGCGCGACCGCGCGGTTCAACCGAACAACTGGGCTGTCCGTCAAGCGCAGCAGGGCGTCGTACAGCAGGACGATCTGGTGCCAATCGGTCTCTTCCCATGACCTGGACTCGGAGTGCAGAGCCGCGATCGCCGCCTGCAGCTGGTAGGGCCCGGAGGCGCGCATCGCGCCGGCTCGTTCCAGCAGCTCGATGCCTTCGGCGATTGCAGCGTGGTCCCACAGGTTCCGGTCCTGGTCGGGGAGGAGCACCATGTCGCCTGCCTCATCGAACCGCGCTCGTGAGCGCGCAAGGCTGAGCTTCATCAGCGCGAGCAACCCGATCACCTCAGGCTGGTCCGGCATGAGCTGGGCCACCAGGCGCGCGAGCCAGAGGGCGTCCTCCGCGATGTCGCGCCGCATCGCGACCTGCCTCCCGCGGCTGAGGTATCCCTCGTTGAACATCAGGTAGAGGACGGCCAGCACGGCGTCCAGCCGCCCCGCGAGCTCGTCGTCCTGGGGCACCCGGTAAGGGATGTGAGCGGTGACGATCTTGCGCTTGGCCCTAACAATCCGTTGGGCCATGGTGGCCTCGGAAACCAGGAAGGCGGCAGCTATCTCCGGCGTCGTGAAGCCGGCGACCGCACGCAGCGTCAGCGCAACCTGCGCCTCCTGGGCGATCGCCGGGTGGCAGCACGTGAAGATGAGCCTCAGCCGGTCATCCGCCTCAACAGGCTCAGCCGGCAACGTCGAGCGCTCCAGCAGCGCGATCTTCTCCTGGTGGCGTTGGTCGCGACGCAGGATGTCGATGGCCCGGCGCTTTGCGGTGGTCATCAGCCACGCACCAGGCTTGTCGGGGACGCCCTGAGCGGGCCATTTCTCGAGCGCCGCCACGATGCTGTCCTGTACCACCTCCTCGGCGAGGTCGAAGTCGCCGAGCAGGCGGACCAGGGCGCCGGTCAGCCGCCCCGCCTCCTCGCGAAAGGCGGCGACAACGGCGTCGGTCGCGGCCGGTGACTCTGTCAGTGCTCTCGGTGGTCGACCACGGGCCGGACTTCGACCAGGCTCCCGCCGGGCCAACTCTTGGCCATCGCGAGAGCCTCGTCGAGGTCCTTCACCTCCACGATGGCGAAGCCGCCGATGACCTCTTTGGCCTCGATGAAGGGACCGTCCGTGATGGTGACCTTGCCGTTCTTGTGCCGCACCGTGGTCGCCGTGCTCGGGCCGCGAAGCTCCTCGCCACCGACGATCCGGCCGGCCTTGCTGTGGTCCTCGAACCACTTGTTGACTGCCTCATAAGCCGCCGCCAGCTGCTCCTTGGGCAGCTTTTCCCACATCTCCTGCTCATCGGTCGTGCCGGCGAACAACAGGACGTACTTCATGCGAAACCTCCATGCCACGCGGTCCGGGGCGCCGCTGCATTGATACGACGAACGGAGCGCGCTGAATTCGACAGTGTCCTGCGCCGGAGGTCCGCCGCGTATTCGCGGCACCGGCGGCCGGAGCCAAGGAAAGGATGGCGCCAGGAGGAGCGCATCGCGTTAGATGCGTGACTCCGCAGCGCCAGGCCCCTTGACGTAGGCTTCAGCGCCACCCGGGGTCCCCGCGAAATCGCAGATTTCGTGGGGTGGGATGGCGCCCGGCCGCCTGGGCCGATGAAGACGCAAGGAACTTCCGGAGCAGGACACTGGGCTCACGATCCTGTGAACTCCGGCTCCTGCTTCGAAAGGAACGACATGATCCCGATCGCGGCATCGGTGCTGATCGCCGTCCGAGCGAAGTTGCGCGCCTCGATCTCGAGCGCCTGGTCCAGGGGCAGGTCAAAGCCGCGCAGCACAGCATCTTTGATCATCGCGATCGCGAAGGTCGCCGCCTTCGCCAGCTTTCCTGCGAGCCCATCGACCGCGGCCTGGAACTCCTCGGGCGAGACAGCCATGTCGACCCAGCCCACCGCCTCCGCCTCCTTCGCCGACAGTCTCGTCGACTCGATCAGGTAGCGGACCGCCCGCGCCTTGCCGATCAGGCGAGGCAGGCGCTGAGTGCCGCCTGCACCTGGGATGATCCCGAGGGCTGATTCGGTCTGCCCGATCTTCGAGCGTCCGTCCTCGACCATGATCCTGAAGTCACAGCAGAGGGCGAGCTCACTGCCTCCGCCCTGCGCGTGGCCGTTGATGGCGGCGATCACTGGCTTCGGGCAGCGCTCGATGGTGTTGTAGTGCTCGTTCGTGCGTTTCATGAAGGCGGTGATCTGGTCGACGGCGTCCGGCGCGCTCCGGTCGATGGTGCCGAGCTGCGTCAGGTCCGCTCCGACGCTGAAGTACTTCGCGTAGTCGGAGGCGAGCACGACCACGCGCACCTCCGGGTCCTCACCGAGCTCGGTGAACGCCGCGCCCAGCTCCTCCATGAGATCGGCGGCGATGGCATTGATGCCCTTGCGATGCATCACCACCCGCGCGATCGCCCCATCGCGCCTGACGTCGACACACTCGCCCATCAGGCCGTAAACAGGGGAATGCCCCCCGCGACCTCGATCACCGCGCCGGTGATGTAGCCAGCCTCGTTCGAGCACAGAAACGCGATCGTGTTCGCGATGTCCTCCGGCTGTCCGAATCGCTTGAACACGGTCCGCGCTCTGAAGCGCTCGTACATCGGGTTGGTCTCCGCGGCGGCCTTGCCCGCCTCGCTCTCGATGATGCCCGGCGCGATTGCGTTCGAGGTGATGTTGTGCCGCCCACCCTCCAGAGCCGCCGTCTTCGCGAGCCCGATCAGCCCAGCCTTGGTCGCGGAGTAGCTCGCCTGACCGAATCCGCCGAGGGTGCCTGCGACCGAAGACATGAAGATGATCCGCCCGAACTTGTTCTCGACCAGGTAGGGCCAGGCCTCCTTGGTGCAGTTGAACGCTCCCGTGAGGTTGACGCGCACGTCGCGATCCCACAGCTCGTATGACTGGTTGGGGATCTGGGCCGTGTGGTCGAGCGTGGCCGCGTTGTTGATCAGGATGTCGATCTTGCCGAACTCGTCCTTGACCTTCTTGAAGGCGTCGCGAACCTGCTCGCGATTGGTGACGTCCATCTTGATGGCCAGAGAGCGGCGGCCCATTTTGCGGATCTCTGCAGCGGTCGCGTTCGAGTGCACCCAGCCCTGCGACACAGCCACCTGCGCGAGGACGCTGCCTTGCGCCTCGGCCGTCTTCTGCAGCTCGGGGTCGTCCTCGACGAGGACGTCGGTGATGACCACGTCTGCGCCGTTGCGCGCGAGCGTGAGCGCATCCTGGCGGCCGAGCCCGCGCGACGCGCCCGTAATGACCGCGACCCTGCCGGTCAGATCGAACATGAGCTATCCCTCCTAGCCACGCAGCTTGATGGTGCCGCGCGACCCTGCGATCGCGCGGGAGATGACCAGCCGCTGGATCTCCGCGGTGCCTTCCCAGATCTGGTAGATCTTCGCGTCGCGAAACCACTTTTCGACAGGGTATTCCTTGATGTATCCGTAGCCGCCCAGGACCTGGATCGCATCCGTCGTCACTTCCATCGCAACGTCGCCGGCGAAGCATTTCGCCATCGATCCTTCGGCGCGCTCGAACGCATGGCCCTGCGTGGCCATCCAGCCCGCGCGCCAGATCAGCAGGCGCGCGGCGTCGATCTTGATCGCCATGTCGGCGAGCTTGAAGCCGATCGCTTCGTGCTGCCACAGGGGCTTGCCGAACTGCTTGCGATCCTGGGCGTAGTCGAGCGCGAACTCGTACGCCGCGCGAGCGATGCCTAGCGCACCGGCGGCCACCCCGGGCCTTGTGGCCTCCAGCGTCATCAGGGCGCCAAGGGCGCCAGGACCAGCATTGTCCGCATCCGGCTCGCCCCCCAGGCGGTGGTCGACCGGGATGTGGCAGTCCTCGAGGATCACCTGGGCGGTGTGGCTCGCGCGGACTCCGAGCTTCTGCTCCTTGCGGCCCATCCGCAGGCCGGACGTTCCTTTCGGCACGAGAAACGACGCGATTCCGGCCGGTCCTTTCGACGGGTCGGTGTTCGCGTAGATGACGTGGTAGTCCGCGATCCCGCCGTTGGTGCAGAACTGCTTGGTTCCATTGAGGACGTAGCCGTCGCTGACACGCGTCGCTCGGGTTTTCATCGAAAGCGCGTCAGAGCCGGAGTCAGGCTCGGTCAGCCCAAGTCCGCCGAGCACAAGCTTGTCCGGGTTCGTGAACTCAGGCAGCCATCGTTTCTTCTGTTCTTCCGTGCCGCTGGCCCTGATGCCGGCAATCGCAAGGGCCATCGACTGGATGCAGACGGCGATGCCGGCACAGCCCCAGCTCAGCTCCTCGTTGAGGATGAGCTCGGTCAGAAAATCCAGTCCCTGGCCCCCGTACTCCTCAGGCAAGAATCCAGCTGGGCTCAGGCCGAGCTTGTGCGCCTTCTTGACGACCTCGTAAGGAAACTCCTCCGTTTCGTCGTAGCGCGCGGCAACCGGCCGGATCTCCCTCTCGGCAAACTCATGCGCGAGGTCGCGGATCGCTTCCTGCTCCGGCGTCAGCGAAAAATCGAGAGTCATTTGGGTGCGAACTCCGCCGAGGACTTGGTCAGCACCGACTCGCCTCGCTGGTTGATCGCGCGCAGGTCGAGCTTGCCCGGTCCAGCCGGCTCAGCCGTGAATGTCACCGTGTCCCCCGGCACGACCATGCCGGCGAAACGGCAGGACAGGCTTCGAAGTCTTTCCGCCCCACCCGCCGCCTCCGCCGCGAGGGTCGCCATCAGGCCCATCTGGAGCATGCCGTGCGCGATGACACCCGGAAGGCCGACCGTCTGGGCGAAATGGTCATCGAGGTGGATGGGATTGTGGTCACCCGATGCCTCGGCGTACGCGGCGATCTGCGGCTTGGTGAACGTGACCGCACGTTGGCTCACGACCGGATCACGAACAGGGCCCGCGACCGGCATACGGGTTCCCCGGCGCCGTCGGTGGTTTCCGTTTCGAAGCTCACGAAACGCATGCCGCGGCGGCTGACGTCGGACGCGACGTGTCCGAGCGACCTGACCGTTTCGCCGGGCCGTGGTTGTCGCGCCCACGTGAACTCCTGCTCGGCGTGAAGGAGCCGGGCGAAATCCACGGCGGCATCGGGGTCACCGAAGAGCTGTGGGGCGGTCGCGCCCAGCGAGTAGACCGCGGCGAAGGTGGGCGGCACGCCGGCCGCCGGGTCGGCGCCGATCGCCCTGCCGAACGCCGCGGCACGCTCCGGATCGATCTGAAAGGTGACCGGCGGGTAGGTTCGCCCAGCGACCCCGGTCGCATCTCGAACGTCGCCGATGCTTGACACGCGTTACAGGTTAAATCAGGGGCCCCCGCGAACTCACGGCGAAGCCTCGGAGTTCGTGGGGTAATTAGGCCGGTTCGGTCGAAGCCGCGCCAGCACTCTGCGAACGAGCAGCGGACGAAGCGCACTCCAGGCCTCCATCACGGAGGAGCGGGCCGACGAAGCCACGTCCGCAGGCGCGTAGGCGGCGATCACGAAACCTCCCGCGAGCGCACTGACCGGCTCGGATGCCTCAGGGAACCTCGCCTGGAGGCGCCGGCCGAGCTCCAGCGGAGTCTCGCCGGACCGGCGTTTGGCGCCGGCCATCTCGGACAGCGCGAGCGTGCGTTTCCAGACGCCCATCACGGTGCGCGGCCTGAGATATCTGGCCACAGCCGCCAGGAGCAGAAGGATGATCGCGACGATCACTCCGATGATCTTCGTCAGTGTGCCGGCGTCTGGAGCGCGGATCCCGAACGTGGATTGCGCCGGCCCTGGATCGCTGGGATCCCTGAAGCCACGAGGCAGTCCGGTCGGCAGCGGCAAACCGCCGGTCCCGCCCGTGCCGGATCCTGGGTCGCAATTCTCATCTTTCAGACAAAGGCTCTGACCCTGAGAACCACGGGTGATCGTCGTGTAGCCGCCGGCGGTATCCGGCGTCGGCTCGAAGGGAATCCAACCATAAGCCGGGAAATATGACTCGACCCACGTGTGCGCATCCTCGCCGCGGACCACATAGCTGTTGGTCTGGCTGTCGAAGCTGCCGGGACCGAACCCGTTGACCAGCCTCGTGGGAATTCCCAGCGAGCGAAGCATGTCACCCATCGCCGAAGCGAAGAACTCGCAGTACCCCTGCTTCGACTGGAAAAGGAAGAAATAGAGAGGGTCCACGCCCGGGGGTCTCTTCTCCGGAGTCAGCGTGTACGTGAAGTTGCGCGGGTCGCGAAGATAGTTCTGAATCGCAGTCGCGTCGTCGTAGGGGTTGATCGCGCCGGCGTCGGTCACGATCTTGAGAGCGAGGTCGTGAATCGCCCTCAGCACGTCCGGGCTGCGATAGCCGGACGGCGGCAGGGTCATGAATTGCTGTAGCCAGTCGGGGTAGTTGGTGCCGGCCGCCTGCAGTTCCGCGTCCGTGGCGCTCGAATACTCGATCGTCACGTTGTAGTTACCGGCCGAAGTCGGAGGCTGGACGGTCGACAGCCGATCGATGGAGGTCAACAGGCCGGCGCTCTGGTTCTTAGGGAGCTGCACCTCGGTCGCAACCGCCGGGCGGTCGACGCGGTACAACTGGCCCGGGTAGAAGAGGATGTCCACGTTTCCGTTTGGTGGACGAAGCATCTTCACCGCGAACTTCGCGAGCGCGAGCTTCTGGTATTCCTCGCTGTAGGGCGGAATCTGGTTCTTCTGGATCGAAGTGCGGGTTCCTGCCGGCGAGGCCGGATACCTCCACTCCGCGCCTGCTGTCGACGTCTCGTTGACGCCTCGGAAATACCTGGGGCCTGTGTAATCCCCAACGGTGAACGTGTAGGTGAATACCGGGTCGCGCGTGCGAACGAGCGCGCCACCGAGAGGTACGTCGGTCACAAAGCCCGTGGTCCCCCCGGCGCCCGAGCCGGTCCCGACGATGCCGGGGTGGTTAAGCCTCTGCTGCAGCTGGGCCCAGTTCGAGAATAGGCTCGACTCGATGTCGACCGTGCGGTCGACCGTGGACAGGGGTGGCAGCAAGATCGCGAGCACGATCAGCGCCGCCATGGCAACGAGCCCGCTCTCCCAGAAGTCCCAGCGCGCGTCGCCCGTCAGCTTGACGCGGGCGCGAGTCGCGCTGGCGATTGACCCTGTGTAGTTGGTCCACAGGAGAAGGGCGAGGGTCAGGACGAGGATTGTGAGCGTGTAGCCGTTCTGGTCCGTCGGTGCGTTGAGGAGGTTGGTGGCGAATGCTGCCGCGCCAGGGATGAGTCCGAGCATCGGCTTGCGCCAGCGCAGCACGGACCAGCTCAGCCAGGCACCGGTGATCCACATCAACCAGCAGATCAAGAAGAGGTAGAAGGAGGGATCGACGGCGGCCGTACCGTCGGTGATACGCGTCCACCACACTCCGATCAGGGAGGTGTTGACGACGTCGTGCGGATAGTGCGCATGGATCGTGGGCCAGGCAGCCACCACGGCGGCGACCGGGCCGAGGATCATGCCGAGGCCCAAACCGGCCGGCCAGGGGATGGGCAGCACAGCGAGCACAGCCAGGAGCAAAGCCCCACCGAGCGCGACGAGAGGGATGACCTCGATTCCTGTCACCCAGCCGGCGGTGGCGGTCGAGCGAGCGACAGCAAGGGTCAGGAGGAACACGATCAGCGCCGACCACGCAACGCCACCTCGGATGGAGGACCGCGCGCCGTCCCACAACCTGCCCTGGGCGAACTGCAAGCGGGAGCTAAGCGATGCGGATTGCATCCCTCGTCCTCACCAGGCGCGCGAAGTCATCGCCGCGACGCACGACGTAGAGGTCCACGTCCTGGCCAAGGTCGAAGCTCGGGTTCTGGTCGGGGCCGCCGAAGCTGGCGACGTCGAGGTAGAAAACGATCAATGTCGAGCGGCGCGCCCGCACAGACTGCAGCAGCCGGACCCAAGCCGGGTCGGCGCTCGGAGTGATGACGGCGATGGCGCGGCGCGGCAGCCTGCGGATCTTGTCCCACGCCAGCGTCTGGGTGAGCGGCGTACGGCCGTCCGCCTGGGCGATCGCGAGGTAGTCGAGGATGAGCCGGTCCTGGCGGACCGCGCGGTGAGGCTCGAGGATGGTTCCCTTTGAATCGTTGGCGATCAGTCCCACCTGCCGGCCTCGACTGTGGACCTGCGAAGCCATCGACGCCGCGAGGCTCACGGCGTACTCGACGGTCGACTCCTCGCCTTCGCCAGAGTGGACGTTGCGGTCCAGGTCCAGCAAGATCCATAGGTCGGTCGTCAGCGGCTGCTCGAATGTCTTCGACATGAGCCTGCCGTGTCGCATGGAAAGCGGCCAGTGGATGCGGCCGAAGCTGTCGCCGGTCGTATAGTCGCGAACCCCGCCGGTCTCCGGCGGATAGTCCGCCCACGCGCCGAAGCTTGGCGAGCTGCCGACCTGCTGAGCGCTGGGCGCGAGCAGGTCAGGGATCGGCCGGACGCGCGGATACACGAGGACCGACGTGCGCTGGGTCAACTTCAGCTCCTTGTCGAAGAGCCCGAAGGGTTCGCGCAGCCGCAGCGAGGTCGGCCCGAAGGCCATCCAGCCACGCCGGCGGTACACGCCACGCGCCTTCCACTTCACGACCTCGCCGGCGACCGAGATCACGCGGCCGGGTTGGTAATCGGGAATCTGGCTGAGGTCGCGGACTTCGACCCAGGGCGCCGGCACCCAGCCGTGGCGGCGGACCTCGATCGTCTCCTCGTAAGACTCACCCACGGTCGGCGTGCCGGGGTCGAGCCGGCGCGAGAAGGTCATGCCGCGGATAGCGAGTCGCGGCCAAGCCCACGCCACCACGAAGAGGAGGCACAGCGCATACGCAAACGCGTAAGCGGGCCGGATCGCAGTGAGGTAGGTGAAGAAGAGCAACAGGCCGAGGGCTGCGGCGAGGGCGACCTTGCTCATGTCCCTGGGCTTAGTCGGTCACCCGTCGTAGGCCATCTGGGGAACGTGCTCGCGCTCCAGCAACCCGGCGACCAGCTTGCCGGCGCTCTGACCCTGCATCTCCGCGTTGGGCCGAAGGATGATGCGGTGTGCCAGCACCGGCTCGGCGAGCGCTTTGATGTCGTCCGGCAGCACGTAACTCCGGCCCTGCACCGCGGCGAACGCCTGGCTCGCGTGGAACAGGTTGAGGGTGCCTCGCGTGCTTGCGCCGAGGGCAACTTCCGGATTGCCCCGCGTCCGGCCGACAAGCCGGGCGATGTACTCGCGAAGCTCGGGCTTGACGAACACGTCACGCACCGCGCTCTGCGCTGCCTTCAGCTCGTTGGGCGATACGACCGGCTGCAGCTCGAGCATCGGTGACTCGACCTTGTGCTGGTTGAGCAGGTTGGCCTCCTCCTTCTCCGACAGGTAGCCGAGCCTGACCTTCATCAGGAACCGGTCGAGCTGAGCTTCGGGCAGCGGAAACGTGCCCGAGTACTCGACGGGATTCTGTGTCGCCATGACCATGAAGGGCTTGGGCAGCAGGTGCGTCTCGCCGTCGACCGTGACCTGCCTCTCCTCCATCGACTCCAGCAGCGCCGCCTGCGTCTTGGGGCTTGCGCGGTTGATCTCGTCCGCCAGCAGGATCTGAGCGAAAACCGGTCCTGGCCGGAACTCGAAGTCGTTGAGCTTCTGATTGAAGGCGCGCACGCCAGTCACGTCCGACGGCAGCAGGTCGGGAGTGAACTGGATGCGCCGAAACGTGCAGTCGAGCGAACGGGCGAGCGCTTTGGCGAGCATCGTCTTGCCGACTCCGGGCACGTCCTCGATCAAGAGGTGGCCTTCACACAGGAGGGTGACCAGGCAAAGCCGAATCTCGTCTTCCTTGTTGACGATCGCGCGGCTGACGTTGGCCATGAAGGCATCGGCGACGCGAGTTACGACTTCGGTTGCCCCCACTCCGGCGATTATAGGTTCGTCATGAGCGAGACCCATCTCAGTGCAATACGCTCGGAAGGTACGTTTGGTTCCGCGGCGCGTTACCCGCACCGGATCCACGACGTCTTCTAGATCGAGATGAAGCTCTGGTACGCGGCATTAGCGGTGCTCGCCACGGTGGCGTGCGGCTCCGTCACACCCACGCCCGCGCCGGTCGGGTCGCCCCTCAGCCTGAACCAGCTCAAGTTCGCCGCCATGGACGCGGTCGGCACGCCGGTCTACTGCGATCCCGACTACTACCCCATCGCCCGCCTGGGCGGCGAGCAGGCGAATGCCATCGCCCAGTACCCGGTGATCCGAGCCGACGCAGAGCTCTACTCCACCATCGTCGCGCACGAGCACCTTCCCTCCGGCGAGCTCACCGATGAGCAGAAGCTCGTCCTCTACCGAGCCTGGAAGCTGATTCGCGCGCTGAGTCTCACCCCAAGCGGCGGCGATTACTCGTTCTCCTACCGCGTGCTCTCGAAGAGCGGCACCGCGTCGTACCTGATAGTTAACGGCACCGTGCGGGTAGATGGCGTGGTCGCGGTGAGCTCGCGCACCCCGACCGGCGCGCCGAACTGCCCAATCTGCCTTGCCGCCACAACTCTCATCTCGACTCCGAATGGCGACGTGCGGGTGACAGACGTCAAGCCGGGCATGCTTGTCTGGACGGCCCGGGTCGACGGCACGAGAATCGCCGCGCCAGCGCGCGAGGTGGGCAGCACTCAGGTGCCCGCCGGTCACCTGATGGTCGACCTGGTGCTGGCCGACGGTCGCGAGCTGGTGGCGTCGCCGGGCCACCGCACAGCCGACGGCCGTCAACTCGGCTCGCTCGCGGCCGGAGACGCGCTCGACGGCTCGACGATCACGCGGTGGGAGTTGGTTCCCTACGCCGGCGACAAGACTTACGACCTCCTGCCCGGTGGGCCAACAGGCACCTACTGGGCGAACGGCATCCTGCTGTCCAGCACCCTCACGAGACTTCTTCTTCCTCGACCAGCCGCAGGTGGCCGCTGACGTCCAACCCGAGGTGTCGCGCGAAGAAGCCGGCCACCCGCTCGACGTAGAGCGGTCGGTCGGCGAAGTAGGCGCCTGTGTGAGGGGCGCCCTGGACGATCCAGATCTCACGCGGCCCGCGATACGCGTCGTAGAGACGGCGGCTGTGATTGACGGACGTGATGTCGTCTGCGCCGCCATGGATGAAGAACAGGGGGCGCGGCTCGAGTGAGCTGAGGACGTCGCGCGGGCTGCATTCGGAGATCCGGCTTCGCGTGCGCAGCCACAGCATGGCGCCGGCGAGCCACACGATCGGCGAACCGGGCAGCTTCGAATCCCGGCGCACGTTTTCGATCAGCAACGTCCGCAGGTCGCTGAACGGGCTGTCAAGCACGAGCGCTTGGACTCCAGGCTCGCCGGCGGCGCCCAGGAGCGACACGACTGCGCCCATCGAGTACCCGAGCAGCCCGATCCTGGAGTTGGGGATCCGCTTGCGGGCAAATGCGATCACTGCCTGCAGCTCCAGCACCTCCTTGATTCCGAACGTGATCGGTGCACGGTCGCTGCCCGGCATGCCGCGGTAGGAATAGAGGATCACGTTGAATCCCTTGCGCCACAGGGCGGCGGAGATGCCGAGGGAACCCTGGCGCTGTCCCTTGTGCCCCCCGGAGACGATGACGGTCTGGGGCGAACCCGGCTGTCGAAAATGCCACGCGCCAAAGTTCACTGCGTCTGCCGTGACCAGCTCGACCTCTTCGTAGTCGGCCTGGAACTCGAACGGCGTGAAGGTGAAATCCTCGAGCAAGGCCGGCCGGTCGGGCACGAACGCGCGACGGTACACCTGGAACGACACTACGACGTAGAGGACCAGCAGCCCCGCGCCGACGAGAGCTACGTAGGGCATCACTGGAGCTTAGCCGGAACGCCGCGGCGCGGTCTTGGCCGCAGGAGCAATGGTCCCGGCGAGCTCTTCCTCGTAACGGCCAAGAACGAAGAGCAGCAGGCTCAGCCGGTTGAGCCATCGGCGCGCCTGTTGGTTCTTCAGCCCGTTTGCCCGCTCGAGCGCCACGCAGCGGCGCTCCGCCCGGCGTGTAATGGCGCGAGCGAGGTCCAGTGCTCCTGACGCGGGCGTGGCGCCGGGCAGGATGAAGCCGTCCGGCATTGTGACCGACTGCTCGACCTCGGCAATGAGCGCATCGAGCCGCGCAACGCCCTCCTCCGTGGTGTGCGCAAACGACGTACCCGAGTCGGGGTTGGTCGCCAGCTCGGCGCCGAGCGTGTACAGGCCGCGCTGCAGCTCTTCACAGATCGAACGGATGCGCTGATGAGGGCTCAGCGACTTGGCGAGGCCGACCGCGCTCGACGCCTCGTCGATGGTGCCGTAGGCCTCGATTCGTGGGTCATCCTTGCGCGCTCGACCGCCACCGAGCAATCCCGTCGAGCCGTCGTCGCCGGTGCCCGCGAGCTCGAGCATCTTCTTCTTGCGAGCAGGCACGTCCCCGTGCCTACTCGAAGACCCGGCTCAGGTCGTAAAGCTCCCTTGGGACGCGACGCGTTTCTCTGACCACGTCTACGAGCGGCACGACCTCGACCCCGCCGTTGCGGCGGATGGGGATCACTCCGCTCTTGCCGGCGATGGTCAATTCCGCCGCCTCGACACCAAGACGTGTCGCCCAGATCCTGTCCGTCGGCGAAGGTGAGCCCCCGCGCTGCAGGTGCCCGAGGACGGTCACGCGCGTCTCGAACCCCGTCTCGCGCTCGACATTTCCGGCAAGCAGGTCGCCAATCCCACGCTTGGAAAGCCGGATGTGGCCGAACGCATCCTTCTCGGCCTGTCCGCCGGCCTCCCTCTCCAGTTCCGGGATCTTGGCCCCCTCCGCGACGACAATGATGCTGAAAAGCTTGCCGTCACCGCGGCGGCGGTACAGGTGGGCGACGACGTCTTTGAGGCTGACCTCGAACTCGGGGATGAGGATCAGGTCCGCGCCGCCCGCGATACCTCCCATCAGGGCGACCCAACCTGCATCGCGGCCCATGACCTCGACCACCATGACTCGATGGTGCGCGGACGCCGTGGTGTGAAGGCGGTCGAGTGCATCGGTTACAACTCCAACCGCGGTGTCGAAACCGATGCAGAACTCGGTGACGGAAAGATCGTTGTCGATCGTCTTCGGCAGGCCAACGGTCGGGAACCCAGCCTCGTGCAGCCCGGCCGCGACGCTGAGCGTGTCGTCCCCGCCGATCGCGACGACCGCGTCGATGCCGTTGTGCCGCAGGGCCGCGATCACCCGCGCGATGCCGTCCTTCTCCTTCAGCGGGTTGGTTCGCGACGTGCCCAGGATGGTGCCGCCCAGCGGCAGGATGCCGCGCACGCTGGCGAGCGTCAGCTCCTCGATCAAACCCTCTTCGAGGCAGCCTGCCCAACCGTTCTGCACGCCGCTCACCTGGTGCCCGAGCTGGAACGCGCGCCGGGCGACCGCCCTGATCGCCGCGTTCAGACCGGGCGCGTCTCCGCCGCCCGTCAGAATCCCGATTCGCACGCAGATAGGTTAGAGCGTCATGCGTTCTGATCAGGCGGGGGCAAGCTTCCTCAACAGCTCGGCCAGGGTCACCTCGGCCAGCGAACCCAACAGCACATCGGCCTGGCCCAGGTCGAGCCGAGCAGTGATCGAATTAGGGATCGCCACGCAGCGCAAGCCCGCGCGCTTGGCGGCCATCACGCCGTGCGGGGAGTCCTCGATCGCAATCGCCTCCGAAGCAAGTACGCCGAGGCAGTCCAGCACGGCTAGGTAGAGGTCGGGCTCGGGTTTTGCGTTGGCGACGTCGTCTCTGCACCGAAGGCAGTCGAACCTGTCGAGGATATCGAGGCGCGCCAGATGCCCACGCACCCAGTCGCAGGTCGAGCTCGAGGCCACGCCGAGCTTCAACCCCATCGCCTTCGCCGAGTCGATGTGTTGGACCACTCCGGGCAGCACCTTCTGGGCGAGGATCATCTCGGTCCGCCGGCCGATCCGGCGGTCGAGTACCTCCTTCGGCAGGGGCCGTCCCAGCAGCTCCTCGAGGTGGTGCTGGGGGTGGAACCCTGTGGTGGTCGACCCGACGATTTGAACCCACCGCTCGAACGGAAGCTCCTTCCCATTCGCCTGGTACACCTCCAGCCAGGAGCGGTAAACCGGTTCTTCGGTGTCGAGGATCAGGCCGTCGAAATCGAAGACGATAGCCCGGATCACGGCCCCAAATGTACCCATTGAGGGGCCAATTGCTTAGGATCGCCGTGGTCGTGTTGTTGAGCAAGTCAGATGACTGAAGACACCCGCACGCCGGGCTCGCGGCAGGCGAGCAGGGGCACCGCGCGCGGGTGGGTCGCAGCAGTGCTGCCCGGCCTGGCGCTGGTTTCCGTGGCCATCATGATGTTCGTCCTCTTCGGTTTCTTGGACGCCATCCATTTCGGCTCGATACGAGATTTCTTCACCCCCGACCCCGTCGCAGCAGGGGGAGTTCTCGGCCTGGTCGGCGGCGCCGAGGGGGTGACCCTGAGCATCGTCATCGTCGCGGTCGTTTTCGGCATCCAGACGACTTCGTCGCGGTACTCGCCGCGAATCATCGGCATCTTCACGCGCAACCCGCTGAACGCCCTCGTCTTGAGCTTCGCCCTCGCCTCGATCCTCTACACCTTCCTGGTCCGGAGCGAGGTCAAGTCCAACTACGTGCCGATGTGGAGCGTCGGAGTGGCCGAGGTGCTGGCACTCATCAACTTCGCGATCCTGCTGCCATACGTCAGCTACATCTTCGAGGTGATGAGGGCGGAAACGCTGGTCGAGAGCATCATGCGACGCGCCAAGCGGGAGTTGCGAGCCGCCGCCGGCAACCGCCATGCCCGCCGCCACCGCACCGCCCTATTGACGTGCATCGCCCAGGTGACGGACATCGCGTTCGGCTCGATCCAGCTTGGCGACATGCCGATGGGCGTCCTCACCATCGACGTTCTAGGCCGCTTTCTCGCTGAGGACTACATGGCGCTGAAAAAGGGTTGTGTGCCTGAGTGGTTCCAGGTCGGCCATGCGGAACTGCCCGGTGCCTCTGACCAGATCGTGGCCGAAGTGAACAGGGCAAAGACATGGTTCGGGTACACGATCATGTCGAGCTTCGTCGACATGGTCGGTCTGACTCCAGTGCACCGAAAGGAAGCGGTGCATGCCATCGCCGTCGCTACGCGCGATGTCGGCATCGCCGCCATCCAGAAGGGTGACTCAGAGGTTGCTGAGCTCTGCGTGCGATTCTTCAACACCTACCTGCGCGCGGCGATCAACAGGTCCGCGCCCACGTTCGCTTCCGGGATCATGAACGAGTACCGGAGGTTTGCGATCGGCGCGCTGGAGTGGCGCTCCGACCTCGCGGTGGAGGCTGCGGCACACCTGCTCCGCTACGGCCGGCACTTCGAAGAAGCGGGCATGCCGGCGACCCTCGGAGCCGCGGCCGAGGACGTCGCCGACCTGGCCATCGAGGCACGAGCGCGCGACCCGCAGGTCACGCTCCAGCTCGCGCGCCTGCTCGTCCGCAACCTGCTCGACCTGACCCCGAACGCGCGCCCGATCGGGCTCAACGGCCTGTTCAAGGGTGTCGCCAAGCTGACCTTCTGGGCGATGGCGGCGGATCAAAAAGACGTCGCCCGCCTCCTGGTCGAGGGCATCGCTGCAGCGCCGCCCGACTTCGTCGACGCCGCCCTCGACCGGATGGAGTCCATGCAGAACGGGCTTTTCTGGGAGGTCAACGAGCGCGTCATCGCGTTTGACTGGGTCGAACAGCCGCTGAGGGCGGAGATCCCCCGCCTGCGGACGGCGCTGCGCCGGGCCAAGGCTTCAGGCAATGGACTGGCGGCCGAGCTCGAAGGAGCTCCCACGGTTGCGCCAGACCTCGTTAAGCCTGAGCCGGGCGCCGCGCCGGCAGCCAGCGCTGAGATCCCCGCGAACTCCTAGGCTTCGCCCCGAGGTCGCGGGGGCCCCTTTTGCGGAACCGGCTGATTGATCATCGCGGTCGACGCCGTCTCGAAATAGTCGAGCAGGGCATTGCGCACCGCAAGCGCCACATCCAGCGAGTCGACGGCGGCCGTCATGTGCTTCAACCAGGCGTCGCGTTCAACCTTGCCGATCGCAAACGGCTGGTGACGAAGACGCAGGCGCGGATGGCCGCGGCGCTCGCTGTAGGTGGGCGGTCCGCCCCAGTACTGGATCAGAAACAGGGTCAGCCGCTCGGTCGCGCCCGACAGGTCCTCCTCGGGGTAGACGGCACGCAGCACTGCGTCCTCTCCAACGCGCGCGTAGAACCGCTCGACAAGCAGCCTGAAGGTCTTCTCTCCGCCCGCGAGCTCATAAACGCTGCGATTCAGCACCAAACCGACAATAGCTCCGGCCGCCGGTGCCGCGAAATATGCGTCGGACCTCCGGAACAGGACACTAGGCTTTCGGCGTGATACCTGCGCCCGCGAGGATCTCCGCTGTCGGCCGGACGATCGCCTGTGCAGCCTTGAGCCCGGTGTTGGCCAGGTAGCGCTCGACGATTCGCCGTCCGACCGCATACCCGCCCATGTGCGGAATGCCCACCGGCCGCCGCCCCATGCGCCCTGCCACATCGTCGCCCAGCACGTACGACGTCCAGTCGGCGAACGAGCTTCCGGTCCCGAAGGCGCCGATGACCTTGTCAAAGACAGCGTCGAGAGTCGGACCGGTTATGCCCGCATACCAGGCTCCCGTTGACTCCGCACCGCAGACCTCGAGCGTGAACAGCTCAGCGAGTCCTTCCTGGATCACCCACTCCGCGAGATTGAATTGAGTTTCGATATTTGGAGTCCGCAGGTTGTGGGCGAGCTCGTGGACGCCGCACGCCCCGATCCTCGTCAGGTTGTACTCGGATGGCCATGCCACGAGCCAGATGCTTCCCGGCGTCGAGCCCATGCCGTAATAGCCGAGAGTGAGCTCGATGAAGATCGGGTCATCGGGATAGCCGAGCGTCAGGACCACCTCGACCCGGTCCGGATGCCGGATGCCCGGCAGGACCGAGCGCTGGTACTCCCACGCGCGCGCCAGCTCGCGGCGCAGCTGGCCCCAGGCGTCGGCCTGGATGAGCCGCTTCAGCGCATCGGGATAGCGGGGATCGTCCACGCTGACACGGAAACCATCGCCCTGCTCATGGATGTGCTTGAGCATCTTCAGCGGTTCCTCGTCGAAGGCGGAGATGCCGCGCATCGCCGCCAGCGCGTCCATTCGAGCGAGCGCGGGCAGCGTGAGCAGGTGCGTCATCGCCGCCGCATCGTCTCGGACATCGATCTCGATCTGGTCGCCGGTCGTCAAAGCCATTGCAATGTGTTCATGGTGCCAGCGCACGCTCCGGCATGACCAAATAAGAGTCCATCTCGTTTTCGCGGGGTAGAAACCAGGCGATCGCGATCGTCACGATGACGAGCACTACGTGGGTCATCAGCGACTTCTGCAGCCCAATCGAATCGGCGATCGCCCCGTTGATGGGAATGCCGATCGCCCCGGTGACAAAGCCGAGCCCCATCACAAGGCCTGAGGCGAGACCCGCACGCTGCGCCATCAGCTGCTGCGCCATCAGGAGCATGAGCGGCGCGGTCGATGCGGCGAGGAATCCGATGAGAACCGCGCTCGCGAACGCCCAGGGCCCGGGAAAGATGGTGTAGAGCAATATGGCCGGCACGCTGAGCACGAGCGTCGCGAGGATCACGCTGCGCCTTCCGTAGCGGTCCGCGAGCGTGCCACATCCGACCATGCCGACCGCACTCGCAAGCACCAGGGTGGTCGCAAGCGGCCCGTAAAACTCCGGGCCGTACCCGAGCTGCTTGTACCAAGTCGGCGTGAAGGCCTGGAAGACGCTCACCGTCCAGCTACGAGACATCATCACGCCGATCACGACGGCGAGCGCGAAGATCGGGACCCTATGTGCGACCGCCACCGCGCCCCTCGCGTGACCGACGGTGGCCTGGACCGTGCTGCGCATGCGCCACAACAGGTATCCGCCGGTGACGACGCCCGGGAGGACAAGGAGGCCGGTGCCATGAATGCCGAAGGCGCCGAACAGGAGTATGCCGATGAGCGGACCGATCGCAAGCCCGACTGTGCCGGCGGTGACATAGATGGACATACCGGAGCTGCGCCCCCGTGGGGGCAGCAGCGCACGCACATCGAGCGCGCCCATCGGATGGAATGCCCCGGACCCAAGCCCTGAGGCACACGCCACCAGAAGGAGGAGCGGGTAGGTCGTCACAAACCCGACCAGCGAGAACGTGAGTGCCGTCCAGCCAAGCGCGAGGCCAGTGAAGCGTGTGCCGAAGCGATCGGCCAGGACCCCGAACAACGGCTGCGATACAGCCGCCATTCCGCTGTACGCGAGACTGACCAAACCGACTGTCGCCAGGCTCAGCTTGAACCGTCCGATCAACAGCGGATAGAGGACGGGGATGACCCCGGCGTAGCTGTCGACCGTCAAGTGGCCGAGCATCAGGGTCAGCAACTTGCCGTTCCGGAGGAAATCCCTCATCAGAGCGGTAAGGGTAGTGGGCTAGAAGCTCAGGCCTCCGCCCCGCTGCCGGTCGGATAGAGCCAGCGCCCGGTCAGCGGCACTGGCTCCGTCCACAGCTGTGACCGTCGTATAGCTGAGCCCGAAGCCAGGTCGGTGGTAGACGACGCGCCAAGGGTGCAACCTGCGGCCGTCCTTGGCCTGGATCCTCACTGCTCCGTCGTAAACGGTCATCGCGTTCGAGGCTAACGATCGTGGACCAGGAACGCCATCCTGAAAATTGATGAGCGCCGATCATTGAAATCCAGCTCCGGGGAGGCGGAAGTCCTGGAGCTATGATCGGCGGCTGTGGGCGAGCTCCTCTATTTGAGCCGCGCAGACGTCGAGCGCCTGCTCGACATCGACTCGATGCTCGACGCGCTGGGTAAGGCGCTCGTCGTCTTCTCCTCGGGGATCACGTCCGTCCCGCCGCGTGCCGGCGCGCGCGTCGGTGACCGCGGGATCTTGGGCGCGATGCCCGGCTATGTGCCTGGCATCGCGCTCGAGGTGAAGCTCGTCTCCGTCTTCCCGGCCAACCACCACCACGGACTGGCCTCGCACCAGGGGTTGATCATGGTTTTTGACGAGGACACCGGGACTCCCATTGCGGTGATGGACGGCACCTACATCACCGCGATCAGGACCGGTGGCACCGCGGCGGTGGCGGCGCGACTCCTCGCCCGAGACGACGCCTCGGTGCTGGCGATCCTGGGCGCCGGCGTGCAGGGCGGATCGCATCTCGAAACCTTTCCGCGCGTCCGCGATTTCAAAGAGATACGCGTCGCCTCACGCGACTCCGAGAAGGCCAGGGCGCTGGCGTCGCGGCACCCACGTGCTGTGGTCGCGGAGTCTTTCGAAGCTGCGGTGCGCGGCGCCGACGTGGTTGCGTGCTGCACCGACGCGCGCGAGCCGATCCTGCGCCTCGAGTGGCTGAAGCCCGGCGCCCACGTGAGCTCGGTTGGCGGGACGTGGGGGCCAGAGCTTGACGCCACGACGATTGCCGCCGGCCGCGTGTTCGTCGAGTGGCGCGGCGCCGCAACCAATCCTCCACCAGCGGGCGCGGTCGAGCTCCAGGGTCTCGACCCGGAACGCCTCACCGAGGTTGGCGAGCTGTTGGCCGGCACCAGGCCCGGCCGGCAGTCGGCCGGCGAGATCACCATCTACAAGTCCACCGGCCACGCGGTCGAAGATGCGGCCGCCGCGCGGCTGGTCTACGACAGGGCGAAAGCGGAAGGTGCCGGGATCTCGCTGGAGCTCTAGTGCACCACTAAACCTCGAGGAGTCGCGACGGCACAACGTTCACGATGCGCGTGCCGTCGGTCCGCCGCTCCGGCCGGCTCCTTCCGTACGGGTGGATGTGGCCGTGGACGACCAGCACCGGATGGAGGTCCCGGATGATCCTGTGGAAGGCCGCGAATCCCACGTGGGCCGCATCCCCTGCCTCGCTGACGCCGAAGGGCGGTGCATGTGTGATGAGCACGTCGAGCTTGCGGCCAGACTGGGCGCGGTTCAGGCGGATCCGAAGCTCCAGGCTCAACGTGCGCCACCGCATCTGGGCCTGCGTGTACTGATTGGGACCAGGCCTGTAGCGAAGGCTGCCGCCGAGGCCCGCGATGCGCAAGCCGCACACCTCGATAACTCGGCCATCGTCGTTGTCGCATCCCGCAGGCCCAGGCCCAGCGCCCTCCTGCTGCAGCGGCGCCCAGGTCGTGTCGGCCGGCCTCAAGCTCGGGTCGTGGTTGCCCGGCACGTAGACCAGCGGCACGTTTAGGCTGCTGACCAGGTACTCGAGGTAGTCGAATGGAAGGTCGCCGCACGAGACCATCAGGTCGGGCTTGAGTGTCTGGAGCTTGTCCCCGTAGAGAAACTCATCGACCTCATCCGCGACCGCAAGAATCCGCGCCACCTCAGGGGAGACTAGGCCAGGACCTCTCGGCGCTGGGACAGGTCCTTGATCTCGGCCGCGCGAGCGGCTTCGAAGCCCTCGGCTAAACCCTGCTTCAGAATTCGCGCGATTTGCAGCGCGGAGTGCAGCCTGGGGATGTAGACGAAGTCAGCTCCTGCCTCATAAAGCCGAAGCGCGTGGGGGATGTGCTCGGTTGTGAGCATGACCTTGGCTTTGGGGCAGCTCGCGCGGGCGTTCCGCAACAGCCTGAGATTGCTGGTGCCACGGAGGACATCGTCGGTGATGCTGCACACGACGAGCTCCGCGCTCTCGATGCCGGAGTGACGCAGCGTGTCCGCATGAGCGATATCACCATAGACGCAGCTGATCCCGCGCCGGCGCAGCTCGCGCATCACCGTCGGGTTGAAGTCGATGACAAGGATCTTGTCGAGCAGTACCTGCCCATCGACCGCCGTCCCTTCTGTCTCGAGCTCGAGCAGGATCGAGCTGGCGTCCCGGAAGAAGCCGAGGAAGACCATGGTCTCTGACCGGGTCTCTTTCCGCGCAGGTGCGGCCTCTCCTACGTCGAGGTCCCTGATCCGGAGCAGCTTCAATACTCTGCTCAGCGTGCGTTGCACTATGTGGCTCGAGTTGATCAAGTAGGTCGAGGCGACTGAGGTGATGGCGAAGGTCATGATCACGATCGTCACCACGTCGGGATCGATCTGTGGTTTTGGAAGCGTGAGACCCAGCGACGCGATCACGATCGAGAATTCGCTCACCTGAGCCAGGTTGATGGCCGGCAGCAGGCTCGCGCGATGGCCCAACTTGAGCCCGTAGAGGATGGGAACGACAGAGAGGCGGCTGACCATCACGAAGGCCGAGGCGGCGAGCGCTATACCGACAACCTGAAGGCTCGGGATCGGGATCTGCATGCCGAGGGCGACGAAGAACAACGTGACGAAGAAGTCGCGGAGGCTCACCGTCTTAGCTATCACGTCGAGGTTGTAGGGGAAGGTCGAGAGGCTCACACCGGCGATGAGGGCGCCCATCTCGCGCGAGAGCCCGATGAAACTCGCGGCTCCAGCGAGGAAGAAGCACCAGGCGAGGGCACTCACGAGGACCAGCTCGGGAGCCTTCGCAACCGCTCGGAACAGGTGAGGAAGGATGTACTTCGAGATGGCGAAGCCGCCCACCACCAGCAGCAAGCCTCTCCAAAGCGAGAACGCAAGCGGGAGCAGGTTGGGGTTGAGGAGGTTCGGCTGCACCGCGAGCATGGCCACCGCCCACATGTCCTGGATGACCAGCACGCCCAGGGTGATTCGTCCCGGCAGTGTGTCGAGCTCGAACTTGTCGTTGAGCAATTTGACCACCACGAGCGTGCTGGACAGGCTCATGCAGGCGGCGAGGTAGAGAAGCGCGTAGTGGCCGCCAGTGTTACGCACGCCGATGGCATAGAAGAAGCCGAGACCGAGGGCGATGCAGATGGGGACCTGCAGCACTCCCGTTAGCAACACTGGCGCGCCTGCCGACGCGAGCTTGTTGAGGTCGATCTCCAACCCGATGATGAAGAGAAGGAGGATCAGCCCGATCTCGGCGACGGTCGCGATGCTGGCCTGGTTGGTAACGAAGTTGAGGCCGTGAGGGCCGATGAACACCCCGGTCACGAGATAGGCGAGGATCAATGGCTGGCGGAGGCGCCAGCCGACCAGGGCGAGAAGAGCGGCCGCGCTCACGCAGATCCCGATGCTCGAAAGCAGGTCGGTGGGCGCGTTCACTGGCTCACCGGCTTGGCGTCGAGGTGATCCCAGCGGCCCTCGAACGTCGATGCCTCGGACGGGTCGCCGAGGATGAGGAAGCGAGGATGGTGCATGCCTTCGATCAGGGTCGAGGCCAGCTGCTCGAGCTGGGCGGATGAGTCAGGGCCTTTATCCGGACCGGAAAAGAGGCGGCCGACGCCACGCGACCTCGTGTTCTGCCCGATTCGCGGCCCCTTCGCCCCTGGACAGAAGATCGAAACGCTGACCCCGGTGCCCTGAAGCTGGTGCGCAAGGCCTTCCGTGAAGACGGCCAGCGCCGCATGGCTGGTGTCGTAGGGCATCGACATCGGGTCGCGGGGCAACAGACCTCCGTACGACACGACGTTGACGATGTGCCCAGAGCCTCGCGCCGTCATGTGCGGCAGGAATGCCATCGACGTGCGCACCGCGCCGACGAGGTTCGTGTCCAGCATCCAGGCCCAGTCATCGCCTGAGATTCTTTCC